>CACYCX010000001.1 GCA_902772975.1 uncultured Spirochaetaceae bacterium
GGTGAGCGTACCTTTTTCCTCATCAGTTTCTATTTCAAAAAAGCACAGGCGCGGAATCCATTTCCGTGAAACCATGTCATAATCTGTAAATGAATCTGTCGTAGAATCAATGATAGCGGTGCTTTCACCATCTCGCTCACCGATAAGGTGATTGAATGTCTTAGGATCGCTGTTGATGTAATCATACCAGACGCCTCCAAGCGCGCCGGGTACGAATTCCTGTAAATTGTAAGGCTTAGTCTGTGTCTCGCTAAGCAATTCACGGAAGCTGTTTTTCCTTACTTCCTCGATTTCAGGAAGCGTCATTTCGGGAACCTTTACGCAGCCGCCTAACACAAGCGGCGCGCAAACTAAAACCGTCTTCAAAACCGATAAACATTTTCCGCAAATCATTTTTGTTTCCTGCTTACTTTTTACATTCTGTCAAGATATGTTACGAGCACAAGGTCCATTGCATTTTTCATAACAAGGAGCGTACATTCTGCAAGGCCTAAGCGCGCCGCCTTAAGTGCACTGTCATCTGCGCCCAGAATCGGACACTGCTGGTAGAATTTGCTGAACAGACGGCTAACATCATAAAGATATGACGCCATTCCGCTCGGATCAAGATTTTCAGCTGAGCGTGCCACAATCGACGGGAAGTCACCAAGCGCGCGGATAAGCTCCCATTCGTACTGTGAATCAAGGAGCGATACATTTTCAAGCGAAGGAGTAATTCCGCTTTCTTCTGCCTTGCGCAAAATCGAAGCAATGCGGGCTCCCATGTACTGAAGGTACGGACCTGTATTTCCGTTGAACGAAAGCGATTCCTCAGGATTAAATACCATGTCCTTGACCGGAGAAACCTGAAGGAGATAATAATGGAGCGCTGCAAGTGCAACCTTTTCTGCAACAAACGAAGCATCTCCAACTTCTTCCTCGCGTCCTTTTTCCTTGATTGCCTCAAGAGCTTCATCACGGAGGGAGTCAATCAAATCGTCTGCATCAACTACAGTTCCCTCGCGGCTTTTCATGCGTCCGTTCGGGAGATTTACAAGACCGTAGCTTAAATGGAAAAGCTTGTCCGTCCATTCAAATCCAAGCTTCTTGAGAATATAGAAAAGTACCTTGAAGTGGAAAATCTGCTCGCTTGCTACAACATAAACAAGCTGGTTAAATGCCCAGTCATCGTGGCGGCTTATTGCAGTTCCGATATCCTGCGTGATGTAAACTGAAGTTCCGTCCTTTCTCAAAAGAACCTTTTCGTGATCCTCGCCGTCCTTTCCTTTTCCGACTGCTTCCGTAACATCAATGCGGACAGAGCCGTCTTCTGCCTTGAAGAAAATTCCTTTTTCAAGTCCCTTTGCAATTTCGTCCTTTCCCTTAAGGTATGTGTCGCTTTCAAAATAAAGCTTGTCGAACGAAACGCCTGTTCTGTCATATGTTTCCTGAACGCCGTTCAACGTCCAGTCATTCATCTTTTTCCAGAGCGTCCTTGTCTCCTCGTCACCCTGCTCCCATTTAACGAGCATTTCTTCTGCCTGCTTTAATGCCTCCGGATGTCCTGTTTCAGGCTTGTCTTTTTCGCCCTTGTAATAGCGCTCAAATTCAACATAGCACTGACCTACAAAATGGTCGCCTTTAATTCCGAGCGACTGTGGCGTTTCACCTTTCGGCTCATGGAAAAGCTTGTATGCAAGCATTGACTTACAGATGTGGATTCCGCGGTTATTGATGATGTTAACCTTGAATACTTCGGCGCCTGCTTTTTTAAGGATGCGGCTTACGCTTTCTCCGAGCGCATCGTTACGCATGTGTCCAAGGTGAAGCGGCTTGTTTGTGTTCGGGCTTGAATACTCTACCATTACGCGGCGGCCTTCAAGCGGCTTTTTTCCTTTTGAATCAAACGAGCCGTAATCGCTTCCTTCTTTTTTGATGCGCGAAAGAATCGAAAGGGCTTCCTGTGCCTTGTTGAGCTTAAGGTTTACATAAGGACCTACTGCTTTGAATTCTCCGAGTGAAGAAACCTTTACGCCGTCAAGCTCGCCGGCTGAGCTCAAAATCTTAACGACTTCGCCTGCAATCATCGGGGGAGCCATGCGGAAGGTTTTTGCAAACGGGAACATAGGAAGACCTACATCACCCATCGAAGAATCCGGCGGCGTCTCAAGCGAAAGAGACGAAGCGCTTATATCGGCGGCATCAATTGCCTTGTCATTTTTGAATTTGTTAAGAGCGGCCGCTACTGCAATGCGGAATCCTTCCTTAATATCTGCCATATATCCATCCCATAAAAATTATTTACTATTATATTACCAAAAAATAAACTAAATTACAAATGCCGCCTGAACCGTAAAGCGCAAAGCCTTCTGTTCATTCGGAATATCAAGAAACGCCGCCTCGCGCCTGAATGACCCGAACTCGTCCTGGCATGAAGTGCAATTATCTGCAATCACAATATTTTCTTCTTTAACGCCCAGCTTTGTTAAAACAGAAAGATTTGCCTTTTCAAGCGACAGCGAAAATTTTCCTTCACAAACCGGCGCGACGCATTCCGGGCAAAAGTTACTGGTAAAGTAATCCGCGCGCTCCTTGTCCACAACATAGCAGCATTCCCTGATATGCGGCCCTATTGCAACGCAAAAATCTTGAGGCCTTGCACCATAATTTTTTTGTGCCGCTAAAATAGCCTCTCCTACAATCCCCGTGCCTTTCCAGCCGCTGTGCACAACGCCGAATGCTCCGGAGACGCTGTCGTATAAAAAAAGCGGCATGCAGTCTGCAACAGTTACTACGGGAATTATGCTTTTATTTGTCGTGATTATTCCGTCGCACTGAACTCCTTGAGTATCAGAGGCGGCTTTGATGTCGATTACTTTTTTTGAATGAATCAGCTCGACAGCGGCAATTTCCTTAGACGCGGCAATTTTTGTAAGAAAAGCATCGCGCGCTTTATTTGTTTCGTTCCATCTAAACCGCATTGAACCTGCGCGCTTTAAGGACATGCCCCATCTTGGCGCGTTCTTTAATGCAGAAGAATTTTTGTAAAACGGAATAAGGCAGTAAAGCCCCTGATAGTCAGAAGAATATTTTAATGCGTCAATGCGGTTAATCATATCGTAGACATTCCGCCGGGAAGATCGATTGTCTCAAGCTCCTTAAGGATATCAAGCGCCGCCGTAAACATCTCGGCAGATTTTTTAAGCTCCTCGCGGAATTTGGCATTCTGGTTTCCCTTTATGCTCATAATATTTGAAACGCCGTCATAGCGCGTATCTTTTTTTTCTCCGATAATGCCGCCCAGAAGATTTATAAAAAGGCGCGATTGCGTACAAAATGAATTGCGGACGCCCTGCGCGATGTTTTCTGCATTAAGCATAATCTGGTCAACCTTCTGCTGTGCCTGAAGCGAACGCAAATGCTGTGCTTCAAGCGTATCAAATACGATTCCGTTCTGACCGGTAGGCGCCATGTCTTCAACAAAGGTTGACATTACATTTGAAGTTTGAACGATATCATTTACTGCATTTGCAAATTCCGCGCGGTTTTCCTTATTAATGAATACGCCTTCAAGCAAAAGTGTTTTTAAAGGCGACATGACCTCGTTGAATTTATTCTGGAAGAACCAGCACAAAAATCCGCTTGTAAGCTCAAAATGGAACACAACAGCACCGTTCCACATTTTTGCCCACGGGCGGTCAGGAAGCTGCGGAAAACTTCCGATTCCAAAATTAGCTGAAAGCTGCGTATGAAGGAGATTCTTTTTCTTTTCGCGAAGCCACATGTTCCATTTGGAATCAAAAAGCTTTTTCCAGTTTTCGCGGTATTTTACAAACCAATCCTCCGCTCCGGTAAGCTCGGCAGGCTGCCATGAAATATTATTGAAGACAACCTTGTTCAGGTACTTTAACGGAACTGTATTGATGAACATATGAATGACCGACATAAATGCATTTGCCTTATCCATAAATTCCCGGATGCGGCCGTCATCGTCCTTTGCCTCGCTGTCAGCAGGAATTATTTTTTTTGAAGTTGAAAGATAAATTGATTCAAAGCCTTCTTCCGGCAATGTCTGTCCGTTACACAAAACGCGCGAAAATGTATTCATTTCAGTTGAAATTGATTCAAAACGCGCAACGCATACACCTTCGATTCCAGTACTGAACGCATTCAAAATCCGCGCAAACGGAAGGTGTGAAAACTGCCTGAACCATTCAATTCCGCGGGCACACGCATAAAGGTACGCCCTTTTTTCTGACGGAATTCCTTTGAGGATTGCCTCCATCTTGCGCACCAGGGAGCTTCTTAATTCACCGGTTACTTCCTTTGAAAGAGGAAGCGTGCTCGGATCAACTTCTTCGTTCATCTGCTGGGTAACTTCGGGCACGATAAATGAACCCAAAAAAACATAGAATGAACCGATGTCTTCGTATAGCGAATCAATGTACGGCTTGAAAAATTCAGCTGCCTTGGAAAGTTCAAGTAGCTTTTCGTAAAATACATTAAGGAGGAGCTTGTTTTTTGCGTCAACAAGTCCGGGATAAATTCTGTTTATCTTTTTTGCAAGGCTGTTTACTTTATCGTCATTAAAAAGCTGTTCCTGCGTTTCGCCTGTAAACATTGCACGAAGCCACAGAAAAATCCTGTACAAAAGCGGCTCGCCCTTAAGCTCTTCCTCAAGGACAATGATATCATCTCCCATATCAGGATTTACAGCCGTTTCGAGCACCCTGTTTTCCGGATCGCCTTCGAGGGGACGCATTTTTTCAAGCATCTCAAGACGTTCTGCTTCTGAAAGCTGAGAAACTAATTTTTCGAATGTGTCCTTCAAAGCGGCCATATTATTCTATTATAAATGCTATATACTAAAAATTCAATCTTTTATATAATCGGTTTTATGGCAATCATTTTAAAGAATAATAGTCTTGAACTCAAAATTGAGACTGCCGGAGAAAAATATCAGGGCAGCCGTTTTGACTGGAACGGAACAATCACGCAGATAAAATTCAACTCAATTCCGCTTCTTTCGCAGGAAAAGCTTCCGTTTCACAGAAATCCAAAAATATATGGCCGCGGACTCCACAATGAATTCGGCATTAAAAACTGCATCGGCTATGATGAAATTCCTGAGGGAGAATGGTTTCCTAAAATCGGAACCGGCTGGCTCAAAAAGGATTCAAAGCCGTATTTTTTCTATACGCAATATGAGCTTGAACGCCTTGAATTCATGCATGAAAAAAATACTTCTAGCGCATCGTTTTTCTGTACGAGCGGGCTCCGTAACGGCTATTCATACAGATACACAAAAAACATTCTGTTAGAGGAACAAAGCTTTACTATTTCGTACTCAATCGAAAATTGCGGTGAAAAGCCATTTTCAACAACTGAATATGTACATAACTTTTTCCTTCCGGGAAACACAA
>CACYCX010000002.1 GCA_902772975.1 uncultured Spirochaetaceae bacterium
GGAATGAGTCTTGCAAGCTGGTTTGCGTTTGAAAAGCTCCGCAAAACTTACAGATATATTTTAAACGGAATGAACATAACCGATAGCTGCATGCTCGCAGGATTCGACTCCCCTTCCCACTGCGCGGCTTCGTGCACAAAAATGTTCGGCATCTCACTTGGAAAAATCGAAGGCATTTCCGGCTTAGTTCCGCAAAATAAAAAATAGCGTTTATTTAAAAGTTTTATATTCCGCTTACCTGTATTATCTAAGTATACAAAGTGCAAGAGAGGTTTCGGAATATGATTAATTTTCATCCAGATACAAATTTCAATTACCAGATGAACCGCGCCGTTTATCTTTCGGGTGCAGACGAAAATGATTTAAGGAATGCAGCGGCGCGCATACACAACTGCGCTGACTGGAAAAAAGAATTTATATTGCTCGGCGACAAGGCTTTATCAGACGGCGAACTTGAGCGCGCCGCGTCCTATTACCGGCTGGGCGAATTCTTTATGTTTGACGGCGATGATGATAAATTAAAATATTATAGTCTTGCCACTGAACTTTTTTACAAAAGTAAAGATAATGCGATTAGGCGCGGTGAGGTCGTAAGGGACAGCGTCCGGTTTGGGAAGTATCAGCTGCCCGTCCTTTTTAAGAAGGCAAAAAAATCAGGAAAGGCGCGCGGCACTATATTGCTTCATGGCGGGAATGATTCATACCTTGAGGAATTCTGGAGCCTGCTGAATATTTTTTCCGCAGCCGGTTATGACACATATATTTTTGAAGGACCGGGTCAGGGCGGCGTCCTTAGGAAGCAGGGCGTAAAATTTATTTCACAATGGGAAAAACCGGTAAAGGCAATTCTTGACCATTTCAACCTTGATGGCGTTACGATTATCGGAATGTCACTCGGCGGCTTACTTGCGCAAAGGGCAGCTGCATTTGAAAAACGGATCAGTCATGTAGTTGCATGGACTTCGTTTACAAACCTTCAGGACGTAATGATTTACTGCCGCCCCCCTAAGGTTCAGGCTTTTATGAAATTTTGTCTCCGTCACAATCTTTGCAAACTCTACAACAAGATTATCGCAAAAAAGATTGCAGGCGGAGATTATTTTCTTGAATGGGGAATCAAGCACGGAATGTATGCGTACGATGCGGCTACTCCATTTGATTACCTTAAAAAATCCGCTGACTTTCAGATTAATGATGTAATTGAAAACATTACGCAGGATGTCCTTCTTTTGGGAGCACGCGAAGACCATGTTGTTCCATGCCGCTTTACAGGGGAAGAATTAAACCGACTGACTTCAGCACATTCTGTTACTGCAAGAATTTTCAGCGAAAAGGAAAACGCAGGACTTCACTGCAATGTGGACAATACAGAGCTTGCGGTAAAAACAATTCTTAACTGGCTTGAACAAATTAAAAGCGAATAAGCGTAAATATAACGGAGGTTTATATGACAGTATTTTATTTCAGCTCAACAGGAAACAGTCTTTATGTTGCAAAACGGACAGGCGGCTCCCTGCTTTCAATTCCAAAGTGCATCGAAAAAATAAACACGGAAGGCGACTTTAAAATTTCTGATTCGGAAGTGGGAATTATTTTTCCGGTTTACGGACTTTGCATTCCGCCATTCATTCACGACTTTATAAAAAAGCTTACGGTCGAGTGCACTTACTTTTTTGCAATAGCGACTTACGGATTTTTTCCGGGCGCCGTATGCGGTCAGCTAAAAGAAACGGCAACAAAAAACGGACGGCATTTTGATTACATCAACCGCCTCAAGATGGCTGAAAACTGCATCACCTTTTCAGACATGAAAAATCAAAAGGGTGACAGCCCTAAACAGCAGAAAGCAATCGCCGCAATTTTAAGCGACATTCAGCAAAAGAAAATTTTCGTCCGAGCAGATTCTTTCCTGAAAAGAACGCTTACAAAACATCACCTTTCAAATTATGAATTTCCGACTGGAACGGGAATTACGGAAAAGATTACGATAAGCCAAAACTGTGCCGGATGCGGAACATGCGTAAAGCTTTGTCCGATGAAAAACATCTTGCTTGAAAACGGTAAGCCTGTGTTCGGCAAAAACTGCGTCAGCTGCGGCGCCTGCATTCAGAACTGCACGGCCAACGCAATTCACCACGCAGAAGAAAAAAGTTCTGTACGGTACAGAAATCCTAACATCAGCGTAAGCGAATTGATAGCAAATTGATGACAAATTGATGGCGAATTGATGAACGCGTAATTTTAATCAAGCGTAAAGTTCCATGCATATTCTGAATTACGGTGCGTCCAGATTTTTCCGTTCAGTCTTGTAGAATTATAAACGACTGACCACTGAAGTTTATCAGTTCCGTCTTCTACAATACCGATTGCATTCAGAAGATTTTCGCAGTCCTTTACGCTTACAACATTATTTTTTTCCTTCAGGAAATTTTCTACCGCATTGTACCTTTCAAATTCAGTAAAACCTTCGCCGATATTCAAGCCGTTGCATGCAATAAAGTTAGACGCTATCTGGTAATCCTTGTCGCATTTTACAATCTGAAGCTCGCCATCAAAATATTCTACGATTACAGATTTCCCGCTTGCATCCGAAATTAAATAGTGGCAGTTAATTCCGCCTGAAAAATAAATATTGAAATCACTCAAAAGCGAAACCGCCTGCTCAACAGTCGCCGCCTTATCAAGAACAAGCCTGATTGCCGTAGTCGTGTTAAGCGTAACCTTATCAGAATCAAACGGCGGCTCTGACTTAGGAACTGAAAGCAGCGCAATGCACAAGCCTTTTTCGTTCATTCCGTCAAACGGCAGAAACGGAGAAGCCAGCGTAAGAAAATTATTTGCAGAAATTCCAGAGGTCGGAAGGTTAGTTTTATCGTATCCAATAAAAGAAAGATTTACAGTACTTACCGACGCATAGCCGCTTTTTGGTTTTGTAAAAACCTGAAGGAAAGGGGCGTATTCAAAATCAAAGTTGCGGGCAAAAAGAATTTCGCCTTTTTCATTCCTGCTTACAAACGCAGTACAGCCGGCTTCCGTCATATTCAGCTTTAACGGAAGTCCCTTCAAAAGTTTTTTTGTTACAAAAGATTCAAGCTCCACATCACTTTTTGCGCCAGTCATAAGGAAAGCATCCAGTCCGTAATCACCATCATACTTCATCGTATAAACTCCGGGCTGTTTCTGTACCAGAGAATTCAGTGAATTGATTTCATCGTGGAACACAATCGGAAATGCCGTAAGTGCCAGAGCGAAAACCGCAATAATTACTGAAAAAATGTAAAAAATAATCTTTTTCATACCATTAATTATAAAGAAAAAAATTCTGAAATTCCAAATTTTCCGATAAGATGCATTTTTTCGCCGATGAAATGCATGTTTTGCATCATAAAAAAATAATGTATTTCATCTGCCTGATTCTGCATCTTGTCTGAAACTGTCTTTTACTTTTTTCCTGATTTGAATAATATAAGCGTATGATTGAATTTCACAAAGCAACAACTGAAGAAATTGAAAAGCTGATGTCCATCAGGCTTGAAATGCTCCGCATCGTAAATGATTTGCCGGATAATTTTGAATTTGATTCAACGTTTAAAGACTACTCGCGTGATTATTTTTTGAACGGAGAGCAGACGACTGTTCTTGCACTCGATAATGGAAACGCCATTGGATGTGCTTCAATCAGTTACATAAAAATCATGCCGACATTCGATCATCCGACAGGAAAGCGCGCTCACCTTATGAATGTTTACACAAACAACTCATACCGCCGTCAGGGAATCGGAAAGAAAATGGTTGAGCTTTTAATTGAAGAAGCCAGAGAAAAAGGCTGCACTGAAATCTCGCTAGATGCAACATCAGTCGGCCGCTTCCTCTACACCTGGCTCGGCTTTACCCAGAACAAAGAAGGCATGGTTTTGAATCTGAAATAAAATTCTTTGCATTACATGAATATTAATAAACAGCCTTTATGCCATAAGAATAACCGTCACGAAGTGCGTTGTAGCCTATAGATTCAAAGTAGTCACAAAGATAATTCCATTCTTCACCAGTATGAGCATCAGACTTTATGCCTGCACAAGTTAAAGTTGCATGGCAAAGCTCATGAATAATCAAATTATCCGGTATCTCATATTTCGGGTTATGAAGAATCCAAATGCAATTTTCTTTATCTGAACTACAACAGGTTGCCGTTACATTGTTGTATTTTTCAGCATTATGCAGGTCTGCGTATCTGATTTCTTTTGTAATGGGAAATCTGGTTTTCTCAAAAAGTTTTTCGAGTTCTTTTCCACGTTTTCTAAGTCCGTCGTTATACTTGAAGACACAAGGCACATTATCAATTTTACATTCTATTTCTTTTGAATTCTTGTAGTTATTTTCAAGTTCTGTGTTATAACTGTTTACGCTCTCATTTTTTATGGAATTACATTGTCTGATACAAGATGTAAAAATAATGATGTCAGCAATAACGACTACAAAAAGAATTGTAAAAAGTTTTTCCATCTGTTTTCTCTTGTTTTGTATATTATACCCCTTATGAATTTACACTGTAAAGTTCCATATCGGCGTATCACTTTCCGAAACCGGAAGGTCGTATTAGTAAGTCACAGGCTCTTTGCGCTGTCCTTTACTTCGTCTAAAAGGACTACTTTAATTTTGTTTTCATAGGCAGAAATGTCTGACACCCCAAACTGTGTAAGAATGTTTACCATATCGTCATTCAATACAGTAAAGTTCTTTTCATAGTTCTCACGGCTTTCATAGTCTTTGACAAAAGAACATCCACGCTTTACTACCATTATTGCGTGTTTCTTTGCTTCGCCAACTGTAAGTCCTTTAATAGGACTTCCTAACTTGTTACCATTATAAATGGTAAAGTACTCTGCAACTCTAAACATCTTCTTTCCTCCTATTTTAGCACTTTGTTTTAAGGTGGCAAGTTAAGGATCTAAATCACCTTACTTATCATTATATTATAACCATATTAATAATTTTGGTGTATCACCTTCCGAAATAACAGCTTTAGAAAAAAATAAGTTTTTTCGTATCTTCAACACGAATCCGAGATATTTTTCTTCCCGTTTTTTAGCCTTTTTTCATGTGCCTTCGTATAAATAAATGTAAGCACAATACGGGAAACATCGCCGATATTCGCGACTACGTTTCAAGCAACTCGGAGTTTATAAGGAGGCTGACTATGAAGAACTTACGCAACACAAACATGGCTGTAGCAAAGGAACTTTCACTTGGAGAACTTGATAATGTTTCCGGCGGATGGGGTTTTGACCTGGACATACTTGATATTCACATTCACTCTGTAACTGACATTGTAAAGGCAACAGTCGGTGGTACTCCTGGTGGTTTTTTGTTTACAAATCTCTCAAGAGGGATTGAAGGAATGATTCAAGGCAGAGATCCTGCAGAAGTTAATAAAGAAAACCTTTATGAGGTTATCGAAAATGGTATAACCTGCGCCGCAGGCGGAATGGGGGTCGCAGCAGGTAAGCCTGTATTGTTTGCAGCAGCCGTTTTGGTTAAAGCTAAAGGCAAAGCTGTTCTTGACTGGTTCAGAAAGAACTTCTAACCCTATGAAAAATCTTCCTATACTTTATCGCACGAACCCTGCCCCATACGGCAGGGTTTTTGCTTTTTTCGCAGTATTCTCTATGTGCCAAATTACCTGGTAAATCAGTTTTACTTATCTTTTCTTTTACCCCCTGATATAATTATACGGTGATTATCTTTTGTTGTTAAAGTTTTTTTTCGACATCATCAGCCGCATTGCAAAGGGCAGTTGAAAGTGCCTTGTCAGAAAGTCCGTTTGCAAGTTCCTTCATTTCTGAAAGAATAGCTTTTATTTCCTGAACAGAAGGCTCCGTACCGCAGACAGTTACGGCATCAAAATTCTGATCTGAAAGCGGAGAGGCTGTTTCAAGAAGTCCGGGCTTATTTTCAAGACGGGCAATGATATAATCAAGACTGATTCTTGCACGGCTCTTTAAAAACTGATTGCGCTTTGCTTCCGGTAAGAATTCACAAAGTGAACGCAATTTTTTGAATAATCCCAGTTCCGGATTTCCGCTGTAATCTTCCTCAACAGGTGCATTTTCATCAAAAAGATTTTCTGCATCTGCAAACAGTTCGCTTTCAACCGGCGGATTTTCAATAAATGAGGTATCATCAAAAGTTTCAGTTGAAGCTTCTGAATCGAGATTCTGCTCATAAAGATTTCCGAAAGGATCATTTGCGTCTATCGGCAATGCACCGTAACTCTGCTCGTCGCTTTCAATCTGGACAGGCGGATCAAGCGGCTCGCTGTTGTTCGCCTCATTAAC
>CACYCX010000003.1 GCA_902772975.1 uncultured Spirochaetaceae bacterium
GCAGCAAGAGCAGCCTTATATGTAGGAATGATTTTTGTCTTTCCGGCAATAATGTTTGCCTTTGCCTTTTCGAGGTCCCTTACAACTGACGGCTTAAGCTCAGCATTTGTAGCAGCATAGCCGACACCTTCTTCCTTAAGTGAAAGGCTTGTTACGGCACCTGTGAATGACTTGTCAGCAACTGAAGTAAGTGCAATCTTTACGGCAGATTCAACTCTTTTGATCATTGAAGTAAGGACTGCTGATTTCTTTTCAGCATAGATTCCGTCCTCATACTGGTCAGAGTCAACACCGATTGCCCAAACCTTCTTTCCAGCCATCTGCATTTCCTTTGCCTGTGCGATAGTTCCGTTTCCAGTTCCACCAGCAGCACTGAAAATTGCATAAACGCCCTTGTCGAACCAGTTCTTTGCCTGTGTCTTTGCGAGCTCCGGCTTTCCCCAGTCGTTTGCATAATAATCAAAGATTTCTGCATCAGGGAAAACAGCCTTTACACCCTGAATGTATCCCATCTCAAACTTTGTAATTGTAGAACCTGGAACACCACCGATAAAACCGAACTTCGGCTTTTCAATCTTTTCAGCCTTTGCCTGAAGAGCAGCAGCAAGTCCTACAAGATAAGAACCCTCTTCCTCGTGGAAAGAGAACTGTGCGATGTTATCATTGCTGAGCCAGTCAACATCAACAATAACGAACTTCTGGTCAGGATAATCCTGAGCAACCTCAGAAAGAGCATCAGCAAAAGTAAAGCCTGTGCAGATAATAAGGTCGTATGATTCATCAGCAACCTGCTTAAGTGTAGGAATGTACTGATCCTGTGTCTGGCAGGTAACTACATCGTAAAGAGATCCGCGGTTTTTCTGATTTGTCCATGTATCTCCATAGTAGTCAAGAATTCCGCGCCATGCGGCAGCATTGAATGACTTATCGTCAATACCTGTTGCATCTGTAACAAGGCGAACTGTCGGACGAGTATCCTTTGCCTTTTTAGCTTTCGGGCCCCAGGCGAATACAGAAGCAGAAGCTACGATTGCAACTGCAGCAATTAAAACTATCTTTTTCATTTTGTCCTCCAAGAAAAGATAATGTATCATTATATCTCATGGAGCCAAAATTCTCAATCTCTTTTGGATTATTTTATTTTTTGAGGAATTTCAGGTGATTTTTACTGATTTAATTTGATTTTCCGGATTTCTGGTCAGCTTCCATCTTATCCTTCCATGTAATCGCCTTTTTCTTCAGTTCCTCGGCCTCATCGCTGTTTCCAAGCGCAACTGAAACGCGGCGCAATGCCAGAAGGAAGTTGATTCCGGCCTGCATGTCGTCAATACGGCGTGAAGAAAGCTCATATTTATCGCGGTAAGAATTGGCAGATTTTTCAAGAAGCTGCTTTATAAGGCGCACATAAAGGATTACAGTCTCGTAATCAGCAGAATTCGGGTCATAATAGTCTTTAACGGCATTCTTTATATCAAGCAGATTTTTTGCAACAACAGCAAAGCGCCCTTCAAGCTCAACAAAAGACCATTTCCACTTACTGTTATCGCCGAATGCATCAATAATCATCTGGATTGCAAGACCGAGCTTCCTTACAAGATAATAACGCTTGTCTACAGGAAAGCTCTTTATCGCTTCCATGTTGTCAGCAAGCTCGGCGGGCGCAATATTGATTACATTTGTAACGATTTCTTCAAGATAAATGATTGCCTTATAAAGCACCTTTCGGGCTTCGTTGAGCGCATCGTTGTTCTTTACATCAAGGATTTTAATTGAAGATGAGTTAATTGCGTTATAAAGCGTCGCAATAAAAATCATTTCCTCGCAAAGTGAAATTTTCTTGTATTCAACTCCGGTATCCTCGGATTTGATTGTATTGAGCATGCTTTTTTCTTTCTCGAAGGAAGCATTGATTACATCTTCGTATTCCTTTGCTGCTTTCTTAAAAAACTCTCTGTTTTCTACTGAAACCTTCGCCACAATGTTCCTCCATCAGACAGAATTCACGCAGACAGAATTCACGCGCCGCTGAACTTTTTTAGCATTGACCGTGCATGCTCCAGTGATTCACCGCTTAACGGATCTCCGGAAAGCATTCTTGCAATTTCTGCAACGCGTTCCTCACCCTTAACGGCGGCCGCACCAGTCCTCATAACACCATCGGCAATATTCTTCTGAATCTTTATCTGATTATCGGCATAAACTGCAATGCTCGCTAGATGCGTAATGCATAAAATTTGCCGTCCTGCGGCAAGATTTTTCATGTGGTTACCGACAGCAACTGCAACCTCGCCGCCGATTCCGGTATCAATTTCGTCAAAAATAAGGGTTCCGACTGTATCGCTTCCGGCAAAAATCGTCTTAAGCGCAAGCATCACCCTCGAAAGCTCACCGCCTGATGCAATTTTTGCAAGCGGCAGAAGCGGAGAGCCCGGGTTTGCACTGATAAGGAACTCGATGTCATCCATGCCATACGGGCCGCACTTCTGCTCGACATTATTTCCGGCTTTTTCCGTAAGGCTTACGGCAAACTTTGTGCCCTTCATTCCAAGATTGGAAAGGATGTTTTCAACCTCGACCGCCATTTTATCGCCGGAAGCCTTGCGCTTTATCGAAATTGACTTCGCGCCGGTGTAGACTTTTTTCTCAAGGCCGCTGATTTCTGCAATAAGGGCGGCTTTATTTTCTTCCGAAGTCGAAAGCACTTCAAGCTCTTTTTTTGCATCGTTCATATAGGAAATTACTTCCGAAAGCGGTGCGTCTGTCCCCGAAGCATATTTTTTCTTAAGTTTATAAATTACCTGTAATCTGTTCTGAACTTCTTCAAGCCGCCCTGAATCAAATACAAGCGAAGAGCCGTAAGAATGGAATTCCTCGCTCAAATCAGAGATTTCGTAAAAAAGGTTTTCGATGCGGCCGTCAAGGCTCTCAAGATTTTTGTCCATCGTAACGGCGCGCTGGCTGTGGCTCCGTACTTTTTTTACAAGCGGAAGTATTGAAGAAGCTTCATCGCCAGAAAGGATTGAATTAAGTGCGTCTACTTCCGAATATAATTTTTCAAATGAAGAAAGCTTTGTTTCTTCTGCGGAAAGCTCCTCGTCTTCATTTTCCTTCAGCTGGGCATTTTCGATTTCTTCGATTGCAAACGATAAATATTCGATACGCCTGTTTTTTTCGGCATCGCTTGTATTCATGCCGTCAAGAATTTTACGCTTTTCGACAAGTGCGCTGTAGAGTTTTGTAAATGCAGCGACTTCATCCGTAACGCCTGCATATGCATCAAGGAATTTTCTGTGTTCCGGTACGCGCATTAAAGACTGATGCTCATGCTGTCCGTGAATATCCACAAGAAACTGTGAAAACGAAGCGAGGTCACTTCTTGTAACGCTCGCGCTTCCAATCCATGCGCTTGTCTTTCCGTTATCGCGTATTACGCGGCGCAAGATTATGCGGCCGTCCTCTGCTTCAATTCCGTGCTGAAAAAGCCACTGCCCCGCAGAAAGAGGCTCTTCATTTTCCGAGATCTCTGTATTAGCCTTTTCGCTCAGATTGGGAAGATAAAAGGTTCCAGAAACGCTTGCTTCCGAAGCGCCGCCGCGTATTTGTTCCATGGAAGCTTTTCCGCCAAGCAAAAAAGACAGCGCACCTATGAGGATTGATTTTCCTGCACCTGTTTCACCTGAAAGGACGGTAAAGCCCTTTTCAAATTCAATAAAGGCAGAATCGATAAGTGCAAAATTTTTAATCGTTAAGTCTTCAAGCATGTGGTTCTCCAGACCAGTTCAATTTGAATCTAAGCGCATTAAAAAATTTAACTACGCTGCTTCCGGCAAGAATCGCTTTATACGGGGCTTTCGTAATTTTTATCTCATCCCCTTCCTCTAAATCAACAGGCTTCTGACCATCACAGGTAATGACAGCCTGAGCGCGTGAATGCATAACCTTAACGCATAGCTCCGATTCGCCGCTAAAAACAAGCGGCCGTACAGAAAGCGAAAAAGAATTAAGCGGAGTAAGCACGATTGCATCTAAATCAGGATCAATAATCGGGCCTCCGGCCGACGCGCTGTAAGCAGTAGAACCGGTTGAAGTCGCAATAATAATGCCGTCAGCCCTGAACTGACCGAGCGGCGCACCCTTTAGCATCAAGTCAAGCGCAATCGAAGTAACGGCTGTCTTTGCACTGACCACAACATCATTGAGTGCAACAAACGAATTGATTTTATTTCCATTCCTGAAAACGCAAGCCTCCATCATAAGGCGCCTTCCGTACTCACAGTCCTTTTCAAGGAAATCAATCATTTCGTTCATCCATGCATTGCGGTTCACTCCTGCAATAAAACCGAATTCACCAAGATTAATCGGGAACACAGGAATCGAACGCGATGCACAGCCACGGCATGCATAAAGAACAGTTCCGTCTCCGCCTAAAGTCACAACAAAGTCATAGCCGTCAAAAGGATATTCTTCTGAAAATCCGTTGAATTCCAGAAAGGAACATTCAATTCCCCTTTCCTCTAAAAAACAGGCAACATCCTGACCAAGGCGGCCGGATTCTGCTTTATATGTGTTGATGACTATAAGACATTTTTTCATGTGCAGACCCCATTACGGAAGAGTGCCTAAAACCTTCGTAATCTTTTCGACCTGACTTCTATGAAGCCTCGGGTACAACGGGAAAAGAGCCGTACGAAGGTACAATGCCTTTGCAGTCTTACAGCTTTCAAAAAGTGTATCCTGACGGACAGAAATTATTGAATTTTCAAAAGCAAGCTGAATTTCTATTTCCTTTTTCTGAGTATACTGCTTTACATCACGGAAGCCGCTGTTAAGGATGAGCGGGAATGACCATGCGGTTGAACCGTCATCTGCCTCGCGGACAAAAGTCTTGTTTTTTCCTGCCATTACGGCGCGGGTAAACAGCGTCAAAAATTCCTTGCGAGTCTGCTCGTTTCTTCCGTATTCCTTTAACTGAACAAGAGCAAGCGCCGCATTGATATCAGGAAGCATTTCCACAGACGGAATTGCATCTACTATTGTCTTTAATACAGGCCAGTCACGGCGGCTTGCCGCCATCAAAAGCGCGCCTCCGCCGGCTGTAATCACATCATGCTCTTCAAGGCCGCATATTGTAAACACGCCGAAGCTTCCGGCTTTCTTTCCGTCAGTCTTATCTTCTTTTTTTTCTTCCGAATTATTTGCATTCTGAGCGCCCTGCTCGCTTCCTTCTGCCTCTGTATTTTCAACAAAAGCTCCGGCGCTCTGCGAAACATCTTCGATTACGGGAATACCAAGCGCTACGATTTTTTCTGCCTCAGGCATAATACCAAGCGACTCTGATAATATAAGCAGCCGTCCGCCCTTCTGGATACCGTCAGCAACAATATCCGCCGTAACCTGCGCCGTTGCTTCGTCTACATCAAGGACAAGCACTGAATAGCCGTTTTCTTCTATTGCAAAAGTAAGCCATGAAGGAGAAAGCGCGCTTACCATAACAGTTGTTCCCGGCTCAAGGTTCATTGCCTTAAGCGCATATTTTACGGCAATTGCCGGACTTCTGAGAGCAACGGCTCCAGCGCACGAGAAAAATTCCTTTACGGTCTGAATAAGGCGGGCGTTTATTTCCCCCGGCCCGATTTTCTCATCCACCATGCATGTGAGGACAGCGTCCATCTCCTTGCGGCGGATAGTCGAACTGAATGTTTGAATCATTTTTTTATTTACCAGTAAAAAAGATTTTGGGATGACTTATTTCATCTCAATAATTTTCTGGAGTTCTTTAGCGTTAAACAGACGGCGGATATCCAGCATAATCAGGTACTGGTTATCCTGTCTGATAACCCCCTGAATATACTCTGTTCCGATTCCGCTTAACATCTGAGGCGGCGCCTTTACATCAGCAGCATTTACAGTAACTACGCGGGCTATCCGGTCAATAATAATTCCCATTCTGTTTCCATCGATATTGAGAATTACAAATCCGCCTTCAAGCTCTTCCTCTTCCCGTGTAATTATTTTTTTAAGTCTGAAGCGCTTATGAAGATTTATAATAGGTATAATCTCTTTTCGAAGGTTAAAAATGCCCTCTACATAATAAGGTGCATTTGGAATGGGGCGAACATCCTGAATCTTTACTATTTCCTTGACGTCCATAATATTAACGCCATATAACTCTTCACCAAGCTGAAAGGTAACGAGCTGATACTGTAAATTCTCGCCTGCCATAAATCCTCCAATTTTTTGGATACATGCCGAACAAAAGAAGCAGTCATGTCCCTATATCCTATAATAATAACCTCCTTTCAGTAATTTTGCAACAATAAACTAGTCTACGCGAAAAAGTGAAAGCGCATAAACTTTCTTTGCCCCAAGCGTCCTGATTAAATCAGCGCATTTTTTTAACGTAGAACCCGTCGTAACTACATCATCAAGAATAACGGCGCTTTCAGGAAAATCAGGCAATTTGTACTTTTTAAGAACTTTTTTAATATTCTTTTCTTCTTTGAGTACATATTGCGCGCCGCTTCCTCCAAGCCGCTCGCTTCGGGTAAGCCGTTTCTGCTCATTCAGGCTTATTCTTTTAAGCACGCGCAGAATCCTGATTTTATACCTGCGTTCCAGTATCGAAGAAACCTCCTCAATCTGGTCCCAGCCCTTTTCCTTTATTTTTCCGGGTCGGGGCGGAACCGGTACAAACGCAAAGCTTTCAAGATGAGCAGAAACGGCGGCTTTATAGAGAACAGAAGCGAACAGAGCAGAAAGGCTCCGTTCGTCTTCTGTTTTCCAGGCGAATACAAGGTCCTTTTTCCATAACCGGTACATATGGACGGGAAAAACTCCATCCAGAGCAGAAAGAATTCCGTCATTTCGACATTCAAGGCAAATGTCTTTTTCCGAAAGAAGTATTCTTCCGCAGATTCTGCACCTTTTATCTGGAGCAAACGGTACAAAGTTAAAGAAATTGTTTAGACATGTTTTGCAAAGAGGTGAATAGGAAGTCCATTTTCCACAGCAGAGGCATTCAAATCCGCCGGCCGCTGCAGAAACCAATTGTTGGAGGTGATTGACTTTGTACTGTTCGTTGTCCCTTGTGCTCACACATATATCATAGGCTTACAAGGGCGAAAAACATGATAAAACGTAAAAAAAAATTATTATTTTTTTAAAAAAGTTACTGTTATGTCTATCAGCGGCCGCTTAATGTCTTTTTCCACCGTGAAATAGTCTGAAGCGCCGCCATCGGAGTAATATTATCCAAATCGCAGGAAAGGATTTCATCCAGGATAATTTCCTCATCACTAAAGAGGCCGGGCGCATTAAACTGCGGGGCTTCAAACGCCGCCTGATTTTGTACATTCTGTTCGGTTTTTGACGGACTA
>CACYCX010000004.1 GCA_902772975.1 uncultured Spirochaetaceae bacterium
ATCTTGCTGTCGACAAAGGTCAGCTTGAAGCAGCCTATTCTGTAGGAATGAAAACGTCACAGGCAATGATGCAAATCGTAATTCCGCAGGCATTTATAATTTCACTTCCGAATTTAGGAAATTATTTTATGTGGCTTTTAAAAGCTACAAGCCTTGCATCAGTAGTAAATGTATTTGAAATTCTTTCAGTTGCAAAAGCATCAACCGCTGACAACTACGCAATTCTTGAAGGATATATCGTAGCCGCTGCAATTTATTGGGTTGTATGTATTTGCGCAGAAAAAATCATCAAGGGCGTAAATAAAAAATTCAATATCTACAACAAAGCATTAAAGGTAGCATAAAAGGAAGGTCAGAATGAGTTACATGCTTGAAACACACGGAATAAAAAAACAGCTTAACGGAAAAGATATTCTGAACGGAATCGACCTTTCTGTAAACGAAGGAGAAGTCGTAGTAATTTTAGGACCATCAGGTTCAGGAAAAACAACATTTTTGAGGACGCTGAATTTTTTAAATCCGGCCGACAGCGGAACAATTACTATCGATGGATTTTCAGTAGACAGCGCGCAAAAAAATAAGAAGGACATCCTTGAATTAAGAAGAAAAACAAGCATGGTCTTTCAAAATTATAATCTTTTTAAGAACAGGACTGTCTTGCAGAACATAACCGACGGTCTTACCGTAGTGCAGAAAGTTCCCTTGAACGAAGCGCGGAACAAGGCATTTCAGCTGCTTGAAAAGGTGAACCTCGTCGACAAGGCATATTCTTATCCAGCCGAATTGAGCGGAGGACAGCAGCAGCGTGTCGGCATTTGCCGTGCACTTGCGCTTAACCCAAAGGTAATTCTTTTTGACGAACCGACATCCGCGCTTGACCCGGAACTGGTAAGCGGCATCCTTGCCCTGATGCGCGATATTGCAAAGACCGGAATTACGATGATTGTGGTTACGCACGAAATAGCTTTTGCGCGCGATGTGGCGGATAAGGTTGTGTATATGGAAGGCGGCGTGATTGTAGAGCAGGGAACTTCAAAGGAAGTTCTTGAAACGCCAAAAAACGAAAAGACAATCCGCTTTTTAAGAACGCTTCTTAAGGATGTGGAATACTATATTTAATCATGATAATCAACAGGAGGAAAAAATGAGCTTTGAAAACAACAAACCAACTTTAAGAAATTACGGAGTAGACGGCATGCGCGAAATAAGCCAGCGCCGGGCTGCAACAATCGCCAACATGATTGACGAAGCAAAAAAACGCGGCCTTGACGACAGCTTTGCCCGGGACGCAATCGGAAAATACGGCCGTGACAACGCCATCGCAATGCGCAATGCAATGAAGGACCCTGACAGCTTTACCGAGTTTGCAAATTCATTCGGCACTGACCATAACAAGGATATTTACGAAATGGAAGTCGTAGAAAAGACTGACGACAAGCTTACGATTCATTTCCATTATTGCCCTTATGTGCAGGAATGGGTTAAGCAAGGCCGCTCAAAAGAAGAAATAGCAAAGCTCTGCGACATCACAATGGCCGGCGATCACGAGTTTGCGCGCGCGTTCCCCAACCTTAAATTTGAGCTCAAGGGAACTATTGCGGACGGACTTCCGGTATGCAAGCTCTGCTTTACAAAAAAATAAACCGCATATTATTGTAAAAAGTTCTCCATAACGCTAATATTAAGTGTCCGTTTTTCGGGCACTTTTTTTATTCGTTTTTATTCGTATTGAGGAAAAATATGGAAAATACTAAGCGTACAGTCACATGCGGAGAGCTTCGCAAAAGTGATGTTGGTAAGAAAGTTGTTTTAAACGGCTGGGTAAGCCGTACACGCGATTTAGGCGGCCTTTTGTTCATTCGCCTTCGCGACCGCTATGGAATTACACAGGTTATGGTTGGTGACAAAGCCAGCGATGATGTTAAAAAAATTGCAGCAAGCCTTAAGAGTGAATATTGTATCGCAGTTGAAGGCATCGTAGCAGCGCGCGCCGATAAAGATGTAAACAAGGACATGGCAACAGGCGAAATCGAACTGGAAGCCACAGATATCCATATCTTTACAACAAGCCAGGAACTCCCCTTCTCCATCGAAGAAGTTCGCCAGAAGGACGGCACGCTCGTTGTAGCAAACGAAGACCTTCGCCTTAAATACCGCTATCTTGACCTGCGCCGTGAACCGATGCAGCACAATATCATTTTACGCTCTCAGGTTGCATTTGCCACACGCGAGTATCTTACATCAAAGGGCTTCCTCGAAATCGAAACCCCGACATTCATTAAATCAACTCCGGAAGGCGCGCGCGACTATCTCGTTCCATCACGCGTTCATCCCGGAAAATTCTATTCACTTCCGCAGAGTCCGCAGCTTTACAAGCAGCTTCTGATGGTTTCAGGCTTTGACAAATATTTCCAGATTGCACGCTGCTATCGTGATGAAGATGCGCGCGGTGACCGCCAGCCTGAGTTTACTCAGATTGATATGGAAATGTCATTCACAAACCGCGAAGAAGTTCTTTCTACGACAGAAGGCATGATGCAGCACATATTCAAGAAGACGTTGAATTATGACTTGCCGGCAAAGTTTGACCGCATTGCATGGGAAGATGCCTTTGACTGGTACGGAAGCGACAAACCGGATTTGCGCTTTGACATGAAGATGCAGGATGCAGCATTTATGGCAGACCTTGCTGATTTCAATGCATTCAAGGCAGGAGCTGCAAATGCAGGACGCGATGTTCAGCGCCATAAGAGAAGCGGACTTAAAGCTTTAGTTGTAAAAAATGTTGCTGACAAATACAGCCGCAAAAATATTGAAGAGCTTGAGGCGGTTGCCAAAACATACAAGGCAAAGGGTCTTGCATGGATGAAAGTAAATGCGGAAGGCGCTTTTGAAGGCGGAATCTCAAAGTTCTATGCCGGAAAAGAAGCTGAAATCTGCGGAAAACTCGGAGCTGAAAAGAACGACCTTATTCTTTTTGTAAGCGATGAAAACTGGCAGCTTGCATGTACCGCTCTCGGCGCAGTTCGTAAGCAGCTTGGAAAAGACCTCAATCTTTATAACCCGAATGATGAATTCCATTTTGCATGGATTATTGACTTCCCGTATTTTGCATGGAACGAAGAAGAAAATCACTGGGAAACAGAACACCACATGTTCACCCTTCCACAGAAGCAGTACTGGGATACACTGGAGCAGGATCCGGGCGCAGTAAAGGGCGATCTTTACGACCTCGTATTAAACGGTTACGAGCTTGCTTCAGGCTCAATGCGTATTAACGATCCAGCATTGCAGGAACGCATTTTTGAAATCGTTGGTTACAGCCGCGAGCGTGCGGAAAAAGCATTCGGCTTCCTCGTTCAGGCATTCAAGTTCGGAGCACCGCCGCATGGAGGAATTGCCCCTGGACTCGACCGCCTCGTAATGCTTATGTGTCATGAGGAGTCAATTCACGAAGTTATCGCATTCCCGAAGAACAACCTCGCGGCTTCTCCGATGGACGAATGCCCGAGCCCTGTTGACGAGCAGCTTTTGAAAGACCTTCACATCAACTGTTACGATGTAGAACAATAGGAGTTTAGAATGCCACACATTACAATTCAGATGTATCCGGGACGTGATGATGCGACAAAGAAAAAGCTTGCTGATGCAATTCTTGAAACTGCAAGCAAAACACTCGAACGTGGAAAAGAACATTTTTCAGTAAGCATCGTAGATATTCCGCAGGATGAATGGAAAGACAAAGTTTACGACAAAGTTCTTTCTGATAAAAACACAATCATCCAGCCTGGATATAAAATGTAAATTATTTTTCGTATAAAAAAACGGCATCCGTAAACAGAAGGCTTAAATGCAATCTGAAAACAGACGCCGTTTTTTTTTCGGCTTATTGTTTTTTCATCATCTTCAAGGCAGTATCAAACAGCTTTTTATTTCCTTCAGTTCCAAGGCAAACAGAATAAAACGACGCCTCCAGAGAATTCAAGATAACAGGAAGATAGCTCATTGCCTCTTTTTTATTTTTTACGTGAAGCACAAGCTGCATAAAAGAACCAAACTGATAATGTGACTGCCAGTGAATTATATAATCATCAACTTTTTTGATTCCGAATTTTTTTGACATTTCATCAGAAAAAAGACGGTAATGCTTCTGGGCCATCTCGACAAAACCATCATAAAACTTTTCAAACGGAGAGCCTTTTGAAATATTATTAAACATCATCACAAAGCAGTCATAGTTATCATAAATAACATCGAATATTTTTTTTGAGGCTTCCATGTCATTTTCATTTGCTTCAGAAGTCTCGTATTCAGATTTTGCAACGGCGCTATCTTCATCATCAAAGTGACTTTTGATAATTGAAAAAACTTTTTCAATCGGTTCGCGGACAGTTTCCATCAAAAGCTCTTCCTTATCCTTAAAGAAAAAGTAAAGCGCTCCGGTTGTAACTCCTGCATTCTTACAGATAGTTCTCAGGGAAGCCTGTTCAACTCCTTTCTCAAAAAATTCTTTTTTTGCACTTTCAATAAGCCTCTGCCGGGTTTCGTTACGTTCCGCTGAAGTTTTTTCTTTTTTCATCTGCGCACCTTGATTTCTGAAATTAAAATCTATAGATCGCTTTCAGTATAGCACAACTGTAATCTTTATACACTCCATAACCGAATTTTTCTTTCTGCCCTTCAAAGAACATCTCCGCCTCTGCAACAAGTTCAATTGCATCAGTAAGCTTGTATGAAACAGAAATATCGTATGCCGTATCAAATTCCACCAGACCCAAAATCACTGTTGCCTTTAATTCAAGAGTTTGACTGAAGCAGCTTTTCTTTACAGTAAGCGTTGCCTTGTGGTCAAAATTATCGCGGTCAATATTTTCTGCATCACCAAAAACCGTATCATTGTAATATTGCGCCGTGATAACCCAGTCTCCCGATATCCAGTCCAATCCGATTAACCCCACAAGCTGATTTCTCTGCAACGCAGAATCACTATCATATGCGAACTGACTTTTTCCTGAACTCTGAAAATATCTGTTTGGAAAAAAAGCCGCTTCAGTCCTGATCATAAAGGCGCCCAGCGGAATTGCAGCATCAAGCCCCGCCATCATCATCCGCTTGTATTCGCCCGAAAGATTTATCGACATTGACTTCATGTCCAGGCTGTATCTTACAAACGGATTTCTGTCCCAGCCGTAAAAATAATAAAGCGAAATGTCTGCAAACGGAAGATACGCCGCAGCCTGCGCACCATACTCACCCGATTCCAGCGAGAGGCGGGGCATCTTAATATCTCCGCTTGAAAAATCATTTACCCTTACGGTATTTCCGCCCATCGTTATCGAATCTGGAACAAGAAGCTTTTTAATCGGATTTGATTTTTCAAGCGGTAGCGCGTTCGGCGTAAAAACCGGAATCCAGTATGCGTTTGCCTCGAACATCTGTCCAAGATATGTTAAGCGGACTGCATTGATTCCAAGCCTTGTTTCAGTATAATCGCCTGTAACTAAAGTCGTCTTATCCTGCGGACATAAGACATCGGTTACCTGCAGTCCGTTCGCTTTACCCCATGCAGTTATCTGACGGCCAATACGGAATGCAAACGAACCGCCGTTCCAGTCAAGCCATGCTTCCTTTAATTTTACGCCGAACATTCCGTTACCGGAGGCATATTCAATCGCGCCTGATTCGTCAAACGCCTTTGCGGCATCAAACCATACGGCCGCATCGACAAACAGCGATGAATCATTAAGACGGCCATCTATCTTTCCTTCAAGCGCTGTCTTGGCATTGAACATGTCGCCGCAATATTTTGTCCACGGTGCAGCCGCGTTAATCATTGAAGATACATCACCTGAAAATTCGAGGCTGCTTCCATCAGCTTGCGCAAAAGCTTTTTGCGCAAGGATTGTTCCCTGAATAAAAAACGCGGCTATAGCGAATAACGCACTTATTACCCGATTTTTCATTTCTTTATTCCACGCCTTATTGCGGCGACAGTAAATTGATTGTCGTCCATCGGAACATCATATTCTATGCCCTTCATTTCCAGGAGCGTTGATGTCCCGGACTGCACATTTTTCATGCTCATAGTTTTTACAGTCCAGTAGCCGCCAATCTTTTCAATTCCGGAGCATTCAAGTTCACGCTGAAGCATATTCTGCCTGTCATAATATTCAGCTTTCTGGAGCATGTAATTTTCCTTAATAATCCAGAGAACACGGCGTGGATTTTTTTCAGTCTTATCTTTTGCAAGGGCCTCCACAATGTAGCAGTCATTTCCGTTTACATTTTCTTCGCCCAAAAGCTTATATGTATCTTTGGAAAGTCCGCGGTCTCCGATATCGTCGTAAGTAAAATCGCTTCCCATAAAACTGTCGCCTTTATTGCTTCCCGTAATGCGCTGCTCTTTTTTAAGTGCCGGAAGATAAAGCCAGTTATCGCTGTCAGGTTTTGTACCGTCAGTCTTTTCGTCATAATCAAAAACAAGATAGCTTGTTCCCGAAACATCTTTAGGAAGCTCGAATACAATCACAGATTTTTTTACATCACCGTAATCCTTTGACTTCATGAAAATTTCGCGCACACGGACAGCGCCTTTTTTGCTTATAAGCGTCATCGTTGCTGTCTTAGAAGATGTTTCTCCCTCAGGAACTTCATCAGCCCTTTTTGCAATATCATAACCTGTAAGATTTTCTGCCGTTGCAAAAGGAGAAAGGGCAAACATTGTCATTGCCGCAGCTAAAATAAAAGTCGAATTATTTTTCATACAAACCTCCAAATGGTTTAACAAGATATATAAGAACCGGTGTGAGCGTATAATCTGCTACAAGCGCAGAACCCAAACCGATAATCGAAAGCAGTCCTATTCGTGCAAGACAGTTCATCGGACTGAAGGTAAACACAAAGAACATTGCGCACAAAATAAATGTAGTCATTCCCATCGTTTTACCGATATCGCGGAATGAATTAATCACTGACTGTTTATAATCGCCAGTTTTTTCAAAATAGAATTTTATGTGATTCGTAAAGTGAATCGTATCATCAACCGCAATTCCAAGAATCATCGGCATGACTGTCATCGTCATCATATCGAGGTTAAAGCCGAGATACCCCATAATACCGCCAATCATTACGACAGGCGCAAGATTTGGAATCATTGCAATCAGTCCGGTACGAACGCTTGAGAATGCAATTACAAGAAGAATTAAAATTATGAGGAATGAACCGCCAAACGATTTTAATTCTGCAACGACAAGCTTTCTGTTCATCTCGGCATAATTAACTGCCTGTCCGATTACGCTGCATTTTGCATCCGGGAAAGTTTTCTTTAAGAAAGCCTCTGCCCTGTCGATGTTATCAACAATTTTATTTGCATCATATCCTGAAAGCTCTACATGAAGATGCGTTGCGCTGTAATCTTCGTTAATCCATTCAAGAAGTTCATCACCACCTGAAATCTCGTATAGGAAAAGAAGCTGGGTAAGCATCTCCTGATCATCCGGTATGCAGTAATAATTTTCGTCATCACCGTTAACCGTGCGGTTCATTTCCTTTACGATTCCAGTAACGGAAGTTACGCGTGGTTTTCCGCCTGAAATTCTTGTAAGCGAAAGCGTTCCCAAATAATCCTGCGTCTCCTGAACCTTCATAAAATTTTCAGGATTCTTAAGTGCATCGCTTTCCTCAAACTCAATCATTACGTCATAGCTATACTGGCTTCCCAATTCTGAATTGAGTATTTCAATCAGACGCTTTACATACGGAATCCGTTTTCCCATCATCTCCTGATAATCCATGTTAACGCCAAGACGCATTATTCCGGGAATCATTCCGATTATAATTACAGCAGATGCCACTACGACGATAAGACTTTTATTAAGCGCCGCTTTTCCAAAATCAGAAAATGCATTGTCAGCTTTAGAGCTTCCGTCTCTTGCATATTTTGAATGCTCGACCTGTTCTGGCGTTTTGTTTTTTCCAAAGCTGAGCATTATCGGAATCAAAATTATTACATAAACGAATACAGAAAAAACAATTGCAGTTGAACATCCGCCGACCCATTTAACCGGAACAATCTCGGCCATCATGAATGAAACAAAAGACGCTACAGTTGTAATTACAGTAAACAGAATCGGCCAGCCTGTTTCCTCAACTGATTTAACCGCAGCCTCCTTACGCATTCCGTTCTGCCTGAAATGCATCTTGAACGAATTGATAAAGTGAATTGAATATCCGACAGCGAGCGCCATTCCTAAAATTACCGGAAGCGCAATCATTGTCGTATCTCCAGTAATATTAAGCCATGCCATCACACCGAACACACTTGTAATTCCAAACACCGTTGCAATTGCAGGAACTATGATTCCATAAATCGTGCGCGTAAAAAGAAGCAGGCACAAAATCATAACGATAAATCCTGCTCCGATTTTTGTTACGCATTCATGTGCAACTACCGTATCTTCTTCATATTCCGTGTAAGACATTCCGGTCGGAAGGAACTCATACTTATCGCTTTTAAACTCATCACTTGTTACGACATTCTGCGCTGCCTTTCCGACCATCAGTTCTGCTTCGCTTACAGTAACGTCATATTTTTCAAGCTTAAGTACTACCCAAGTTTCAGTTCCATCAACATTTACAAGATTATTCCGCAAAGATTCCTTGCTTAAAATAAAGTTACGCTTTCGCTCAATTTCATTTTCATCCTGCGGAATTCCATTATCAAACGGATTAATAATCTCAAAGCCCTCTTCAGTACCCTGCGTAAGCTTAAGGCTCATCAGCGAAGTAACCTTATCCGCATACGGAACTTCCGCCTCAAGACGACGGCCAAGCCTGTCAATTGCATCAAGTACTTCAGGATCAAAAACATTTTTTGAGCGCACGAGAATCATTACTGAATCGTCATTCCCGAATACATCCTCAAAATGATCCTGGTTGATTTTTACACGCTCACTGTCCTCAAACCATTCACTTTCGCTTGATTCAAGCTTTAACCTTGGAAGTCCTGCAAAGCAAAGAACTGTAACAAGAACAAGCCCGACCAAAAATCCAGCCCTATGCCTAATCTGGAATTCACCAAATTTTGCAAAAGCCCTGTTAATCTGTAAAACTTTCATAATTACACCTCAGGTTACATAACACTGTTATTAACATATAACACCGTTATGTAAAATAACAGTGTTATGCTTTAAAGTCAAGTCATCTGCCCTGAATTTACAAAAAAATAGTTTGTTGTATATAATTATTTTCATGAAGGATAATAAAAGTTCTGAAATTCTAAAACCAGGCGAAACTATTCACGAGCTCAAGCAGGGAAAGTTCAAAATAATCCTTGATGAAAAAAATTTCAGGTTTGGAATCGATGCAGTCCTGCTTTCTTATTTTGCAAATATTAAGGACAAGGATGCAGTAATCGACTTGTGCACCGGAAGTGGAATTATCCCGCTTTTGACTGCGGCAAAAACAAAATGCAGTTATATTGGCGGAATTGAAATTCAGGAAAGGCCTTTTGATATGGCAGAGCGCGCAGTAAAGCTAAACGGACTTGAAAACCGCATCAAGCTTTTCTTAGGCGACATAAAGCAGATTCATTCATTTTTTCCAAAAAAGAAAGCAGATGTTGTAACAGTCAATCCGCCTTACATGAAGCCGTCGCAAGTTGAAGAAAATTTAACTGAAGAAATAAATATCGCGCGGCATGAAGTTTTGTGCAATATCGAGGATGTCGTAAATGCCGCAGATTATGTTCTCAAACCGCACGGGCGGCTTTTTATGGTTCACAGGCCGGGACGCCTTTCTGAAATATTTGCCTCACTTGCCGCGCATAAGATGGAGCCCAAGCGAATCCGCTTTGTACAGCCGTCCGACGGTAAGGAAGCAAATATCGTTTTAATCGAAGCGCGGAAAAACTCGCAGCCTGATTTACGAATCGAACCTGTGCTTAATGTTTACAAAGCTAAAGGCGTCTACAGCGACGAGGTTACTGATATTTACAAGAGCTTTTAACAGGAACAAAATTACCAGCCGCCCGAAGCACCGCCGCCTCCAAAGCCGCCGTGTCCTCCTCCAAATCCGCCATGACCGCCGCCAAAGCTGCTATGACTTGAATGGCCGCTGTATCCGCCAAAGCCGCCCCCGAAACCGTCCGACGAGCTTAATACGGAATCCCAGGAACTACTTCTGTAGCCGCGCGTCCTCGGACCTGAAAAAAGGAATGCCCACGGAAGCCACTTAAGCCACGGAAATTTTCTGCTCATAATTCCGCTGAACAAAATGAAATATATAAATGCAAAAATTATAAATGCAAAGAAGGAAAGGTCATCTTCAGGATCGTAGTAAACAATCTCCGTTGGCTTTATATCAAGGTCCGGTGCCACGATTTCAGCCACCGCATACACGCCGGCAGCAACGCCTTCGCCATATTCACCGCTTTGAAATTTCGGCGCAATCATATTGCGGATTATCAGGCCGCATTTAGCATCTGTCAGAACCGATTCAAGGCCGTATCCTGTTTCAATGCGGATTTTCCTTTCTGCCATCGAAACCAGAATAAGCGCGCCTTTATCTTCACCCTTCCGCCCGAGTCCCCATTTTTCACAAACCCTGATCGAAAAATCCTCAAGCGAATCTCCCCTTAAGCTTTTTACCGTAAGGACTGCAAGCTCGATTCCAGCCGCCTCCTTAAGCGTATAAAGGAATTCATTCAAATCCGTTTCATCTGAAGAAGAAATTATTTCTGCATAATCGTTTACCGGACCGTAAAGCTCAGGCACATCAAGTGAAAACAGCGGAACTGAAATCAAAAAAGCTAAAATAAGAAATCCAGCCTTAGCAAATTTATTTTTCATCGCATTACCTTTCAAAAATAATCAAGCCGTCTGACAATTCATTTTCCGCTTTCTTTCTCGAAGGAAAATTCTCAGCAAGAAGCTCTCCGCATTTTTCGATTGCGTCAACAAAAGTGCCTTCATAATTTTTTTTGGAAAGCTCAGAGGAAATTGAATCAGTAATTATGTTCCACAAATCAGAAGAGATTTTTTCGCTGATTCCTTTATCTGCAATTATGCGGACCTCGCGCTCAAGGAAAGAAACAAAAATCAGGATTCCGGTATGTTCTTTTGTGCAGTATACACCGCATTCTGAAAAAACGCGGAACGCCATGTGATTTACTTTTACAGTCCTGAAATGCTTTGGAATTATAAGCCTGTCAATCGCAGGAAAATTTGAAAGCCAGAAAATAAGCAGGACAAGAAAAGCAAAAGATACGCCGTAAAATGCCGGAAGATACCATTCGCTGTAAGTCCAGAATAATTTTTCATAAAGGCCGCGTACATCATTTGCAAATGGAAGCGCACAGAAAAAAACAAAAATCGAGGCAGCAAAAGAAAATGCAAATTCCCAGAATGAATAATCATCGCTTTCAGGAGCAACAACAACCGCAATCTCGCCTATCGTGCGGCTTTCCGCTTTCTGAATAGCGGACTTTATTCTTTCAAGGGCTTCGTCAGAAAAAGAAAGGCGTTTTATTAAAGTCTTTGTATTCATATTTTTTAACCGCGTTGTATATTAAAACGCGCTCCTAAAACTGAACCTGCGGAGCTGACTGCGCCTGATCACTTGCAGAAAAATACTGCTTTGGAGTAAAGCCGCTTGACGAAGCAATCATCGCCTGCGGAAATCTTCTGATGAATGTATTGTATTCCTTTGCAGCATCATTGAATCTTTTTCTCTCAACGGCAATCCTGTTTTCAGTTCCTTCAAGCTGGTCCTGAAGCGCAAGGAAATTCTGATCTGCCTTTAGCGCAGGATAATTTTCTGATACGACAAGCAGGCGCTGGAGGCTTGCACCAAGATTATTCTGAACCTTCTGGAACTCTGCGAATTTTTCAGGATCATTTAATACCGATTCATCGATATTAACAACGCCGCCTGCCTTTGAACGAGCCTCGGCAATCTGAGTAAAAACTTCGCTTTCGTGCGATGCATAACCTTTTACGGTTGCAACGAGATTCGGAATTAAATCGAGGCGTCTCTGATACTGATTCTGAACCTGAGCCCACTGACTTGTAACAGCTTCATCAAGCTCTACCATTCTGTTGTAATTGCCTGTAAAAAATCTGTAAATTGAAGCGCCTAAAAACAATATTGCGGCTAAAACTATAAGACCTGTTTTAATTCCCTTTGACATTTTCTTCTCCTATAAAGACTCCGCGTCAGCGGTGATGCAGGAGGCATCAAATCGTAGTTTTGCCAACGGCAAAATCTGCAATGATAAAAATTACACGGACGTAATTTTTATCATACCTCCTATTGGCTGTATAAAAAATCAGCGGGGCAAAAGTCCCCGCTGGAATAATCAGTAAATATTCAAATTATTTTTTCTGCTGTTCAGAAGGCTTTTTCTTAGCTTCTGCAACGGCAGCCGCCATCTTTGAATGAGCCTTTTCGAGGTCATTAACCATAAGAACCGGCTGACCAGTAGCATCAAGGGCATCGCGCCACAATGAACCTTCCGGATCAACTGCATTGCGGTGTGACGTCACAGCCTTAATCGGAAGGTGAACAAACTTATCGTGTACAAGTCCGATTACGCACTTTGTCTTTCCTGCCATAGCCGCATGAACAGCATTGTTACCAAGACGCTCACAATAAATCGAGTCGCTTGCAGTAGTAACTGAGGCGCGGACCTGATATGACGGATCGATATATTTAAGGTTAATTTCAATATTCTTTGCCTTAAAATACTTTTCGATTTCAGACTTAAGGAATACACCGATATCAGCAAGCTTCTTGTTTCCAGAAGCATCTGTTGCATTTGTGCTTGTAAGAAGATCCTGTCCCGCGCCCTCTGAAACAACAATTACGGCGTGTCCGCGTTTTGCAAGGCGGCGCTCAAGGCATGCCAGGAATCCGTTTTCGCCATCCATCTCGAACGGAACTTCAGGAATAAGACAGAAGTTTGTTTCGTGGCTTGCAAGAGCCGCGGCTGTTGCAATAAAGCCGGCTTCGCGTCCCATAAGCTTTACAAGACCGATTCCGTTAATCTGAGATGCAGCTTCCATATGAACGGCGGCAACTGCTTCCTTTGCGCGCTGTACGGCTGTCTCAAATCCGAATGAGCGGTCAATAAACATAAGGTCGTTGTCTACAGTTTTTGGAACTCCGACAACAGCGCACTTAAGGCCGCGCTTTTCTACTTCGCAAGCGATATCATAAGAACCGCGCTGAGTTCCATCGCCGCCGATGATAAAGAGCATGTTTATGCCGTCGCGCTCGAGGCAGTCGACAATTTCTGAAACGCGCTGACCGCCGCCGCGGCTCGTTCCCAGATATGTACCACCAATCTTGTGTATTTCATCTATAAGATAGCGGTTAAGCTCAATCGGCTCGTATCCTTCTTCAGCAAAAAATCCGTGGAAACCGAACTGATAGCCCTTTACAGTCTTTACGCCGTAGCGTGTATTAAGACAGCGTACGATTGCGCGGATAACGTCGTTCAATCCCGGGCACAAACCACCGCATGTACAGATTCCGGCTTTAGCGTGAGTAGGATCAAAATAAATCTTTTCGCGCGGGCCTGCCTTTTCGATAAGGTTTGAGGAATCAAGCACAATCGGCTTTGTCTTGTCATATACATTTACCGTGTTGATTACATAAGAATCATCACGAACATAATTTGCAGTCAAGTCACCATGAACTGTAGAAAGCTTAATCGGGGATGCAATAGTGCACGGCCCTAAATTATCAATTGTAAAGTCAACTGTATCGTTTCCCATAAAAACTCCTTGAAAGACTTCTGGAACACTTAAAAAAAGGTACAATATTTAGAATATCCGTTTATCGTCTTTTTTTCAATATACTGTACCTGATTTATGCAACTGAATTGGTACCTTAAATACCGGTTAATTTCCGAACAGGCCTTTAAGCATATTTCCGGCTTTTTCTGCCGCATCAGAAGAACCTGACGAGCCGCCCGGAATCGGAATATCCTTAAGCGCATCTCCAGCCGCACTCTTTGCCTGATCTTCAAGCTGCTTCTGGAGCTCTGCTTTTTTTGAATCAAGCTTTTTGTTAAGCGCGCTCATGTTTACGCTCTGTGCATTGATTCCCTTTTCGATGTCGATGAATTCAGAAAGCTGCTGTGAAACTCCGCCAGTCTGATTTTTAAGGACATCACCGATTTGTGCACGCGCCTGTTTTTTAATTGAATCAAGCTGCTTGTTCATAAGCGATTTTAAAATCGTTCCGAACTGCTTATCAAGATCCGAATTAACCGTAAGGCTCAAGCCCTTTTCTTCCTGCCACTCAATGCCGACCTTTAACGAAAGCCTTTTGATTGAAGAAAGCGCGTCAGAATAAAGGTTGTACGCAAACTCAGGCTCAAACTTGTCTGCCGTAAGCTTAAGCTTTCCCAAATCTAAAACCGCTATAACATCAACAGTTCCGTCATCAGCTACAGCTCCATTTGCAGTAACAGTTGTGCTGGAGCTCAGATTCAAGTACGGATTTTCAAAAGCAAAATTATAATTGTCGCCTGAGTAATCAATTTGAGCCAGCGGATTTTCAGTTTGAGTTCTTGCATCCACAATGACATTTGCCTTGTGAGTCTGATTTCCGATTACACACTTTCCGCTTCCTGACGCAGGCTCTCCGCGCTTATCCATGTCATTGCTGATTTCAAAGCCCTTTGCCTCAAAGCCTAATCCGTCAAAAGAAATTTTTTCGATAAGGAACTGCGGCACCCTGTCTTTCCTGTAATAAACATTTGTTCCGGGAAGGCGCTGATGCTTTTTTGCCTTTACCTTTGCCTTTTTCTGCTTGGCTCCAGATGAAGAAGACTTTGCGCTTTTTGCAGAAGCGACTGCTTTTTTGACATACGGATAATATTTTCCGATTACGCTGTACAAAACAGAATCGAGCGTGTTGCCAAGAATTTTTGTTCCGGCCTCAAGATTGAACGATTTGATTTTATCAAGCTCGGTATTAACAAGCTTTGTATCAGCATCGATTGCTTTTGTAACTTCATCAGAAATTGATTTTATCTTTGCTGAATCAGCCTTTACATCCTTTGCAAGTGACTGAACTTCCTCGCTTACCTTTTTGCCGCGCTGAATTGCGTCTGTAAGATTTTCAATCGTCTTCTTGATTTTTATCGGGTCGTTAACCTTTGACCAGTCCGTATTCATGATTTCGTTGACGCTCGAAGAAAAATCATTTACTTCTTTTTCAACTTCAGAAGGCTTTCCTTCCCATTTCTTTACCGTAGCTTCGACTTCAGACTGAACTTTTTTTGCAACCTCAGGAGATTTTAAATTATCCTTTACATTGCTGATAATAGTCTCCGGATTGTAATCTGCGAACAGTCCCTTAATTGAATTCTCTGCTGCCAAAAGCGCGGCTTCTTTTTTAGAGGCAAGTCCTTCGTTAAATGCCTTGTCTTCTTTTGAAGCAGTCTTTTCTGCAATCACCTTCTGGACGGCAGGAAGCTCACCGGAATATTTTCTGTCGGTATTAACTGCAAAACCTGATACCTGAATATTCTGCGCATCAAACTTGCCGCGCAACGCTTCCGTAAGATTAAAATCGATTTCAGCAAGATCAAACTGGAAAAGATTTTTCATCGGAGAATCTTTATTCGCCTGCTGCAAATTCTCCACGCGGATTTTTGCGCCGAAAAGCTCAACATGAACGCGTGACACATCGGTACGCGCGCCGAATGCCTTCTGCATTCCGGCAACGAGCCCCTTCTTTGCAAACACATCCTTGAATGTAACAAACACGATTACAACAGCGGCGATAAAGCAGGCGACTGCTGCAAAAGGAATCAGCTTGAATGAAGCCTTGTTTTTCTTTACATCCTTTGCAATTAATTTGAGTCGCTTGAATTCCTTGCACGGAATCATCGTATCCTTTGGGATAAACACAAAGCCTGGCTTTTCAGGATTATCCTTGATGTAAGTTTTTAAAAGCTCAAGGTCAGAAGGAATATAAATTTTTTTGAACAAAGCCTTTTCGATTTTTTCAGCCTTGTAGTTTTTCTTTAAAATTCCGGGGAGCTTTTTTGCAGAAATAAGCTTTTCCGGCTTCTTTCCTTTTTTGGCCGCTTTCTTTGCGTCTATATAATCATCATCACCTTCAATTACAATTGATGAAATAATTTTATCTTCCTGCTCTTTATACTTTTTTACCGGATCCGTCGTCTTTGATTTTGAAGCAGGTTTTCTTGTTGTTTTCTTTTCGTCTTTCTCACTCATTATAATTTTTCTCCTGCAAGTTCAATAATCTTTCCGATAATCGGAAGATTCGAAACTGTTTTTAGAATCGGCGATCTGATTACAGTCGGTGCAATGTGAACACGCCACAGCTTTACAAGAAAAATCGAAAGGATAAAAACAGGAACATATAAAACAAGTCCTGTTAAAAAAGACCCCGTCACGATTGTATTATTAAACCTTGTAAATCCCACAAACGGAATTTCAATCAGCGTAGAAAACAATCCTTCAAACGGAGAAAGCGTAAGCACTGAATATCCGATTGAATCAAAGAACGGATCAAGCGCCCATGCAATCTGGGAAACAAGAATCATAACGATAAAATAAAATCCTTTGTTTATCCGCACGAACAGGAAGAAAACAAAAAGGATATACCAGAGCGCATTGTCTTTTGGCATAAGGCCAAGCATCACGCCGATACTCGCCGCATTTGCAATTTCACTTGGATTTGAATTTGCATTGAGCGCCTTGAAAAATTTTACGATGTAACCCAGCATTTTTTCACCTTCCCGGAAAAAACTTTTTTAGCGTAAAAAAAAAGGCAACCCAACGGGCTGCCTATGGAGTATATCGGACTCGAACCGACCACCTATTGATTGCGAACCAATCGCTCTACCAGATGAGCTAATACCCCGCGTTGCTTCTATTATAATACTACTGGGATTTTTTTTTCAATATCCAGCCGCATTTTATTTGAGGTCCTTTATTTATACCACGAATTGTAGCATTCCACGCATTCTGCAAAATTCTTTTCCTTCATCATCTGGACATTTTCTTTTTTAGAAAGCTTTTCATCAGGATAAACAGGCTTTAAGAAATTCACGGTAAAATCGCGCATTTCAATTCCGCTTTTAAAAAACTCACCGCGCTTTTTAAAAGTAATGAATGCCGGAACAACCGGAACATTATTTTTTACCGCATAATGGAACGCTCCGTCCATAAACGGGCGCGGCTTTTCGTAGCACCACCACTCAGAGCCTTCCGGGAAAAACAGGACGCCTGTCCCGATAGAAAGATAATGCGCGACCGCCTCGCCAAAAGCTTTGACACAGGCCGGCGTATTCTTAAAAGGAAGGATTCCGTCTGCCCTCATCAATTCGCCAAGCGCATCGTTACGGTTATTAAAGTCAGCAGTCATTATCCTGAGCGGCCTGTTTCCCGAATGCTTGAGCGCCCAGATCATCACAAGGCCGTCGAATTTATTTATGTGGTTGCAGGTATACACCGCGCCCTTAATGCCTTCAAGATTTTCCTGGCCTGTTATAGAACAGCGGAAAGTTTTACGGCAAAGATTTTCTGTAAACCGGTTAAGGAATGTTTTCTGAAGCCACCAGTACTTTATCGAAAGAAGCCGCCCCGGAACATACGGAAAATTTTCGTCCATGGGCGCGGCTGCAGAATAATCTACCGGATCAAGGTGATCAGAAAAACGGCCTTCCGATTCCGCAATCCTGATTTTTTCAAGGACATCAGGCGTTGTTTCCGCAAGAAAAGTATAATCCATCATTCAACCTCGACTCTTGCAATTTCTTCCCAGCCGGCATCCTTGTCCGTATGCACGATTGCCCGCGCCTGAACCGGTATGTAAAGCATATAGGAAATCGGATTGAAAATCAGAACGACAAGCCAGCGTATCGGATTAAGGCGCATTTCCTTTCCATTAACAAGAAGCGCAATTATCGTAGGAACAAGGAACGAAAGGTATATCGACGAAATTGCCTGAAAAGCGATATGAGCCGCTTCCTTCCATAAAAGATTTCCGAACAGATAATAAAGCACAGCCTGAGCCGTATAAAGCGAGAACAGCACAAGAAGCGTTGCGATAAAGGCATACACAATCCAGAGGTTGAACATAAAGTAATTATTGAGCATTGCCTCAAATCCTTTCATCGAAAGGAGCCTTCCTGCATAAAGATAATCCGCATGAGTAAGTCCGTCCATCCATCTCATGCGGCGCTTGTTTGTCTCAACAAAGCTCGGGCTTTCTTCAATGTAGAATTTTGCATAAGTGCTGTAATATGTTTTAAATCCCTTTAACGCGCAGTCACGCTGAAATTCCATGTCCTCCGTCAAAGTGCTTTTATGAATCCAGCCGCCGTAGCTTTCAATGATATGCGCCTTGATAAGAATTCCGGTTGTAATAGTCATCGTCGTAACGCCGTGGTCGCTCTTCCATTTATTTCCGAGGTCGTCCATGAATGACCAGATAAGGCAATTTAAATCAGTAACGATGTTGCGGTCTTTTTTTGTTCCAAGATAAAAATTCTTGATGAGTTTTTTTGCATTGATTACATCGGCGCCGCTTGCCATCGAGTTATTCATTTCTTCCATAAACGAAGGAGTCAAAACACAGTCTGCATCAACGATAATGAACGCATCGTACTTTCCTGAATATTTTTCAAGAATCTGCTTGAAGCCGTAATCAAGGCAGTCACCCTTACAGGTCTGGCTTTCATCGACAAAAGCTTCGATTCCGTAATCCTTTGCATAGCCGATTACAGGATCCGTTTTTTCCTTTACGACAACGAACGCGTCAAAAAGCTCAGAAGCATAAGTCTGATTTTTAAGTGAATCAAAAAGCGGAAGGACTGTCTTACCTTCGTTTCTTGCAGGAATCAAAACAGCAAGGCGGTTTTTCTTTTTGTTTACAAGGTGCTCCTGTTTTGAGAACGCCGAAAAATATGCCAGGATTCTTGGAAAATAAAGCACTACAAAAATAAGCGTAATCAATTCAACAGGATTAAGGTTTATAAATAAATCAACCGGATTAAACATTTCCCGTTACCTCCATCAAACAGAAAGTTTTTTATAATCATTTTTAAGCGAAACATATTCATCAAGAATATCATCATAAGCGTGAATCTTGTAAACCGAATGCATTCTTTCAATTTCCCACGGCTTGATGTTTATCACATGATAAAACGGAAACAGCCTGATCGTTTTACTGAAATGCCGGATTACCGTATTCTTATGAAGCATGCGCTGCTCATTAAATCTTGTCGGAAAAAATTTCTTCTTCCTCACAACGCGGTTAAGCGCCGTCTGATCCGGGAAAAACATTTTTTTTGTCCTGCACCAGTCGCGCACTCTTACTAAAAAACCAGACTCGCGAATAAGGCGCATATTCAGAAGCAGCACGCCTGAATTCTGATAATTATAGTGAAGGAAAAATTTTCCTAAATAATCAATCGCCGCCGCGTATTCGTATCCGTTCATGTCAGTCTCAAACACTAAAGTCAAATCGCCGTGGCATATCGTATCCGTATCCAGATAAAGAATCGTATCAGGAATCTCAGGAACTAAATCAGCAAAAAGACGCGCCAGTGCATAAGGACCGTAATTTGTAGCAAGATTCGGAGAGCCTTCCAGCTCGCGCTTAAAATCAGAAGTTACATCAACAAGATGAATCCTGCTTTCGTCATTTACGCGGCGGATTATCTTTTCAAGGAACGAAGCCTGAGCCTGACTTACAGGAACATATTTTTCGTTCATATCGCGAAGGTCCATTGTAAGCACGAACACTTCAAGAGGAAGCTTTACATATTTTATTACGGACAGAAGCGAAATCATCATTCCGTCAAACGCCCTGTTATTTCCGCAATACATCAGCGGCACTTTTTTCAATTCCATTTTTAATTTCCATTCAATTTTTCTGACGCATGCCTGTACGCAATATATTCATAATTTGAATTTTTACTGCGCTCCACCATCGTCTCATAAATTCTATTGCGCAAATCCTGAATTGCTTCCTTTCGCGGAAGTGAACTGTCAGGCAAAAAAGGTCCGTCAACATATGCCGTAATCCGTGGCTTCTTTGACCATCTCTTTTTCTGATACGTCACCGTAAAGCAAAATGTTTTCTTTTCATATGTCACAGGGAACCTGAACGAGTCCGCCTTAAAATTCCTTATGCCGGTATAATACGGCCAGATGTGCGCCTCAGGATAGAACACAATGCACCACGACCAGCCCAAAAGCTTTTCCATGTACGCCGTAAAATTCCGCATTCCCGAAATCTGGTTTGGAAGCGGTATTGCACCAAGCATCTTCATTACATTCTGAGTTCCAGGAAGAGAAACATTGTCTGCATGAACGACAACGCCGCACCGCCTGGGAAAAGTAATCATTGACGGCATAAGTCCGTCACCCGGAATCTGCGTATGGTTTGCGTAAAGGAAATATCCTTCGCGTCCGGCCTGCTTTAACACGCGCCTGTTTACAATCCTGAAATCAAACACGATTTTAAGAAAGAGCCATGCAAGCGGTTCGGCGAGCCTGTATACCAAAATCGCAGCCGCATTCCAGATAATATTTTTCGGGCGATAAACATATGTATGGTCAATCGTAACTGTGTTGCGTACTACGCCGCTGAAATCATCGTTAATCTCATCGGAATAATATCTGGTGCTCCTGTCCATATCTAATTAGACCCCAATTCAATATCTGCGGTTGCGCTCTCGCAAAGTGTTTTCACGCGGCAAACCGCCTTTTCACTTCCCGATATCCCGGCGGGCGATTTTTTTGTCGACCTCTTTACGGTGAACAACATAATAATAAATGCTCGAACCGGCCGCATTCACCTTACGGATATTTTCTATATATTTGCTTCCCGGCACAACAGCTTCCGCCTCCGCAAGAAGCCTGTCGCATTCCTCCGTTTCGCCCGCCTCGTATTTTGACTGGCTGTATAAAAGCGCCGAGTAATATTTTTCTGCAGGCGTACGCGCATTCTTATATGCCGTGTCAAAATATCCGGCCGCCTTAACCTTACTGCCACCGCCAATCGCCGGCGCCTGAATAAACCACTGCCCTGCGTTCATGTTGGCGTAAACCATATCCGGCGCTTTCTCGAGCGCCTGAAGATAAAATTTCTTTATCAATAACCCGCGCTTCATTGCAGTTCCAGTCGGCAAAAACTGAAGCGAGCACGAAATCGCATCACCGTAAATGCATAAAAACCACGGACTTAATTCCTCGTTTTTGTGTGCCTCATAAAATGAATCAAGCTTTTCTATCTGCGGCATTATAGTTTCCTTAACGCGCGGGTCAGACTGATTTGCTTCGTAAAGATAATTGTATTCTTCAAGCGCCAGAAATGTATCTGCGATAATGGAGCCCTGTTCTGAAGGCGCCGGCTGGTCCGATGCCCTTTTTTCCTGGGCACGCGATAATGCCTCTTCGTTTGAAAGAGGAGCAAGCGAAATTCTGAATGCCATAATCTGGTCGATTAAATTCTCTTCGCTTTCCGTCAAAGCTGGAAGTGAAAAACATGCTGAACACAAAAAAACTGCCGTCAAAATGCAGGAAACTTTTTTAATACTTTTCATCGCACTGTTATTATAGAAAAATTCGCTTCTTTGTTCAAATAAACCTAATAATGACAAACCAGAGCAAGTAGTATATAATGAAAGGTGCAACTTTATTCATATGGGAGAACTAGGATGGGAATTCCACTTTACAAAAAATACGCTAATTATTTTGATGAACTTAAAAAACTCTCTCACGCAGCGGCTAAAATTGACGAGACAAGCGTCTATGAAACCGCAAACCTTTCAACTCAAAAAATCATGTTCAAGATGCTGGAAGAAAATCTCCTTCCGGGATCAAAATTAGGCAACATCGAAAATTTCAAGGCATTCTACGATGCAGTTCAGAGCGGTAAGCGCGGACTTATTCTCTCTGAGCATTTCAGCAATATGGACCTGCCTGAAATCATCTATCTTCTTGAAAAACACGGCGAGCCATGGTCAATCGATTTTGCCCACAAGATTGTTGCGATTGCCGGAATGAAGCTTAACGAAGCCGACCCGTTTGTCCGCGCATGGGCAGAAGGATTTACGCGCGTCGTAATTTATCCGAGCCGCAGCCTCAGCAGCGTTGAGGGAAGCGATTCAATCAGCGAGGAGCAGAAAAAAGAAGAAGAACAGCGCGCCCGCAAAATCAATCTTGCCGCAATGCGTGCAATGGACGAATGCAAAAAGCGCGGTGAAGTAATTCTCGTTTATCCTTCGGGAACTCGCTACAGACCGGGAAAGCCTGAAACAAAGCGCGGACTTCGCGAAATCGACAGCTACCTGCGCATGTTTGACGTAATGCTTCTTGTTTCACTTAACGGAAACTGTCTTCGCATTGATTCTGAAAACGCAGATAACATGCTGGCAGATTTAGTAACTCAGGATGTCATCATCCATACTGCAAGCCCTGTAATTGACTGCAAGCAGTTCAGAAAAGACGTACTTGCTTCACTTCCTGAAGACGAACCTGATCCAAAGCAGAAGACAGTTGACCGCGTAATGGAAATTCTTGAGAAGCAGCACGACGAGGTTGAAAAAACGCGTCAGGGAACAAACTGATTGTGATGAAGTACGAGCATCTTCTTTTTGATCTTGACGGAACGCTCACAGAATCAGCACCGGGAATCATTAATTCAATTCAATATGCGCTTAAGTCTTTCGGCATAAGCGAGACAGATCCTGAAAGATTAAAGCTTTACATCGGGCCGCCTTTAATGACTTCGCTTACACAAATTGCGGGTTTGCCTGAAGACGATGCCCGGAAGGCAATGAAAATCTACCACGATTATTACAGCGAAAAAGGCCTGTTCGAAAATTCTGTTTACGATGGAATCCCGGAAACGCTCCAGAAATTAAAGGCAGCCGGAAAAAAGCTTTACATTGCCACAAGCAAACCCGAGCTTTTTATGAGGCGCATCATCGAGAAATTCGGCATTGCAGATTTTTTTGATTTTGCAGGCGGCAGCGACATTGAAGAAACCCGCGCAGAAAAATGGCAGGTAATTCAGTATGTCGTAAAGTCCTGCTCGCTTGAAGGCGCAGTCGCTGACGGCCGTGTGCTCATGATTGGCGACAGGAAGCATGATATTGAAGGCGCAAGAAAAAACAACATTCCCACGATGGGCGTTCTTTTTGGCTACGGCACGAGGGAAGAGCTTACTGAATACGGAGCGAGCCTGATTGCACAAACGCCTGAAGACATTGCGCGCATCATTCTATCAGAAGACAATCCTTCATAATACAACTGACAAAAAAATCAAAAAGTGGTACTCTTTATAAATAATCTTACAGACAAACAAGAGGAATAAAATGGACTTTGTTAAAGAACTTGAAAAAAAAGCTGCTCAGGCAGGAAAGACAATCGTTCTCTGCGAAGGCGAAGACAAGCGTGTTGTTGAAGCTGCGGCTAAAATCGTAAAGGAAGGAATCGCAAAGATTATCCTTATCGGAACTGAAGCTGAAGTAAAAAGCGCCGCCCCGAATGTTGATATTTCAGGCGTTACGCTCGTAGATCCTGCAACAGATCCGAATGCAGATACATACGCTGAGCTTTTATTCAAGGCACGCGAAGGAAAAATCAATAAAAAGACAGGCGCACCTGAATATGCAGATGTTGCCGCTGCAAAAGCATACATCCTTAAAGACCGCACAATGTACGGCGCGCTTATCCTTAAGGCAGGAAACGCAGACGGATTCGTTTCAGGCGCATGCCACTCAACCGCCAACACACTCCGCCCGGGACTTCAGGTCATCAAGACTGCTCCTGGAATCAAGACTGTTTCTTCAAGCTTCATCATGGTTGCACCGGAAGGCGGAAATCCATATGTAAAGGAAGGCATCGCACTTTTTGCTGACTGCGCCATCAACATTGAACCGTCTGCGGAAGAACTTTCTGACATCGCAATCGCAACTGCTGACACCGCCAGAAAGATTGCTGGAATCGAGCCGCGTGTCGCAATGCTTTCGTTCTCTACAAAAGGAAGCGGCAACGACGACAAGTTCTTTAAGTCAGTTCCAAAAATGCAGGAAGCAACAAAGCTTGCTCAGGAAAAAGCACCGGATCTTGCCCTCGATGGTGAATTCCAGTTCGATGCAGCAGTTGCTCCGGAAGTCGGCGAACTCAAGGCTCCGGGAAGCAAGGTTGCAGGTCACGCAAATGTATTTGTATTCCCGAACATCAATGCAGGAAACATCGGTTACAAAATCTGTCAGCGCATGGGCGGCTGGATGGCAATCGGTCCTATCTGTCAGGGCTTTGCAAAACCGCTCAACGATTTGAGCCGCGGCTGTAATGTTGACGACATCGTCGCAACAGTAGCTGTTACGGCATTACAGGCATAAAACTAATTCGTAAGGCATAAAAAAAACCGTTGCTTGAATCAAGCAGCGGTTTTTTTGTGTCCGTCCGAAATATCCGGCGAACCTGCACTAGAAACAGAAATTAGAAATCCTTCTTTTCTGCCTTGCGCTTTTTGTTAAGAAGCTTTCTTTCAAGAGTAGTCTTCTTCTGGTGAAGAGTAGCTGAAGGCTTTACAAAGTACTCGCGCTTTTTGAATTCGCGGATGATGCCTTCTCTTTCAACCATGCGCTTAAAACGCTTGATTGCTTTCTCAAGGTTTTCAGAATCTTCGATCTGAATTGTTGCCATCTCTCATTCACCTCCTTTTTTCGGAATTCCGTGGACTGATAGTTTAGAATTTTTTGTGCCGCTGCGTCAAGAGCAAAAATCTGCACTATTCAAGTAAATTGAAACGAACTTTCCATTAATCAGGAGCATATTCCCCTCTTCCGAATTAAGATATCCATATCCAGCATATTTTTCTTCTTTCCTGCCTTTTTCCGTTGACAACAATTTAAATCTCTGTTTATCTTACTAATAGGTCAAGGCAACCGATTGCCTTGATAAACATCTTCCATAATTACGGAGACAATATGAGCGCAAAACCACGCACAGCTGAACTTATCAGTTCACTTTCACCTGCCGCATCTTCAGGCAGCATCGTTAAGATTGACGGAACTGACTGGTACAAAATTTCAAATTACGATTCAATTCCACCATTTTTCATGACAATCACAAGCTCCAGTGATGTGTGGAATTTCATCTGGTCAACAGGCGCGCTTTCTGCCGGACGCAAGGACGCAAATCAGGCTGTTTTCCCCTACTACACTGCCGACAAAATCAACGACATGCGCGGATGCACCGGTTCATATTCTGCCGTAAAATTCCGCAAGGGAGGCGATACATTTTTCTGGGAACCATTTGCAGACTGCTCTCAGTGGAAGGTCGAGCGAAACATTTACAAAAACAGCGCCGGAAGCCACATCATTTTTGAGGAAGTGAACACAGAGCTTTCGCTTACATACAAGGTTGAATGGACAAGCAGCGAAAAATTCGGTCTTGTAAGAATCGCTTCAATAGAAAACAATTCCAGCGAAAAAGTTTCGGTTCAGATTCTAGACGGCGCACAGAACATAATGCCGGCCAGCGTTCCGAATGAAATTCAGGCTATGAACAGCGTCCTTGTTGATGCGTACAAAAAATCAGATGTAGACTTGAATTCAGGACTTGCGCTTTTTTCAATGTCTTCCGTTCTTACAGACAGGGCCGAACCAAGCGAATCACTCTGGGCAAACACAGCGTGGTTCAGCAAAAAGCTTCCGGTTTATTTAAGCCCGGCATGCCCTGATTTATTTTCACGCGGAAAAGAACTTGAAGAAATTCAGGTTTTAAAAGGCGAGCGTTCATCATGCTTCATTTCTTTTGAACTTAATCTCGAAGCCGGAAGCAACGACAAATGGTATCAGGTTTTCGACACAAAGGTTGAAATCTCAAAAATCGAAACGCTTCACAAGCAGCTTTGCGCTGACAGAAACGGCGTAGTTCAGAATCTTTTAAAGGACATTGCGGCCGGAAAGGAGCTTCTTGATAAATATGTTGGCGGCGCGGACGGAATCCAGAACACCGCTGATGTAATTACATGCATGCACCATAAGGCAAACGTTATGTTCAACATAATGAGGGGCGGCGTTTTTGTTGAGAACAATAATATAAGCAGCGATGATTTCGTTGACTTTGTTAAGACAAGAAATGCTTCGCTCCAGCAAGCCGCCACGGATTTGGTAAAGGCCGGCTCGATTAGTTATTCGCGCCTTGGCGAGGATGTTGCAAAAACAAATAATCCCCAGCTCTACAGGCTTTATCTTGAATATCTTCCGCTTTCGTTCTCAAGACGACACGGAGATCCGAGCCGCCCGTGGAATAAATTTTCAATCAACCTCAAAGACACATTGGGAAACCCCATCTTGAATTATGAAGGCAACTGGCGCGACATTTTCCAGAACTGGGAAGCCCTCGCGATGAGTTACCCTGTTTACACAACAGGCATGATTGCAAAATTCCTTAATGCTGTTACAATCGACGGCTTTAATCCGTACAGAATTACGCGCAACGGACTCGACTGGGAAGTACCTGAACCGAATAATCCTTGGGCTAACATCGGATACTGGAACGACCATCAGGTAATTTACCTCTGCAAGCTTCTTGAACTTGAAAATCAGATTAATCCTTCTGAATTAATAAAGCTTTTGACTCAGGCAGTTTTCTCTACTTCAAATGTTCCTTACAGAATCAAAGGCTACGATGACATCCTTAAAAATCCGCGTGATACAATCGTATTCGACAGGGAATTGAACGGCGCGATTGTCAGCGACACAAAAAAATACGGAACAGATTCAAAACTTGTCGGAAAAGACGGCAATCCTTATCTTGTAAATCTTTCTGCAAAATTACTCCAGCTCATTCTTACAAAGCTTGCGAATGTCGTTCCAGGCGGCGGAATATGGCTGAATACGCAGCGCCCTGAATGGAACGATGCGAACAATGCGCTTGCAGGATACGGACTTTCAATGGTAACGCTCTGCTACCTTCGCCGCATGCTTGTATTCTGCAAAAAGCTTTTTGCTTCAAGCGAGGCTGCTTCATTCGAGATTCCTTCTACACTCAAAAAATTCTTTGATGAAATAAAGAGCGCATATTCGGCATCTCCGGATTCATTTGGCACCGGAGCATTGCGCCGTGATTTTGTAGAGCGCTGCGGACGCGCCTTTGAAGCAGAAAGAAACGCCTTCTACAAAGACGGCTCGCTACTTACAAAAACAGAAGGCGTAACAAAAGATGAAATCTTAGTCGCATTCGACTCATTCATTGCGCACTGTGAATATTCAATCCGCCTCAACAAACGGGCTGACGGACTTTACCATTCGTACAACACGCTCGCCGTTTCTGAAGACGGCATGGACGTAAACTACCTTCAGGAAATGCTCGAAGGTCAGGTTGCAGTTCTTTCAAGCGGACTCCTTTCGCCGGAAGAAGCAATCGATTTGATGAAGTCACTCCGCGCAAGCCGCATGTACGAAAAGAGGCAGAAGTCATACATGCTCTATCCGACAAAAGAGCTTCCGATGTTCGTACAAAAAAATTCAGTGTCAAAGCCAAAAGCACTTCAGTCGCCGCTTCTTTCAAAGGAGCTTGAACGCGGTTACACTGCTCCTGATGCTGACTGCATCGTTTACAACGATTCAATTGATTCAAGAAAATGCCACTTCAATCCTGATTTCAGAAATGCAGAACTTCTTTCAAACAAGCTCAGCGCAGTTTACAAAAATATTTCTGACAGCGAACGGAAGCAGATTCTTGAGCTTTACGAAGAAACCTTCAACCACAAATCATTTACCGGCCGCTCGGGAACGTTCTATGCTTACGAAGGAATCGGTTCAATTTACTGGCACATGGTTTCAAA
>CACYCX010000005.1 GCA_902772975.1 uncultured Spirochaetaceae bacterium
AATCGAACGGAATAGCTGTTTGCGTTCCTCATTGTCATCAAGCAGAAAATCAACAACAGACATGAATTCTTGATAATGCTCGTCACTGTTGGCATCGTCTATTTCGTCTAAAGTTGAGTACAGCTTGTACGGAGTTGCGGACAGAAGAAGGACACGGGGACGATTTTTAACCTCCGCTCCACACCGCAGAAATTCTTCGATGATTGGTCCCAGGTCATTGTCTGTTGAATTAAGCAACGTCTGGAATCGTTGAAATTCGTCCATGATGACTAAATCCGGTTGCAACATTCTCGCTGACACCATTGCAAATTCCATGCGGAGAACAGGTATAAGTTTTTTTTCGGGAAAGCCGTCCTGCGCAAGCTGCTTTTCAAGTTCAAGGACTGGTGAACCGGATTCTGTCAGGCTTTCAAGGATGTCTGCCGGATAGTGTTCGTTCTGTGCCTTCTGGACGCGTTCTTCATAATAATTGCATATCTTCTGCCATCTATCATTTCTGACCTCGCCCTGAAGGAAATCAGATAGCTTCTTTCGCATGGATTCGTTTTCATGTCTGCGGGACAAGATGCAATACATCAAGGCTCTTTCTGGTGCACTGCCCTGTCCGCCGGTTACCTGAAAACTTGTTCCCGGAGTCAGGGAAATCAATTGGATAAAAACACCTTTTGCTTTGCAGTCTCTTTCCTGTTCGGTAACAAGGAGGTGCTGCATGGACAGACGCGTTTCCCCCCTTTCGACGCGGCTATCGTTCTCTGAAAGCTTGAGCTTTCGGATATTCTGTCGCGCTATCGTCTGATTCGAGCAGACATAAACAACCTTGAACAAATCGTCTCCTTCCTTATGACGAAGCACCGCGAGGTTTGCGATAACACCTCTGGCGATCATCGTTTTGCCAAGTCCAACCTCATCGGCGACCAAGAAGCGATGCTGATCCGTATCACTGAAAACTCTGTTGATGTGTTCCACTGTGGCCCGCTGAAATCTCTTGAGCTTATTCATCGTGTCCTGGCGGAGCTGATTCAGAACTGCCTCTCTGACGGAATTCGTGACTATTGGGAGTTGAAGCGGATTATTATTCATTTTGCACCCCCTGTGATTTTGCAGAACATTTCGCACATTCCGAGCAAATGATCAAGGTCCGCATTGGCAATTCTGCTATGCCCGATGACATCCTTGATCTTTTGCAAACGAGACGGCGCTTTTGCTGCGCAGGATAACATCTGTTCATATATCCCGGACATGGCTATTCTGTTCGAGGTCATGCCGGAAAGCTTTTTTGCAGAAGAACTGCGTAGAATCGCCTCGGAATAGGCGTCATCCGCGAGCATATAACTCAAATACTCCATCAGCTGTCCAGAATTTTTCAAACAGGTTTTTTCCACGGCTTCATCACGGTTTTCAATGTGGTCTTTTTCCAGTGTTTCTATGAAAAGAATTCTCTTCAACTTTTCCTCGTCCAACCGCATTGTAATTGAATAGAAATTGGAAAGAGCTTCTATCGGCAATTCAAAGCATAATTCGTTCGGAAGATTGTCCCCTTTCTTGATCGAACAAGGAATACCGCCACCAATCGGGGCAATCTCAAGGTCGCATTGAACAGAATGAGCACATTCCGTTTTTACTCGAACAACAAAGACCTGACCTTCCTTTTCTTCTAAAGTCGCTCGAAATTTTGCTGTCAGAAGAAGATTCTTAAATGCATCCCGAAGCGCATCCATGCTCTTTTCGTTGTCGGATTTCTCAGTCTGAGCATCCGGCAGGTATTTCACAAAGGCTGCATCATTCTTCCCATCATGCAACAAATCCTTGCAGAACAAATCAAAGATATTATGATAACGAAGTTTCATGCCGACCAGAAGTTCAACGTTTCTCCCCTCCAGACCATTGGATGTCATATTTGCAGACCCGATATACATGTCCTGTTTGATTCCGCTGCCTTGAAGCAAATAAATCTTTGCGTGGATGTCTTGATTTTGCCAGTGCGTGAGGGGCTGTGACAATTTATCAGATTGTTCTCCATTGAAGATTTCGTCACGGATACAATAGCATTCAATTCCA
>CACYCX010000006.1 GCA_902772975.1 uncultured Spirochaetaceae bacterium
ATTGCATCAAGCGGTGTCACGCTTTCTGATGAAGTTGCAAAATTTGAATGCAATCATTCAGATTTTAAGCTTTTTACTAACGGAAGGGTTGCGCGCCAGGTATTCTACATTGCAAATGATGGAAACGATGCCGGTTATGCTGCGTCAGACACTCCTCTGGCAACGTTACCAGAACTTTTCTCAAGAATCAATACACAATATTCGGATAATGGTTTAGGCGAAGCGATTGTCTGCACTATTATTGTAAAAGGTGAAGTCGGAAGTCCGGATACAGGTCTGGAATTCCCTGACGGAAGATTAACTTCATTGCTTTTGCGCGGATACAACGATAATCCGACAATTACATTTAACGGTTCAAATTTTGGGGGAATTACAGATAAGCTTGTAGCTGGCGGGTCGCATACTGTTTTGAAACTCAGTATGAACGCTCCGGTTACAATCAGAAATCTTATGATAACTGGAGCTAGCGGTGTGGATAAGCACGGAATCTACATGACAAAAGGAACCCTTACTCTTGATACAGGAGCAATTATTTGTTGGAATACTGCGCATGTTCCTGATTCTGGCGGATGGGGCGGAGGAATTTATCAGACAGGTGGTGAGGTGACATTGAAATCAGGAGCTTACATTTCCCTCAATGTTGCGGACGGTATGGGTGGCGGCGTTGCTGTTAGAGGAAGCGGTAAATTTAATCTGGAAGGCGGAGAAATTTCTTATAATAAACAGTCTCTTAATACTGGTGGCGGCGGTGGAGTTTATGTTCATCATGGCGCAGTCTTTAATTGCTATTCTGGTTGTATAAAAAATAACCAGCTTACGATAACAAGTGGGGATGCTACTGGAAGCGGTGTTTTAAGACAATTTGATACAACTTATTGTTACTTTGAAAGTGGAAATCCCGCTGATTACATTTACGATAACTACCCGAACGGTGTGCAATATGATTCAAGAGGATATTAGACATCTTAATGGCAGTTTCTGATAATCCAGCAGTTCTATACAATAGATAAGTATTAACTAAACATTTTGTTTTCTATAAAATAAATAAACCGCGTAAGTGGTTTTATATTTTTTTAAGGAGCAATTTATGGCACGTACACATTATATCGCCGGAAACTGGAAAATGAACACAACTAAGGCTGAAGCCGTTGCATTGGCTAAGGATTTAGTTGAGCAGCTTAAAGGAAAGACTAACAAATATATGATTGGTGTTCCTTTTGTTTATCTTGATGCAGTCGCACAGGTTGTAAAAGGTTCAAACATCATTCTTGCAGCTCAGGACTGCGCAGCAACAGACAATGGAGCCCACACAGGTGAAGTTTCATGCGCAATGCTTAAGGATATCGGATGCCAGTGCGTAATTCTCGGTCACTCTGAGCGCCGCCACGAAATCGGTGAATCTGACGAGCTTATCAACAAAAAGGTACGCAAGGCTCTTGCAAGCGGACTTGAAGTTGACCTTTGTATCGGTGAGCTTTTGAGCGAGCGTGAAGCAGGTGAGGCTGAGCAGGTTTGTGCATTCCAGCTTTCTGCAGGTCTTGCTGGCGTTACAGAAGAGCAGATGAAGAACGTAACAATCGCTTACGAGCCAGTTTGGGCTATCGGAACAGGTAAGACTGCAACTCCGGCTGATGCTCAGGCAATCCACAAGTTCATCCGCGGATACATTGCAAAGCTTTACAACCAGAAGGTAGCTGATGAAGTAATCATCCAGTACGGTGGTTCAATGAAGGCTTCTAATGCACCGGAGCTTCTTGCTCAGCCGGATATTGACGGCGGCTTGATTGGCGGCGCTTCACTTAAGGCAGAGACATTCGTACCAATCTGCGTACTCTAATCTTTGTCCAGTAATCTGAATACAAGATTCTGACAAAATCCCCGTTTTCATAAAGGAGCGGGGATTTTTTATTTTTGCCTCGGAATTTTCAAGATTATGCCTGAAATCATCAGTTTTTCATCATTACCTTTATCCCTTGACGATTAAACCGCGCGGATTTATAATTTAAGTTAATAAAATTGGAGTATTTTGGAATCTGACTATACAATAATCGTTTCCGATTCAGACGTTCTTACAAAGCTCTGCGGTACGAATGACAATAATTTACGCCTCATAGAACAAAATCTTGGAGTCCCTGTATATACGCGCGGTAATGAGCTTTCAGTTGAAGCCGAAAATCCCGACATCAGGCAGCGTTTCCGGTTTATAATCGACCGCATAATTGACGAAATCGAAGACGGAAGCAGCGATACCGAAGATGCAGTTGCGTCGATTTTAAATACATACCGCCATGCCTCAAAGGACGGAAATGCAGTAATCATCCCGGGCGGAGAAAGGCGCATTTATCCTAAGACACAGAATCAGGCCGATTATGTCGAGCTCCTGCGCACTCACGATATGGTTTTCTGTACGGGCCCTGCCGGAAGCGGAAAAACATTTCTTGCTGTAGCCGAAGCCCTCCGCCTTGTCCTTTCCAAGCAGATGCAGGGCATTGTCCTTACGCGTCCTGTCGTAGAAGCCGGAGAAAGCCTTGGTTATCTTCCGGGAGATTTGGATCAGAAAATCAGTCCGTATTTAAGGCCGCTTTATGATGCAATGGAATCCGTTATTTCACGCGAATCAGTGCGCCGCCTTGTTGACAGCGGCATAATCGAAACGGCTCCGCTTGCTTATATGAGGGGCCGTACTTTAAGCAATAAAGTAATTATTCTGGATGAAGCCCAGAACACGACGGTTGAACAGATGAAGATGTTTCTGACCCGAATGGGCGAGCGTTCAAAAATGTTTATAACAGGTGATGTAACTCAAATAGATTTGCCGCGGAAAATCCGCTCTGGACTTACTCATGCACTTGAGCTCTTGTCTTCAGTTGAAGAAATAGGAATGATGCGCATGACTGAATCCGATGTGGTACGAAATCCGCTGGTTAGAAAAATTGTAAAGGCGTACGAAAATGAGCAAAGCTGTTAACGATATTTCAGGAGAGCTTGTCTCTCAGAACTGGTTTATACTCGGACTTAAAAAGCGCTATCCGCTTTTGATTCTGGGAGTCCTTGCATACCTTGCGATTTCCGCAATCAGTTTTCTTGGTGTGAGCAGGAATGTAACTGTAGCTGCCCTTGCACTCGATGAATACGAGGTAGGCCAGATTGCAGAAAAGACGATTATTGCAGAAAGAACGCTTCCTTCGACAATGGATTACCCTGTAGTCGTTCTGGAAGGCGAAAAAATTACGCGCAAGGGATTTCCGATTACAGAAGAAGGCTACCGTAAGCTTGAAAAAATGGCCAATACGCGTGAGTATATAGACTACAGGGCTTATGTGAATACGCTGATTTTCCTTGCGATTATCGGCGTGCTCTGGGTATTCTTGTTTTCGCCTGTATTGCTCGGAAGGCGGGCAAGGCTTAATGAGCTTGTTACGGAAGCAATATTTTTTATGGCGATTTATGCCGCGACGCTTTTCGGTTCCAAGCTGCCGTTTACAAACGGCTCGCCGTATTTCCTCTGCATACTGATTCCGTCATCACTTTTTATTTTCCTTATAACGATTTTATTCGGCGAAAAGTCGGCGCTGTTTTTTACGATATTGTGCACGCTCGGCGTATTGAATGCCAGCGGCTATGATGTAATCGTTTCCCTTTATGTATTTGCGACCTGCCTTTCTTCTGCACGGATAGTAAGAAGAGTCGAGCGCCGTACAGACATGGTTTTTGTGGCAATCATTTCTGCCATGCTTAACATCGTCTTTATTTTCCTTCTGAAAGTAATTTTTAACGATGCGTTTGAAAATATCCTTGTCCTTATGGCAGGTCTTGCAATAAACGGATTTTTTTCTGGAATCCTTACGCTCGGCTTCGTTACGCCGCTTGAACAGATTCTCAATACTGCTTCAGTATTCCGGCTTATGGATTTGTCGGATACGAATAATGCAATCATGCAGAAGATGCTGGTAAACGCAAGCGGCACCTACAATCATTCCATGATGGTAGCAAGTCTTGCCGAAAATGCGTGTAAGGCAATCGGTGCAAACGCCCTGCTGGCGCGCGTAGGCGCTTTCTATCACGACATCGGTAAGCTCGACCAGAGCGAATATTTTGTAGAAAATAACGGCGGAGAAAACAAGCACGAGGATTTAAACCCGTCTTTGTCTGTTTCAATCATAAGAAGCCATGTGAAAAAAGGCGTCGAAAAAGCGCGCCAGCTTAGACTTCCACCTCAGATAATTGACATAATCGGCGAGCATCATGGTAACGATGTAATCGGCTTTTTCTATGCTCAGGCAAAAAAAGAAAACGAAGAGGTTGATTCAAGCTCATATTCATATTTTGGAAATCCGCCGACTTCACGCGAAAGTGCAGTCGTAATGCTTGCCGATACAGTTGAGGCAGCATGCCGCACGTTAACAGATCCGTCAGTTCCGCGGCTTGAAAAATTCATCGGAACTCTGGTAGCGTCAAAGCTTGAGCGCCATCAGCTTGATAATTCAGATTTGACTTTCCGCGACCTTACTGTAATAAAGGAAAAATTCGTTACGATTCTTGCAGGCTATTATCATGTCCGCATTAAGTATCCTGACCAGAAGGATCCTGACGACAATTCAAATACTGCTTCTTCGGAAGAGGTTAAGGAAAATAAAAAAGAAAAAAATGAAAAGCCTGAAGTGCAGGACAATACCGAAGAAAAAACTGTAGAGAAAAAAGGTAAGAGAGGAAAAAATGCCTGACCGTTTTCTGGTTTCAGTAAATGAGGATATAAGCGAGCCTGAATGGTTTTTTAAAGTTGAGCCGTTTTTGCAGAAGGCCGCTTCGATTTTAAAATACGACGGCGAAGAAATTTCCGTTCTTTTTTGTAACAATCAGTTTATTAGGGAACTTAATAAACAGTACCGCGGAATTGATTCTGCTACGGATGTGCTTTCGTTTGAAAGCGGCGATTCATATGTTGACGAAGACGGAAATGAATGGCTTAATGCCGGCGATATTGTAATCAGCCTCGATATGATAGGCGAAAACGCCCGGTATTTTGGAAATGATGAAAATGATGAATTAAAACGGCTTCTTGTTCACGGACTTCTTCATCTTAACGGGATGGATCACGGCGAGGAGCATATTGAAAACGGAAAGCAGCCTGTCTGCGAAATGCTTGTATTGCAGGAAAAAATTCTTGAATCGCTTTCCGGAGAAAAAATAATAGGGTAGAGGGTATGGGACTATTTGGATTTAAACATAAGGGTGGAACAGCAGAAGAGTCAGCCCGTCAGGAAATTTTAAACGAAGAAAAACAGAGCATGATTCGCGGTATCGAAGACCTTTCGAATACTTCCGCAAAAGAAGTAATGATTCCCCGAATCGATGTCGATTTTATTTCGATAAGCACGCCTGAAAACGAGCTGATGGAAAAGATTGCAGAAAGCGGTCATTCGCGCTTTCCGGTATACAGCGATTCAATCGATAATGTTGTAGGCGTTCTTTATGTAAAAGACCTTATCAGGCTTGTCGCACAAAAAGAAAAAATCGACATCTCAAAAGTATTGAAGGCTCCTTACTTTGTTCCTGAATCAAAGCGCCTGGACGGGCTGCTCCGTGAATTCAGGCGCCGCCATATGCACATAGCAATTGCAGTTGACGAATACGGCGGCATTTCAGGTATCGTCTGCATGGAAGACATCATCGAAGAAATCGTTGGCGATATTCAGGATGAGTTCGATAATGAACGCGAGGATATTCTTGCGCTCGGAAGCAATGTGTGGCTTTGTGACGCGCGTACAAATCTTGATGACTTAAACGAAAAGCTCGGTTCTGAATTCCCGTCGGAAGAATTTGATACGCTTGGCGGATTTGTATTCGACCTGTTCGGAAAAATTCCTGTTAAGTACGAAAAGCTTTCATGGAATAATTATGATTTTATCATTCAGGACATGGAAGGACACAGGATTAATTTAATAAAGATTGTTCACAAGAACTCAGATAATCAGGACGGCAACAAGAATGAATAAAAATTCACTTGGTATAATAAAGATTTGTTTTTTCTGCTGCCTTTTGACCGGCTTGTTCATTATCCCGGCTTTTTCACAGAATGCGCAGAAGCTTTATTCAAAGGGAATTGAATATCAGGAAGAGCACAACTGGTATCTTGCCTCAGAAAAATTTCAGGAGGCAGTAAGGGAAAATCCGAATTATACTGAAGCCTGGTTTCATCTTGCGCAGTGCTATTACGAGATGAACGAAAGCGACCTTGCATTTGAATATGTTTCGAATGCGGAAAAATTCTCCAATGGAAAAACTGACATCCAGAATTTAAAGGCGCTTATATTAATTTCGCTTAATAAATTACCTGAAGCAGAAAATATCTTTAATGAAATATTAAAAAAAAATCCGAATGATATTGAGGCACGGTTCGGACTTGCACAACTGGCAATTTTTAAGGGAAGAGTCAGCGGCGCCGAGACAATTTATATTGATGCATTGCGCCGTGACGGTCAGAATGTAAAGGCTCTTTTAAGTCTTGCGCTCGTAAGCGCGTCTTTAGGAAAAACAGCGGCGGCTCAAAAATATATAAACCAGGCATTGCAGAGCCACAGCGGAAATGAGGAGGTTTATTACATTGCCTCATATTTAGCTTTCCGCCGCGGTAACTTAAAGGAAGCCGAAAAGAGATGCCTTTCTGCCATTCAGATTAACGAAAATTATTCGGACGCTTACGACTTGCTGTCCCTCATAATGTACGCTCAAAAGCGCTACAGTGACGTAATTGATATTGCTGATTTTACAATATTAAAAGACAGGAACAAAAGCCTTGCCTGGTATATGAAAGGCCTTTCACTTGAAAAGCTCGGACGCTTTGAAGAAGCAATTGCAGTATGGACGGGCGGACTTGAAGTCCAGGCTGATGACGAAATTATGAGGAGCGCTTTTGAGCTTTTAGTATCCGACAACATAAAGCTTGAAGATTCGCGCCGCGCTGATTGGGCGATGCATCATGTTAAAAAGGCAGATGATTACGCCAAAAAATATGCAGGCTCGCTCATGCGCTATGAATATCAGACTGCATTGAGGCTTAATCCAAAAGATTACAAGGCGCGCCGCTCGTTTTCAAATCTCTTGCGCAATGACGGCTTTAACGAGCTTTATCTTGAGCAGCTTCATTTTATTCAGGATAACGATATTCTTTCCGAAGGAATTCAAGCTTACAGAAATCAAGGGAAGAACATTACCGATAATGACAGGGATATTGCAATAGTGCGCCTTTCAGATACAATTGAAGGATTGTCTTCGCTTTTGGAAGGAACGATTGCCGCAAAATGGAACATTAATCCGTTCTATCTTGATAAGACAAGATGGACGATAGGAATTTATTATCTTGATACGGCTGAGCCTATTCCGCATCCGGAACTTGCACGGATTGCAGCAGGAAACTTGTCTTCGCTTTTTAAGGGTGTTCTTGGAACTTCAGTGTCATCATACTTTGAGAATACGAGCGGGTACGGAAACGCTTATCTTGATGCACACAAAAGAGGCTGTGATTATTTTGTAATTCTTTCTGCCGATGAAACTGACCGCGATTTAAAATTTGATGCCGTCATGTACTCAGGGCGCACCGGAACTGAAACACAAAAATTTTCTGTTTTCAAAACTGGAAATGACAGATATGTAAATTCAATTTTGAGGTTAAGGCGTTCGATTCTGGAGATGCTTCCTGTAAGGGCACGGCTTTTGGAGCGGTCAGGACGTGATGTCCTTGTTGATATCGGAAAAACAGAGGCCGTAAATAACGGCGCAAAATTTGCAGTCGTAAAAAAAGGAGCGGTAAAGACAAAAGATACCGGAGCCGGATTAAGCTTTACTCAGGATATGCTTTTAGGCTACGTGACTTTAACAAATGTGAGCGAAGAAATTTCAGAAGGAATATTATCTGATACCGGTTTTTATGACAGGGTAAATGCAGGTGATGAGCTTATTCTTGTTTCTTTGGGTGAGGATGAAAAAGAAGTGTCACAGGCTGCTTCTGATACTTCCCCTCAGGCAGATGCAGACGGAAAGACTGTAAACGAAAATCCGCTTCGCGGCGCCGATATAGAAGCTGCAAGAACGCCTTCGCTTATAAATATGATTCGTAAGCTTTATTAGAAAAAATTAAGTTTTAGTATTTGATTTCCATTTGATCAAGGCAGGAATCAATCCACATTGAAGAAAGCTCCTTGTGATAATCAGAGGTCTTAAGGAAACAGTCAAGCGCTTCCTTGTATTCGCGGCAGAAGTAATATGCTTCGCCTAAATAAAACTGTGCTCTGGCTGTTACTTCTTTTGAGCGGCGCACGCTTAAAAATTCCTTTAATTCATTAACGGCCGCGGCATATTTTTTGCGCACAAGGCTTGACCTTAAAGTCTGGAACAAAACATAATCATCGCCGCCGTCTGGCGAAATCATGTCCTCTTCAAAAAAGTAAAGCTTCTTAAATGGCTCGCTTTTTTTATTATAGCCGGTGCTCAAATCCCGTGCGTTTTCCTTTGCTTCCTTGCTCATTTTGATTTTTGAGGCTTCGTTCTTAGAATTGATGTCCGGCTCTGGAAGCGGAATCTCGCGAAGGTGACCGTCTGAATAATCAGCCTTTTTTGTCTTCTGATTAAGGACGCGCTCGCTTGACGCAATCACGGTATGGATTTTTATCCCTTTTGTTGTCGTGTTCTGTGATGGGATTAAAATATTATACGGCCCGTTTGCGGTAACGGCTATGACCGCGTAAAAATATTCCTTGTAATCAGACGGCGTATCTGTAAAAGAATATTCGTCAGGCTGGGCTTCGGCATATGGAGAAAGCTTGAAAAGTGTCTCGTATGTAAGGATCGGTTTTGTATCGCGGTAAATCTGGAGTGAAGAAACTGACTTTTTTGATTCGGAAGATAAAAGCCATGTAAGCTCAATTTTTCCTTCAGCCTTAGAAACTGCATTTATTGAAGTTACAAGCGGCCGCGATTGTGCAAAAAGCAGAGCCGGTAAAATCAGGCAAAAAATTGACAAAATAATTTTTTTATAGAGTTCAGTTTTCTTCATATATTATATTGTATAATTAAGGTTACTGTTTGACAAGATATGTGTATTATTTTAAAATTATGATGAACAGGAGATTAATGAAAAATGCTTGAAGATTTAAAGATGCCGATTCAGGAATTAAAGGAAAATATCATGAATGTCTGGGGGCGTCTTTGACCCTGATACGATTTACAAAAAAATCGCTGAACAGGAAGCGCTTACAGGACAGGAAGGCTTCTGGGATGATGTAAAAAAAGCCGAAAAGGTAATGGGAAAAATCAAGGCACTCAAAAAGCGCGTTGAACCGTGGAAAGAACTTAAGACAGACATAGAAGACATAGAGGCGATGTATCAGCTTGGCGAGGAAGCCGGTGATCAGAGCGTTGAAGGTGAAGTCAAGGAGATGCTTGATGCCGCACAGAAAAAGTACGAGCACGAAAGTATTTTAAACCTTCTTTCAGATGAAGTTGATGATTCCTCTGCGTTCCTTACAATCCATTCGGGGGCAGGCGGAACCGAAGCTGAAGACTGGGCCTATATGCTCAGCAGAATGTACACTCGCTGGGCTGAGCGCAAAGGCTATAAAATCGAAACAGTTGATATACTTGAAGCAGAAGGCGGAATTAAATCAGTTACGCTGCAGATTGACGGTGAATATGTTTACGGATATTTGAAGGGAGAGGCCGGAATCCACCGCCTTGTACGAATCAGTCCGTTTGACGCAAACGCGCGTCGCCACACTTCATTCTCGTCAGTTTACGTTTTCCCGGTGCTTGATGATACAATCGAAGTTGATATCAGGCCTGAGGATTTGCGCGTAGATACATACAGGGCAGGCGGAAAGGGCGGCCAGCATGTAAACAAAACTGATTCTGCCGTCCGTTTTACGCACCTTCCTACAGGTATTGTCGTAGCCTGCCAGAGCGAACGAAGCCAGATTTTCAACAGACAGGCTTGTATGAATATGCTCCGCGCTCGCCTTTATGAATATTACCGCGAGCAGAAGGAAAAGGAAAATTCTAAATTCGCCTCGGAGAAAAAAGACATTTCCTGGGGAAACCAGATACGCTCGTATGTTTTCCAGCCGTACACAATGGTAAAGGATCACCGCACGAAATACGAATGCGGCAATATTCAGGCTGTAATGGACGGTGATATTGACCAGTTCATTGAAGCATATTTGAATGCAAAATGGAAAGGCATTCCGATGGATTCAGCCGATGATGCCGACGAAGAGCTATAATAAATTAAGGTTAGCATATATTTTTTTAATCTCAATTTTTCTGTTTGCCCAGGCTTCCTTTTCTGAGGAGGCTAAAGGTGAATGGATTTTAGCGGCGTGTCCTTTTGTTTTTACGCAAAATAATGCCTCTGGACCGGGCGCTAAAGCCGCTTCCGAAATGATTCCGTCATTGATAATGGAGCAGATTTATTCAGGAAGCGAGCGCGCCATTACTGCAGGTGAAAAAAAAGACCGCGAGACCGATACGCTTTTAACTGAACGCATTGCATTATTTTTGGAGCTTTCAAAAGAATTTAAGACACGCGATAATCTTGTGCTTAAAAACTTCAGCGCGCTCGAGTTCCATTCCGAGGTAAAAAAGCAGGAAAAAAAAATCCGCGATATTGAAACAAAGATTGAAAAAAATCTTTTAAAAGACAAAGAGATAAACAGGCGCCCGGAAGACATGACCGACAAGGAAAGGGCAAAACGAATGCGCCGCCCTGAAAAAATCGAATCTGAAAAAATTACGATTTACAAAAACGATACGGAACAGCTGTTCAAGCCAGGGGAAGAAATCTGGAGCGAGCGGTATTCATCAAGAAGCTTTTCAAAAGCGGTCGCATCCGAAAAAATCAACGGACTTATTACCGGAACGATTGTTGTATACGGTCAGTATTGTGCAGTTACGGCGGAGCTTTTTGTTTATCCAGGTGCGGTATCGCAGGGCATCGTAACTGAAGTAGGCGCGATTTCAGAACCGGGACGTATTGCTGAAAACATCGCGTTCCACCTTATTCCTAAAATTGCAAACAGGCTCCCTGTCGAGCTTGAAGTTCACCTTAAACCGAAGGGGCTCGAAAATGACGCTGACCTGACGATTGATAATGTAGTGTACGATTCAATTCCACCAAAAATTATTCTTGACAGCGGAGTTCATGTCGTTTCAGTTGAAGTTCCGGGATATTCGCGTGAGACGTTTGTCTACAATTTTTCAGGACGCAAATCTTTTGAAGTCGACATTTCGCTAAAGGAATTAAGCGACGGAAAATATTTTTTGACACAGAAGAATTTTTATCCAGGCCTTTTGTTTATCGACGGAAATGTTATTGGAAATACAAGCGAGGCTGAATATAATTCGATTCCGGTAAAGGTAAACGGAAATGCGGTTATAGGTCACTTTGAAGGAAAGTGCCCGGCAGTACGAAAACGTAAATCTCCGCTTCCTCCTGTAAAACAAAAAAAAGCAGAACAGAAAAATGACGAGATGACGGCAGAATCAATTTCAGAGCCTGAGAATACTGATACAGAAAAATCAGAAGAAAAGTCTGAAGAAAAGTTAGAAGAAAACTCACAAGATAAACCGGACGCGGAAAAAAAGACTAATGAAAGTCAGGGCTTTGATGTGAGTGCCGAAGACGAAGTCAAAAATGAAATAATGTTCTTTTTTATTCCGCCTGAACTTATTACTGACGGCGAGCAGCTTGAAGTAAACATGAAAATATTTGATGTAGGCGGCAATATAGAAAAAAGGCGCAGAATGATGTATGCTTCATACAGTGCGCTGATTATGTCGCTTCCATTTTTGTTTTATTCATATGGAACTTACAGCACATTGTATAAAGGCTATACTTCAAATTACGGCAATGTTTCATGGAACGAGCTTAATAAATATCAGACCATGTCGTTTGCGGCAATCGGAATATCTGTTGCATGTGGAGTCTGGCTGGGCGTTGAGCTTGTAAGGTATTTTGTTGCTGTTGACAGTGCGCTTCCTGTTCAGGCTCGTAAGGTTTCTAAAAAGACAAGGGCAAGAAAAGCCGCGGCAAAAGCAGCACTTGAAGTCAATCAGGAACATAATCAGGAAGAAGTTCCAAAGGATGAAAATATATCGGAATCTGAAAATAATAATGTAAAGGTGGAATAAATGGCAAAGATTTCTTTTGCTCAGAAAATTAAAAATTTGTTTTCTTCTCATTCAAAGGCAGATGATGAGTTTTTTGAAGATTTGCTTGATGCCCTTATTGAAGGCGATATCGGTGCAAAAACTGCAATGGAATTAGTTGATACGCTCCAGAAAAAATGCGCGGAAGAAAAAATCAGCGGCGAGCAGGAAATCCTTCTTGAAATGAAAAAGCTCTTGCTTCCGCTTGTAAAGGAAATAAAGCCAGAAACACAAAAGGATAAAGTTTGCGTCTGGATGATTTTAGGCGTGAACGGCGTTGGAAAAACAACAACCGCCGCAAAGCTTGCGCTCATCAAAAAAAATCAGGGCGAGAATGTCGTGCTTTCGGCATCAGATACTTTCCGTGCGGCAGCAATTGAACAGCTTACGATGCATGCAGAAAGAACTGGAATAAGAATCGTAAGTCACCAGAGCGGCTCGGATCCTGCGGCGGTTGTCTTTGATGCCTGCGAATCTGTAAGGGCGCATGGTGGCGGACTTGTTATTGCTGATACAGCCGGCCGCCTTCATAATAAGGAAAATCTTGTTCATGAGCTTGAAAAAATCGACAGAATCTGCAAGCAGAAATCAGATGAAGGTTTTTATAAAAAGCTTTTGGTAATTGACGCTACAACTGGTCAGAATGCATTGAGGCAGGCGGAAGTGTTTAACGAAGCTGTCGGCGTTGATGCAGTCGTACTTACAAAATATGATTCAAGCGCAAAAGGCGGCGTTGTAATTTCTATCGGAAAGGAGCTTTCGATTCCGTGCGCTTATGTCTGCACAGGCGAAAGCTATGAAGATATCGAAGAATTTAATGCTGAAAAATATCTTGATTCATTTTTAGGATTGTAAAAATTCAAGGAATTAAATATCTTGAAAAAGTCTTTTGCATTTCTGATTATAACAATTCTTGCATTTTTCTCATTTGCACAGCCGGTGCCGGAAACAGAACCTGGAACAGAAGCTGGAACGGATATTGAAATTCAGAATGATGCA
>CACYCX010000007.1 GCA_902772975.1 uncultured Spirochaetaceae bacterium
AAATCTGCGGCATCGCATGCGGAATCGCTACAAAAAATAAAAGTCCGGGAGTACGCGCTCCTAATGTCCTTGCAACCTCGAACAAAACCTTTGGCGTGCTTTGAACTCCAGAGGCAGCTAGTGAAGCTACAGGAAACCATACGCTTATCACAATCAAAAATACCGCAGCCGTAAAGGGAGTTGTAAACAAAGTCAGCGCAAACGGCATCCAGGCAACTGCAGGAATTACACCTGTAATATTCAGGACTGGAGAAACCCAATAGTAAACTTTTGGAAACCACCCGATTAAAACCCCGGTTCCAATTCCAAATACAACTCCGAGAACAAAACCAAAAAAGAAAAGCCTTAGCGAATACAATGTATTCTGCCAGATAAAATCGCTTTCCATTAAAAATGCCCGTACAATTCCTGCAGGACCAGGAAAAAACGGCTGCGGTAAAATCAAAAGCTTTGTTCCGAGTAAATCCCACAAAAACAGTGCGATGCCGCATGCAAATCTAAATGCAGAACGCTTCCTGAATTTTTTGCTTCGTTCTTTATCAAAAGAAGAATAGATTCCGTCCAGCAGATAGAAAATTGCAATAGCGGCCAGCACAATCCGGTACGCACTGTTCATGTTGAGCGTAACTCCGTAGAAATCGTAATCTTCTATAACTATGCCTGATGCAATCTGCGGAATAAGCAAATTTGCTGCAATGGCTATTACAAATCCAATGACAGTAAATATTTCCGCATAAATAATTGATTTTCTGGAAGTTACGCTCATCAGTTTACCTCTGCCCAAAATCAGTCAACTTTGACTTCTGCATAAATTTCTTTTGCAAAGTCAGACGGATTGCTCTTTAAATATCCGATGTCATACAAAGCCTGAACAAAGTACTTAACATCAGATTCAACATTTTGCTTGTTTGATTTTCTGTCATCAAAAGACGGATATTCGTAACTCTGGATTAATTTAACAGCAAGGTCCTTATCCTCAATCATTGAATATTTTCCACTTACGATAATATCGATTGTCTCTTCCGGATTTTTGTTGATCCAGTCCTGTGCTTTTCTATATGCGCGCAAAAGGGCTACAATTTCATCCGGTTTTTCCTTCAACAACTTTGAGGATGCATAAAGGAAGCAGCAGTATTTTCCCTTGAATGCCGGGTCAGTTGAAAGATCAAAAATAACCTTTACTTTTCCAGCCTTTTCTGCAACGCTTCCAAGCGGATCCCACATTGCAGCTACATCAAGCTCGCCGTTATAGAGCGCTTCAAGCTCAAGGTTTCCGTCAGCGAAAGGAAGGAATGAAACTTCACCATCCTTCTGCAATGCAGAAATTCCTGCCTGTTCAAGCCACAAGCTTGCAACCTGATGAGGAGTACCACCGATTTCATCAACACCGATTTTCTTTCCCTTTAAGTCGTTTACAGTCTTTATGTCTGAATCAGGGCGTACAACAAATTTAATGCAGCCGTTATGAAGTCCATCAACCACCTTTACATGAACGCCCTCTTCGATTGACGGGAAAAACTGGAAGTCACCGTTTACAATCGGAATATTTCCATTATTAAGTCCAATCTTTCTCGTTTCAGTGTCTGCTGAAATAAGCTTTACATCAAAACCTTCTTCGGCAAAAAAGCCTTTTTCATATGCGATGTAAATCGGCGCACCACAAAGAGCGCCGTCTAATCCCGGAATATTTATTTTTCCATATTTAAACGCGCCGCTTGATTTTTGCGATTTTGAACATGCACTCAGAGAAAGAACAGTAAAAAGCATAGCCATAGTGCAAACCGTCATAAATATTTTTTTTGAAGTTTTCATTCCTTACCTCCTTAAACTTCATTATAAAAAAAGCTTTCCGTTTTCCATGACATATCTTACACGCGCTTTTTCCGCTGCCTGATTATCATGAGTAACCATTATTACAGAAGCTCCTTTCGCTGCAATTTTTGCGAACAGTTCTACAATTGCATCCGCGTTCCTGCGATCAAGATTTTCTGTAGGCTCATCCGCAAGAATAAGTACCGGATCATTTATCAACGCGCGTGCAACCGCAACACGCTTTGCTTCTCCGCCAGACAAATCCGCAGGGTAACTTTTAGAAAGCCCTTCAATTCCCAAATCAGCCAGAAGCTTTTTTGCAATCGTATCAGGATTTCCGGTACGATTTGCAAGAAAAAAAGGAAGACGCACATTATCCAGCACGGTAAGATTGGGCAAAAGACTTAAGCCCTGCGGAATGTAACCGATTGCTGAATTACGGAAAACAGAAGACTGGCTATCATCCATAAGCGCTGAATTCTGTCCGTTTATCAAAACCTCACCTGATGTTGGAATCAGTAACCCTGCGATTAAATTAAGCAGCGAGCTTTTTCCGCTTCCAGACTGACCGACAATACTTATAAACTCTCCGTCTTTTACTGAAAGGCTTACACCATCAACAGCAGAGAATTTGCGGCCGTTACGCGTATATTCTTTGGAAAGCTTTTTAACAGCGAGCTGTACCATTATTCGCCCTCCTTAATCGTAAGATACACTTCCCTTTTATTAAGCCTGATTACTTCACGCGCTGCAGAAAGCGGACCGATAAAAGCAGAAACAGCCACGCTTAAAAATCCCGTTCCGATTATTACCGGAGCTACCGGAAGAAGAAACGGAAGGCTCAACGAGCGGCCAATCAGCGCCGTAAACGGAATTACAACAATTGCTGAAGCGACAGTTCCTGCAAATCCTCCGGCAACGCAGATGATTGAAATCTCCGTCAGGACAAGCGAAGTCAATTTTTTTGATGACGCACCAAGCGCACGGTATACAGCAAATTCTTTTTTTCTTTCATTTGCTGAAAGTGAAAAAGCAAGCGAAAACATAATCAACGAGGCAGCAAAAAAGAATACTAAAAAAATATTCGTAAATATTGAGAATGTCTTAAGGCCGCTTGCAATTGTTCCGATCATGTTTTTTGATTTGACAACCTGAAGTCCGTCAAACGAGGAACGGATATTATGCGTTACCTCTTCTAAGCTGTAACCGTCTTCTATTTTTACAAGAACACTGGAGATAGAAGATTCAGAATCAATTTCCTTTATAAAAGTCAGGCCACTCTTTTTTGCTGCCGTAAAAAGATGTGACAATGTATTCATGTTTGCATATACGGCCTGATCAAGACCGGTGCCTGTTTTTTCAAGTCGTGCGGCAACCGTATAATTTTCGTTGAAAAACTTAAGCTCACGCTTACCTTCAATCGAAATGTCACTTCCGATCACAAGCTCGCCATCTTTTATTGATTTGCTGTATGATTTTGAAATCCATGGCTGGATTGAAAAATCTGTCTTTGGATCAAATCCAATGAACTGAACCGGAACTGCGCAGCAATCCTGATTTAGTGAGGTCAAAAAAAACTGTGCCGAAACATTGCGCACGCCCTGAACATTTTTAATTTTATCTTCTACTGATTTATCAAAGTAAAAATATGACGGCTCGCCTTTCAACAAAAGACCTTCAATCCCCTTATCATATCCTACCGGAACAACAAGCAGGTCAGCTCCAAGCCTTGCCTTTAAGGAACCAAGTCCGTTCTTTATGCTGAATGAAAGGATTAAGCAGGAAAACAGAACAAAGGCAATGATTGCAGATACAACAGACAAAGCCGCCGATCTGTAAAATCTTTTTTTAATATTCTCAAGCGCAATATTAAAAATTGTAAGTGGTTTTTCAATTTTAAACTGCGGAACTATATCAACTTGAAAATTATCATAACTGCTTTTTTTCAAAGTAACCTCCGCATAAAATTAAAGACTGATCCCAAAATTAAAATGGAACCAGTCTCTAATTTTTTTAGTCAACTGTACATTTTTTTAACTGTGATTTTTTTTATATGCGAACTATAGCAAATGCACCATTCAGTGTCCAATACAAATTAAATATAGTCTCAGATAAAAAAAAGCTATAACTGGAAAATTAAACCTTCAGAATTATTCAGCTGATTTTTCTCCAGATATTTTTTTAATCAGAAGAATACTATCAACCAGAGAAAGAGCAGCAAGCAAAAGTCCTATCGACAATACACCCGGCTTAAAAAGCAAGCGGCATGCCATGTCAGGCATCTTGCAAAGCGGAATTAAATTTCCTGGAACAAATACCGCTGAAACTGCAACAAAAAATACCGCTACTGACAATCCAAGCTTAACACCAGTATCCGGCGAAAAAAGCTTTACCAGTGCAAAGACAGTTGCAAGGCTTCCAAGCAGAACTACTGAACGCTCAGCCCAATGGCAGAGCATCCATGAGCCATCATTTTTAGGACCACATGCATGAAAAAAGAATGCAGCACCAACGCTTAGTACAAGCGCAAAGATAACGGGAATAAAATCAATAATCCGAATTTTTTTCATATTAGACCTCCAATTCGTTCTGCAAGTCTAATTGCATTCAGAAGCAGTGTCTAATATTTTTTGTTTATCACAAGTTATAGCTTTGAGTTATCGCTTTTTAATAATTTAAAACTCGCGGGAATTATGAGAAATAATCTAAGCTACTTTTTCTTTGTATTAGAAATGTGAATTTTTTTGATAATCTTAAAACCTGATGATTTTAAAATTTCTTTTAATGCCCTATATGCACCGCTGGATTGTCCGCAGATATAATTGAACGGAAACGGCGTTGTGCAGCTTGTAACGATTACGGCCTTTTTTCCTTTGAGAAGAGGAAGAGGAATTCCGTAACGTGATTCGGCCATAAGAGTTCCGACAAGCCTGTCAAAAAGTGATTTAAGCTTTCCGTTCATATTGCCCCAATACACAGGAGTTCCGATAAAGATGACGTCACAATTATTTATTTCTTCGGCGATTCTGTGAGCGTCATCTTTTTTTAGAACGCAATTTTTTTTTGAGCGGCAGGCCATGCATCCTTTGCAGAAATCAAACTGCAAATCGCATACATCTTCCCAGACAACATTATTTTCGCCGCAAGATTTTTTTGCTGAATAAAGCTCAACCTGCTTCCTTAAATTTACTGCTACATTTCCGTTTTTGCGCGGGCTTCCATTAAGAACTAAAATATTCATATCTTCTCCGTTTTCTAAAATAAAAAAAGTACAAAATAGATTCGAAATACATTCATATATCGCGATCTTTATTTAACAATGTTATATTATCTATGTTATATTAAAAAGTCAATAACTGCACTCAAAAACAAATAGGTATATACCCTACGCATGAATTATGCTACATTGTAAATATGAAGCGAAAAGTTTTACCTATTATTCTGTCAGTCTCAATAATCATTTCTCTATGCGCGGCCGCCATTATTTATCTTTATACGCCAAAGCATATGGACTTAACATACGACGCAACATATTACCTAACGCCAAAGCCGATTGATTCCGGCAAATGGATTCTTGAAAAAAACGCGGCCGGCTTTATATATTACCTTTACCTTCCCGAAAAATATAAAACCAATAATGAAGACGCATCTGCAAAGCTTCCGCTTATCGTTACATTCCACGGCTCGTACGACAAGGGAAACGCATTTCGTTATGGAAGATATTTTATAGAAGATAACGTTCAGAAACGCCTCGGACCAAACGGCGCCGCAGTTTTAATTGTGTTTGCAAGATTAAATTATTTTACCGATCCGCACGGAACAAGCCTTTTGATTCAAAATGTCTGCATAAAAAACAAATGCATCGATAAAGATAAAATCGTAGCATACGGCCATTCTCAGGGCGCAAAGTTTGTCGTGGAGCTTGCCTGTGCTGAACCAAAGCTTTTATGCGGTGTAATTTCAGGAAGCGGCTTTTATCAAATGACGGCAAAAGAACTTCTTTCTGTCCTTCCCGTAAATTTTTATTTTGCAACTTCAAGTGATGACAAAGGGATTTTTGAGCAGGGAAGCCCTACCGGGAAACGATGCGCAAGATTCTGCAGGAACTCACGCTATGTTGAATACAAAACACGGCATCACTTTTGGGTTGAATTAAAAGACACGACTGGAAAAAAGAACAAGGACGGCACTGACGAAACTGCGCTCGACTGGCTTGCCTCCGTTGTCAATCCAGAGAATAAGTAAGATTAAGTTCCATATTACGCGTAAATTAAATTTGACATCGAAGAAATTTTTGCTAATTTTATCTAATGGGAGAGCACCTGCTATAATTAGCATTGAAATAATCTGGAGAAATCATGAATAATTCAGCTGATTCAAAAAAGAAATTTTCATTACAAAAAATAAAAAACTACCGGAGAAAAAGCAGCTGAAACAATAAAAAACTTAGAAGAAGGATTCTATACAATTAGAGTAACAAATTTGCCTGATGATAATACCTTAATTCAGATTGCAGATGCTATCAGGGATAATGAAGAAGCAAAAATTTTATTAGGCTTAAGGGATTCAGGTATTAAAAATTTTCCATGCTGTACTAATAAAGCTGGTATTTTTGCAAATTGTAAGAATCTTTATTGCCTGGTTTTACCAGATACATTTGAAGCAGATTTAAGTTATAAAGATTTTGAAAATTGTTCGTCTTTAAGCTTTATCTTAATAGACAAAAATAATAAAAAATATTCTTCACTTAATATGGCCATGTATACAGATAATGGCAAGACTTTTTATATGTGTCCTCCTGGAAAAAAAGACTTAACAATTTCAGCGAACACTTCAAAAATTTTAAGCTCTGCATTTACTGGTTGTGACAAGTTATCCGAAATCGTATATGAGGGAAGCCTTAAAGAATGGTTTGCAATTAGCAAAGAAAATAAATGGGATGATGAGCTTACACTGCATGCAATTCATTGTTCCGATGCAGACATTATATTAAAAAATGAAGAGAAAGCTGAAGAGGCAGTAAAAGCCGATACTTCTGCATATGAAATTCTTGAAGAATTCAAAGACTGGCTTATAGAGTCTGATGGCATGAATCAAAATTCTGCAAAAGATTATAAGTCTCATATTAATTCAATTATAAGGCTTACAGATTCTGAAAAGGAAAAAGGCTGGTTTGAAAAAAATATCCACCTTTCCGAGACGAACAGAAAAAACTCTCTGAAAGAATGTGTGTCATTACTGGAGAAAAAAAAATGTCCGTTCAAACTGGAAAACCGCACTTAGGAAGCTGTCTGCTTTCTTTGAAGCAGACTGGGTTTCTTCTCCTAAGGAAATTGAAGAGATAAAAAAGGCGAAAAAGAATATTAAAAAGATGGATTTCGGTATCCCTGCTGATTTAATTGAAGAAATCAGAACGAACAGAGATTTATGGAAGAAAAAATTCAGAAACTCAATTCTTTCACAAGCTCGTCCTCCATATCGTTTTGGCCAAAAGAATGTGGATTTCAGTTTCATCCGCGTATTTTAAACAAAATTTTGGGTGGAAGAGAAACAGATGATAATGAATTGATACGATGGGCTCATGAAGATATAGATGAAATGGTTATTCTTGTTGGCGATGAAAAAAAATTTACGAATGAATGTTGTTTCCGTGATGTAGAGGCAATGGCTGGGGAGATTTATCAATTGAGCATAAAGTTTCGCAAAAAGCATTTTTCTGTGCTAATTGGGAAAATCTTCCTGCTTTAACAAGCCTTTCAAATCTTTGTGCAGAATATCTAGATAATCATAAAGAAGATAAAAAAGATAAAGATAAAAAATATACAGCAAAGCGTGATTCTGACTGGTACAAAGATTTCTGTTCAACTTATGAAACCGAACTTCAAGGCTTGAAAGAAGGTTTAGTGACCGATTTGCATAATATGCAAATGAAATATGAATTAATGGACAAGTCTTATAATTCATCTCTGGGAGGACATGAAGAAGTTTTGGTGGAAGAATTACAATAATTTTAATCGAAAACGAAAAGATAATAGCATTTAATTTAACATTCTATAAGGATAAGATAAAAAGCCGTCTAAAATTGCGCCGTCTTTTTATCTGTCCAGGTTTGCGTTGCAAACCTGATAATTAACTGCTGTTCCTCATTAAATTGCGGAACAGCGTAAAAAAGCCAATCGATTGTTGACACAATCTCTTGACTTTTTATGGGAGTAAAATTATGAATAAAACTGATGCGATCAGATTATTCAGACAACAAGGATATACAGCCCTAGAGGACGACAACACCACCTTTGCTTCTCAAAATTCGGGTATCAATCAATATTGGGCGAATCCAAAAATTGACTTACTGAATAATGACTGGTGGCTTATTCTAAATGATAAGGATAATAGTCGTGTAACACTGTTTCATGTACCTGCACATACAATTACAAATCGAGTTTTAATGAAAGGTAATGATCCTGAGCACATGGATATACGAATTATTTATGACGATAATGATTTTACAGATAGTAGAAGTAATATTCCATTCGCACAGTGGCTCGTACATTCATTTGCTTATCAGGGTACAACCATGTTAATTGAAAACGGAATCTTAAAATCCTACAACGGCGATATGAAAAATGTCGTTATTCCGGAAGGCGTTCGTGTAATTGCAGGCGTTGTCGAGAAAAGCGACAGTGCCAAACACTTGCAAGGTGTAAAAACCGACGGTGTATTTTATTTTCCCTTCAACGCTTGCGACTCAATAGAAACTGTGACAATGCCAGACAGCGTAGAAGAAATCG
>CACYCX010000008.1 GCA_902772975.1 uncultured Spirochaetaceae bacterium
ATGCATCTTGTCTGAAGCGGCTTGCATAGAAAATCAAATTTGATTAATATCAAAAGCGTAAACACTTAAAATACATCTTTCGAGAGATTTGCTTTGCCTTGTTTGGGTCGGGTAAGTCTTACTTTCCGAAACCAGAAGGTGGCCGGTGATGTGGCGTCTTCACTTTTCTGGTTTCAACAATTTTTCCTCTAAAATAGCCTGCGCGGGCACATATAATGTGTGGCTCTCTGCGAACTTCGGGCAAGTGGAAGATGTATGAAAATCACAGAAAACAATTATACAGTTACAACAATCTATTTTGACGGGCAGTTCTGGTGCGCTCTGATTGAACAGTGCCGCGACGGAAAAAATTATGCCGGACGCTTTGTCTTTGGAGCAGAGCCTTCAAACCCGCAGATTTTAAACTGGATGATTTATGATTTTGTAAATGTTCCGCTTTTGCCGGTGGAAGGAAGATCAAAAATCAGGTTCAAAAAGCTTGCTAAAACCGAAGCAAAATCCAGGACTTGCGGCGGTGTTCCAAAATCACTTGTTGCTTTTTCGAAAGCGCAGAAGGAATACGCGCAGGAACGAAAATCGCAGAACCGTAAGCAGAAAAAATTGGAGGAAAAACAAAAATATCTTCTAAAACAGGAAAAGAAGAAAGATCGCCGTTAAAAAATTGCAGGCGGACTTACACAAGAGGTAATTATGAATTTAGTATTATACATTCACGGAATGGGCGGAAGCCATACAGAAAGCGAACATTACAAGGTATTGTTTCCGGATTATGAAGTAATCGGATTGGATTACAAAACTTTTACGCCGTGGGAAACCGGGAAGGAAATCCACGAGGCAGTTGAAAAATTCAAATCAAGATATGAAAAAATAATTTTGATTGCAAACAGCATCGGGGCTTTTTTCAGCATGAACGCAGATTTGGACGGCTTAATCGAAAAGGCGTATTTTATTTCGCCGATTGCAGATATGGAATTTTTAATTTGCAATATGATGAAGTTTGCCGGAGTTACGGAAGCTGAACTTGAAGCAAAAAAAGTGATTCCAACTTCATTCGGGCCGGATTTGTCCTGGGAATATTTGACTTATGTCAGAAAGCATCCTGTAAAATGGAATGTGCCGACAAAAATCCTTTACGGAGAAAATGACACTTTTATGCCGCTTGAAGTTATCAAAAAATTTTCGGAAAAACACAATTCGCCCCTTACTGTTATGAAAGGCGGAGAGCACTGGTTCCACACCCCGGAGCAAATGAGTTTTCTTGATGAGTGGATTTCGATGTTTTAATTTTTGAACTTACTGCACTCTACAAAGCGTAGGTTGCTTTCTGATTTGCGCCGGTGTAATGTATATGGGTAGCTACAAAGGAATTGTGATAAAACTGAGTTTTTAGGAGAAATAAACATGGCAAACCAATACATTACTGGCGCAATGATAAAAAAATTGCGCGAAGAAAAAAAATTGACTCAGGCCGAGCTTGGAGAACGCATTTTTGTAACTGATAAGGCAATTTCAAAATGGGAAACAGGACGCGGCTATCCGGATGTGTCTTTGATTGAGAGTCTGGCAAAGGCGCTTGGCGTTTCGGTGATTGAACTTTTTGCAGGCGAAGGTGTTGTAAACACAAACAAATCGGCGAACATGGCAAAGCTCAAGCTTTACGTGTGCCCGATCTGCGGAAACATAATTCAGAGCACTGGAGAAATAGTTGCAAGCTGCTGCGGAATTACACTTCCAGCTCTTGAAGCCGAGCCAGAGGAAAGTGAATGCGCTGATGATTCTGATGCCACTGGCAAAACAGTTGCTGGACATCACGCAAAAATCGAGCACGTGGAAGATGAATTTTACGTCTCAATTCCGCATGAGATGACAAGAGAGCATTACATTTCCTTTATTGCTGCTGTCCGCTCTGACGGATTTGAAATCAGAAAGCTTTACCCGGAACAGGAAGCGGAAGCTTGTTTTAAAATCAGCGGAACAAAAGAGATTTTGTATTACTGCAACCGAGACGGACTTTTTAAGGCGAAGTTGCCACTATAAAAGAAGGAGATGTGATAAAAATGAAAATCCTAGTTATAAATGGAAGTCCTAAAAAAGATGCAAGCGATACAATGAAAATCACGCGCGCTTTTTTGGATGGAATGAATGATGCAGCCTCTCAAAAAGTGAAAATAATTCACGCGGTTGAAAAAGACATAAAATACTGCAAGGGCTGTTTTACCTGTATGCACAACGGCGGAAAGTGTGTTTACAATGACGAAATGAAAGAAATTCTGGACGAGATTGTTCAAAGCGACCTGCTTTTGTTCAGCTATCCGCTTTATGCTTACGGAATGCCCGCTCCGCTCAAAGCTGTTCTGGATAGAACATTGCCGCTTACGAGCATGACAATGCGCAAGTCCGGCGGCCGCTACGAGCATGTTGAGCAGCAGGATTTGTCAAAGCTTCGTTACATGATGATTTGCGGCTGCGGCTTTCCGAACAGCAAAAAGAATTTTGAGCCGGCGGTTCAGGCTTTCAAACTTGCTTTTGCGGAAGACAGCACAATCATAACTATGCCGGAAAATCCTATGTTCAGTGCGCCGGAAGCAGATATTGTAACAACGCCGCGGCTTTCCCTTGTACGCAAGGCAGGCCGCCAGTACGCCGAAAACGGAAAAATCGAAGCGGATTTGCTGGCACAAATCTGCTCGCCGATGATTCCCGAAGAGACTTACGTAAAAATCGTAAACGGCGAA
>CACYCX010000009.1 GCA_902772975.1 uncultured Spirochaetaceae bacterium
GCCGCTTGCATAGCAGCCCGGAACTGCAACTCGATTTGAGCCGATAATTTTTTTTCTGAATTCCGGCGAAAGCTCCGGGAAGCCGTAAGCCCAGTCAGGATTCGTGCGGTGTGCCGTTGAGGCGTCAATTATGCGCGTATGCGGATTTGTGCAAAGCGCGGCAGATTCAATTGCGGCGGCGTCAGGCAGACACAAAAAAGTATAGTCCGAGGCGTTTATGATTTTTGCCTTCTCAACAGGATCCTTGCGCTTGTCTTCATCAATCTGCAAAATCTCAATGTCATTTCTGTTTGCAAAGCGCTCGTAAATCTTAAGTCCTGTAGTTCCTTCTTTTCCGTCAATAAAAATTTTAACCGCCATTTTTGCCGTGCCTCCGTAATCTTCCGAAATATTGAACAGATTATAGCTCAAATTGATTACTTGAAACAAGCAGAATTCTTCTATATATTATATTTATTCGATATAAGTATTTGTTAAGTTTTGGAGTATTTTTTATTATGGAGAAATTAAGCATACTTCTTGCGAAAGGCAGGATATATGAATCAGTTTATTCGCTTTTAAGTGACGTGGGAATTTCAATCAACCTTCCGGACCGCACATATTTTCCTACAACAAATCAGAAGGACCTTGCGTTTCAGGTTGTAAAGCCGCAGATTGTAAGCAGCCTTCTTGCCGGGAATAAAGCTGACCTTGGCTTCAGCGGAAAGGACTGGGTTTACGAAAACGGAGTTCAGGACGAAGTTGAAGAAATTATGGATTTGGGATTTGATCCGGTTCGCATTGTAGCCGCAATTCCGAATTCAGCTGATTACGATTCACTTCTCAAAAAGCCTGTGACGATTGCAACTGAGTATCAGAACTTGAGCCGCAAGTATGTTGAAGACAAAAAAATCAACGGAACGATTTTCCGCACATGGGGAACCAGCGAGGGCTTTGTTCAGGATAATGTTGAAACAGGAAAGCCGCTTGCACAGATTCTCATCGACAACACATCAACCGGCTCTTCACTTCGCGCAAACAATTTGAAGATTGTAGACACGCTGATGGAATCTTCAACAAGAATGTACGCTTCAAAGGAAGCCATGAAGGATCCTGAAAAGAAGCAGAAGATAATGGAACTTAAAATGCTTTTCGAAGCAGTTCTCAATGCGCGCGGAAGGGTAATGCTTGAAATGAATGTTTCAAAAGAAAATTTTGACGCGCTCATCAAGGGAATCCCTTCAATGAAAAGTCCGACTGTAAGCCCGCTGTTCGGCGATTCAGGATACGCAGTAAAAATTGCAGTCAAGAAAAGTGAAGTCCCGACGCTGCTTCCAAAAATGCAGGCGCTTGGTGCAACTGATATTCTTGAATACGCATTGCGCAAGGTAATGCCATAAAATTTCCGCAGAATTTTTGGAGATGTGAATATGCAAAGAATTGCAACGATTGAAAGAATTACAGGCGAAACAAAAATTACGCTTACTCTTAATCTTGATGGAACAGGAAAGTGCGATGTAAAAAATCCGATCGGCTTTTTTGATCACATGCTCCGCTCATTCTGCAAACACGGCCTCTTTGACTTATCAGGCTCGCTCGAGGGCGACCTCAATGTAGATCAGCATCACCTCATCGAAGATACTGGAATCGTTTTGGGTCAGTGCTTTGCAAAGGCATTGGGCGATTGCGCCGGAATTTTCAGAAGCGGATTTTTTATTTACGCAATGGACGAAAGCCTTTGCCGTGCAGCCGTAGATTTTGGCGGTCGCCCTTATCTGGTATGCAATCCGGAACTTACGGGTGTGCCGCTTGTTTCAATAGGCGCGGACGGTAAGGAAGCCAGCTTCCAGACTGATTGTTTTGAAGATTTCTGGCAGGGATTTGTTTCGAGCGCAAAATGCAATCTGCATCTGGATACTATCCGCGGAAGAAGCGACCATCACAAAATGGAAGGCTTGTTCAAGGCAGCCGCCCGCGCCATCCGCGGCGCAACCGAAATTGATTCAAGACGCAACGGCAGTGTTCCGTCCACAAAAGGCGTTATCGTATGACCGATGACGATTTTAAGCATCTTATAGAAATTAAAAAGGAATACGAATTTTCCGTGGACGGAGAACGGTTCAACATTACTTACGGCACGGAAGATGACGGAAGGCAGTATATTTCGCTTGCGCCGCTTTATATGCAGGGCCCGCACTATTATTCATATCGCGAATTGATGGCGACAGCGCGGGTGCATAATTACTGGCTTAAAGATTTTATCAGTTCTTTGTAAAGATTGCGTAAAGCCTGTCCAAATCTTCGCGGCTGAAGTAGTCGATTACAAGCGAGCCGTGAGAAAGATTTCCCTTAACAGTAACCTTAGTTCCCAAAGCACTTATAAACTGCTGCTCAAGCTCAACAATGTCGGAGTCACGGCTCGCGGTTTTTTCTTTGCCGGAATCAGTCTTGGCAGCGCGGCCGCCGTTATTGAGTTCAGAAGCAGCCGCTTCCGCGTCACGGACGGACATGCTGGCACCGATAATCTTACCAAAAAGAATTCTCTGGTCTGCAGGGCTGATTACGCTTAAAAGGGCGCGTGCGTGTCCGGCCGTAATCTGGCCTGATACGAGGGAAGCCTGCATGTCTTCCGGAAGCTTTAAAAGGCGGAGCGCGTTAGCTACAGTGGATCTTTTTTTACCGACCTTTTGTGCTACTTCTTCCTGATTGAAGCCGCCTAACTGCATAAGGTCAAAATATGCCTGGGCTTCTTCTATCGGGTTTAAGTCAGTTCTCTGAATGTTTTCGATTAATGCTATTTCAAGCTTTTTTTCATCACTGAATTTGCGCAGCTGCACAGGAATCTTTGAAAGTCCTGCGATAATCGAAGCGCGCGTTCTTCGTTCACCAAGAATTATATAGAAGGTTCCGTCGCCTGCATCTTCAATTACCGGCATCTGGATAATACCGTGCTCCTTGATTGATGCGGCAAGGTCCTGCAAATCTTCGTCGTTAAAGATTTTTCGGGGCTGATGCGGGTTTGGCTTTAAAAGGTGCGGATCGACCCAAAGCGTTCCTGATTCGTCGGCTTCGAGTCCGGCCGGGAGTGATGTCCTGGCAGAGGATTTTTTTTCTGTGCGTTCTGTTTTTTTGTCGGTCTGCTTTTCAATTTTTGCTGAAGTCTTTTTTTCTTCAATATCAGCTTCTGTCATGAGCGCGTCGAGACCACGGCCTAAACCACCTTTTTTACTAGCCACGATTTATTACCTCTTCTGCAAGTTTTTCATAACTTTTGGCTCCAGCGCAATCAGGGTCATACTTGCAGATTGGAAGTCCGTGAGAAGGAGCTTCTGACAAGCGTACATTGCGAGGAATTATTGTATTGAAAACAACATCTTTAAAATATGATTTTACCTGAACGACAACATCCTGCGCCAGTCTCGTGCGTGAGTCGTACATCGTAAAGAAGATGCCGCCGATGACAAGATCAGGATTGATGCTTTTCTGAACTTTTTTAACTGTCTGCAAAAGAAGCGTAATTCCTTCGAGCGCAAAATATTCACACTGCATCGGAACTAAAACTGCATCTGCCGCGGCAAGTCCGTTAAGAGTAAGGATTCCCAAAGACGGCGGACAGTCAATTAAAATGTAATCGTATTTTTTTTCAAAAGGCTCAAGGGCATTCTTGAGGAAGTATTCGCGTTCTTCCTGATCAACAAGCTCGATTGACGCACCTGACAAATCGATTGAAGCACTGATGGCATCAAGTGTTGGAATCATTGTGTGCTTTACAGTGTCCTCTGGTGAACAAAGTCCGCTCAAAAGCTCATAAACAGTAGGCTTGTCTTTTGAAACGCCCACACCGCTTGACATATTTCCCTGAGAGTCAAAATCAACCAAAAGTACTTTCTTGCCAGCCTGGGCAATGTAAGCACCGATATTTATGGCGGAAGTTGTTTTTCCTACTCCACCCTTCTGATTAACAAAAACAAAAGTCTTAGCCATACTCCTGTCAGTATAACATTTTTGAATAAATTAGTATACTATAGAAGATATGATTTTAGCGGTAACACTTTCTAAACCAGTTAAGGAAATTCAGTCAATTTTAGGGCGTCCGTACATAAGGGCAAAGATTAAGCTGAATCCAACCAGCGCAGGCTCGCAGTATTCGGGAGAGTTTTTTACGGAAACTCAGGCGTTCCACAAAAATTTTTCCGAAAAGGAGCTTGAATCGTTTTTAGCTGAACATGCCGGAAAGTCGTTTAAAAATTGCGTTACCAGAACTGAAAGCGAAGAAATTATGCTTATGGCAAACAAGAAGGGCAGGGTAACTGAATTGCGCCGTAAGTTGAAGGCTGAAGGAAAGTCAGCGGATTCTTCATCAGGGTTTTCTTCATCTTCTGAAAAATCAGGTTCTCCGTTAAACAGAATGCTTCATTATTCAGCGCACGACAGCGTAAACAATTTTGCAAACCGCAAAAAAAATTATATTCTTGAAGAAGGCCATGCCGTTCCTTTTCTGGTTGCGCTCGGCGTGATGACAGAAAGCGGAAAAGTCATTTCAACTAAGTACGATAAATTCCGCCAGATAAACCGCTTTCTGGAATTCATAAATGATGTCCTTCCGTCTGTAATTTCGTTAAAGCAGAAAAACGGCGAGGATGAGAAACTCAGGATAATTGATTTTGGCTCGGGGAAGTCATACCTTACTTTTGCCGTTCATTATTTTTTGACTGAAATAAAAAAACTTGATTGCAGCATCACCGGGCTTGATTTAAAAAAGGAAGTGATTGAAAACTGCGGTTCCCTTGCTAAAAAGCTCGGACTTAACGGACTGGAATTTAAGCATGGAAATATTTCTGATTACGACGAAAGCCGTGCGCCTGATATAGTAATAACGCTTCATGCGTGCGATGTCGCAACTGATTATGCCTTGAATTTTGCCGTACAAAAAAAAGCAAAGGCGATTCTTTCTGTTCCGTGCTGCCAGCATAAAATTAATTCCGTGCTCAAAAAAGTGCCGGATAAGAATGAGGCATTTGCGCCGCTTTTAAAATACGGCATTTTAAAGGAGAGGCTTTCGGCGATTGTAACCGATGCGCTCCGTGCTGATATTCTGGAGCAGGCCGGATATTCGGTAAATGTAATGGAATTTATCGATATGGAAGGAACGCCAAAAAATCTTTTGATCCGGGCAGTTTTACAGGAAGGCATGCGCGGCTTGAGTTCACCCAAAAATGATTTTACTGGGAATGTTACAAATGGCGCGTCAAATGATTTTATCTATGGAAAGAATTTATCTTTGTCCGCTAAGTCTTTGGTAAAATCACTCGGGCTTTCGGATGACATTATGGCAGTTGAACCGTGATGCCTTATTCTTGTAAAGCAGGACTTGTAAAACAGGCATTTGCATAAAGAACTGTAAAAATGTAAAATAAAAACGGGAACCAAAACCTTTCCCGAAAACGAGGTCAATAATGTGTGGAATTATCGGATATGTCGGTGATAAGAACGCAACTCCTGTTCTTATAAATGCCCTTAAAAAGCTTGAATACCGCGGCTACGATTCAGCAGGAATTGCAGTTATAAACGGGGATTCAGTTCTTGTTCAAAAATCAAAGGGTGCCCTTAAATTCTTAGTTGAAAAAATTACAGGCGAAATCGTAAAGCAGTCTGAAAATATGACTGACGCAGAGGTTACTGAACGCCTTAAAATGCTCATCGAAAAAACAGGCGATAAAATCAAAGGCACTGTTGGAATCGGACATACACGCTGGGCAACTCACGGCGAACCGAATGATGCAAATGCACACCCGCACGCAAATACTGACGGAACTATTTCTATTGTTCACAACGGAATTATCGAAAACTACGCTGAGATAAAGGCAAAGCTTCAGGCTCAGGGCGTTGTGTTCCGTTCTCAGACAGATACGGAAGTTGTAGTTCAGCTTCTTGATAAATATTACAAGGAAGAAAAAGATATTTTTAAGGCAGTAATCAAAGTGCTCCACAGGGTTGAAGGTGCTTACGCTCTTGGCGTAATCTGCAGCGATTATCCTGACAGAGTCATCTGCTGCCGCAAGGAAAGTCCGCTTGTAGTCGGGCTCGGCAAGGGCGAAAACTTTATCGCATCTGATGTTCCGGCAATCCTTGAGCATACACGCGATGTTTATTATTTGGGCGAAAAGGAGCTTGCGGTTTTATATACGGATCATGTTGATCTCTTTAATTTTGAGGGCGAAAAAATCATCAAGGAGCCGAGCCATATTGAATGGGATATGGATGCTGCACAGAAGGGCGGCTACGAGCACTTTATGATTAAGGAAATCCATGAGCAGCCAAAAGCGCTTATGGACACAATGCGGCCTAGAATTGTAAAAGACAATAACGGAAAGCCGGTTGATGTTCACTTTGAAGAATGCAAGATGGATGAAGAATGGAAGACGGCCGACCGCGTCGTAATTACCGCCTGCGGAACTGCCTATCACGCCGGCGTCGTAGCAAAGTACGCGTTCGAAAAACTCGCGCGCATGAAAGTCGATGTCGATGTCGCTTCCGAATTCCGGTACCGTAACCCTATTCTTGATAAGAAAGATATTTTTATTGTCATATCGCAGTCTGGCGAAACAGCCGATACATTAAGCGCGCTTCGTCTTGCCAAGTCGGAAGGCCTTAAGGCAGTTGCAATTACAAACTGCGTCGGCTCAACTGTAACGCGTGAGGCGGATGATGTAATTTATACGCTCGCAGGCCCGGAGATTGCAGTCGCTTCGACAAAGGCATACACAACTCAGGTGCTTTGCCTTATTCTCCTTGCAATTAAAGCCGGCCTTTTGAGGGGTACGCTTAGCCAGAAAGACGCTTCTTGCTTGCTCAGCGAGCTTGAGGCAGTTCCGGAAAAAATAACAGAGATTCTTAACGGAAAGGATGTCATCCAGAAATTTTCAAGCGAGCAGTTCAATAAGGAAAAGATTTTTTATATCGGACGCCAGTTTGATTCTGCAACATCACTCGAAGCGGCGCTTAAGTTAAAGGAAGTTTCTTACATGCATTCAGAGGCATTTGCGGCCGGCGAGCTTAAGCACGGCCCGATTGCGCTTATGGATCCGCAGACGCTTGTTGTTGCAATCGCAAGTGATCCTGCATTGTACGATAAGATTGGTTCAAACATAGTTGAAGTTGCAAGCCGCAAAGCCGCAACGCTTGTAATCACTCAGGATAAGACAAACTTCTTTGATAAGAAGGCGGATCAGGTATTTAAAATTCCGGAATGCTCGACTGTTGCAGCAAGCCTTTTGACTGTAATTCCGGCTCAGCTTCTTGCATATTACTGTTCGGTATTGAAGGGTAATAATCCTGACATGCCGCGTAATCTTGCAAAGAGCGTAACTGTAGAATAATTTTTTTATAGCAAATAGAGGAAAGCGAAAATGGTTTATACAAAAAACGAAGTCCTTGAATACATTGCAGAGAATGACGTTAAGTTCATCAAGCTTTTTTTCTCTGATATTTTTGGTTCGATAAAAAGTATTTCGATTCAGCCGGGTGAACTTGAGCGCGCATTTGAAACTGGGATTTCATTTGACGCAAGTGCTGTTCCGGGATTCCTTAATGTAAGTGAGAGTGATTTGTTTCTTGTGCCTGATGCTACTACGCTTTCCGTTCTTCCGTGGAGACCGCAGCAGGGCAAGGTTGTAAGGTTTTTCTGCAACATCCGCTATCCTGACGGCCGTCCGTTCGAAGGCGACATGCGTTCGCTGCTTTCTGTAACAGCCGATGACATTCAGAAAAAAGGCTATAATGTAAATGTCGGAACTGAATGTGAGTTCTATCTTTTTGAACTTGATGCTCAGGGACAGCCGACAAAAATTCCGCTTGATAATGCAGGATACTGTGACCTTGCTCCAAAGGATAAAGGCGAAAACGTACGCCGCTCAATCTGCATAATGCTTGAAAAAATGGGAATCTTCCCGGAAACCTCGCATCATGAATCTGGTCCGGGGCAGCAGGAAGTTGACTTCAGGTATTCGTCATTACTGAACGCGGCCGACAATCTCGCCACCTTCAAAACAGTAGTGCGCACTGTCGCGGCGACTAACGGACTTTATGCGTCGTTTTCTCCAAAGCCGCTTGAAAATCTTCCTGGTAATGGGCTTCATGTAAACATCTCGCTTTCAAAAGACGGAAAAAATATTTTTGCAGACAAGGAGCTTTCTGATGAAGCAAAAAGCTTTATTGCAGGAATCTTGTGCCACGCAAAAGAAATTTCGCTTTTCTTAAATCCGCTTGCAAAATCGTACGAAAGATTCGGTTCGCACGAAGCGCCGCGCTATATCAGCTGGAGTTCGCAAAACAGAAGCCAGCTTATAAGATTGCCGGCCGCTGCTTCCAAGGAACAAAGCCGCATTGAGTATCGTGGCTCGGATCCTGCCTGCAACCAGTACACGGCGCTTTTGCTTTTAATCAAGGCCGGTCTCGATGGAATTGAAAAGAAGCTTTCTTTGCAGGATGCCGTAAACTGCGATTTGTACAACGCGGATTCTTCAATTCTCAATAAGCTTGAAAAGCTTCCGCTTTCGTTTAAGGAAGCCAAAAAGTGCGCGCTTGAAAGTGATTTTGTAAAATCGGTTTTGCCTGAAGTTACGCTTAAGGCGTTTAATAATTTTGACGGCAGCTTTGAAGAGATTTATTAAGTAAAAAAATCATGGACAGCGTTCTGATTGTTTCAAACACACCGACTACTCTTGAAATAATTTCTGACATGCTCAATTCGCAGATGTTTTCGCGTATTGCCACGATACAGAATGGAGCTGAAGCGCGTCGTGATATTATGAACAGCGAGTATGACCTCATCATAATCGATACGCCGCTTCCTGATGAATTAGGCGATGACCTTGCGCTGCACGCGGCAGAGGCAACGTCTGCCGGGATTATACTTATCGTCAATTCAGACATACTTCTGGAAGTAAGCGCCAATGTAGAGGATGAAGGCGTGTTTGTACTGCCCAAGCCTGTTGCTCCGGAATTTTTCTATCAGGCAGCAAAGCTTTTAACGGCAAGCCGCCGCCGCGTAATGATGCTGGAAGACGAAAATAAAAAGCTTCAGCAGAAAATAAGCGAAATCCGTCTGGTTGACCGCGCAAAATGTATTTTGATTCAATACCTTAACATGACTGAAGCTCAGGCCCACCGCTATATCGAAAAGCAGGCGATGGACCGAAGACAAAGCCGCGTAGTTACGGCTCAGGATATCTTGAAGACATACGAAAATTAAAAACGGATGTCAATTACGGTGATGTCATCCGGAAGCATCGTATCTTCCGTGTATTCATCAATGGTTTTTGTAATTTTCTGCTCAACCTTGTCGTCGTCAACATTGTACAAATCAGTAAAGAATTGCTTTGCGTTTGCATCTTCATAGCGCACTGAGTTTGTGTTCTGCATGTCCGTAAATCCATCCGAATACATATCGATATGAATTCCGGCTTTGATTTCAAGCGCAAGATACGGCCGGTCTTTTTTATCCTGATTCTTTTTAAATTCAGATTCAATTACGCCCATACCGAACGGTGGAAGCTTTGGATCTACAGAAACTGTTTTTGGTGCAGCCGAACCTTCGCTGTAAATCATATAGACAGTCGTGTGGCCGCAGTTAAATATAGAGAAGATATTCCGCTCTGTGTCAAAATAGCAGACGGCGCCGGTGATAAAGTTTCCGGACGGAACGATTGTTTCAAGATAAGTGTCGAGAAGCGAAATTATTCCAATCGGGGTTTTTGGCTGCTGCGGCATAAGTGGAAGCATCTTGAAGAACGAAGCGACCGTCATTGTAAGAAGCGAGGCGGCTACGTTCTTTCCGGAAACATCAAAACAGCAGATAAGGCTTTCGTGGTCATTCATTCTGTATGTCTGGTAGATGTCGCCGCCCAGTGTGTTTGCCATCCTGTTCCATGCGATTATCTTTGGCTGGAACTGGGCAAGGTCGGCCGGTTTGGGGAAGGTGTATGTCTGAATTGAACTTGCTTTATCAAGGTCCTTTTCGCGGATGTCGGCGATTCGTGCAAGGAAGGCGTCGAGCGAAACGATTCCAAAAAACATTCGGCCGTTGTAAACAGGAAAATATGTCGTCCCATATTTGTGGTTGATGTCTGAAACCTTCTGGAGTGCCTTTTCAATAAAGTCGGCGGCATACAGGATTGTGTGGACGTGCTTTACGTAACTTGAAATATCTTTAGAAGTAAGGCGCTTCCATGTCGTGTTTGTGGCTTCGGCAACTTCGTGGCGGTCAAGAACTCCGACAACGTGATCGTACTCTTCAATCGGAACGGCCTGAAGCTCAGGATCTTCTGTGAACATATCGACAAGCGAGTCTATGGACATTGAACCGTTTACAGGTTCAGTACAGACTGTGATGGAACCAATTTGCTTGTAGGAAAACTGACCGTTCAGCTCTTCACGGTTACTGTCTGCATTCTCCTCAGAACCAGTGAAAAAATCAGCATTTACTTCACCATCGGTAGAAGAAACGTTAAATTCTTCCGTTACATCATCGCTCATACAATACTCCTCCCAATGTATAACTCGAAAATATGTTCAGAAATTTTCAGCAAGAAAAGAAAATTAAAAAACTTTATCGTATTCTATAATTATAACACAGAAATTCTACAATGCAAGTTTTTTGTAGAGGATTGTGTATGGGGACGAGTTATATAAAAAAAGACTCCGCGCTATACAAGCACGAAGTCCTGCTGTCTGTACACAAAAAATTACGCAATGTCTGCCTGATCAAGTCCAACCTTTACGGCAGATGAAACTACAGTTCCAACTCCGGCTGTTCCAATTGTTACAACTGCGTCAGCCATAGCTGTTCCTAGTCCCTTTGCCATTTCAAGTACAGCACCAGAAGCGCCCTTGCCGTCACATACGGCTTTTATTGCTTTTACAGTTCCTGAAACAATCGGGCCTATAATCGGGAATGTATTTACAAGAGAAGTTCCTAATTTAAAGAAGTCGAATCCGCCAACTACTTCTTCAAGTTCATTTTCTGAAAGCTCCATGTTTCCAGTCGCAAGAACTTCCTTACACTGCTTAACAGTTTTTTCAAAGGCCTTGCTGAATTCTTCATAAGAAAGATCTGTATAACCTGATTCCTTGTAAAGGTTGTAAACCTCACTCATTGAACGGCATTTCTCGAGCTTTTTTGTAAAGCCGCTGTCATTTGTCATTTTCTCTGCAAGAACCTTGTAGTTTTCTGCAGTTGCCTGATCGTTACATGTTACCTGAACTGAAATTTTTTTGTTTTCCATACTTTTCTCCTTGCCATAAACGGCATTTCTTTTTTGTAATGCGTTATCAACAATTACACTTATTTATACGAAGCTTATGGGGAAAGGGCTAATTATTTTTTGTGATTTTTTTACAAATAAATTCTCATTTTCAGTTCTTCATGGTATAATAGAAAAATCATTTTTCGGAGGTTGAAAATGAAAAAAGTTTTATTATCTGTTGTCGTGATGATTGTCACAGGTCTTGCATTCGCAAAGCCGTTCAAAGTCACTCAAAGTAAAATCCGCAGTGTAAAGGATATTTCAAAAATTGCAGTTGCATACGATTTTGAGGTGCTGGAAAATTATACTGACCTGTATGTTTCAAAGTCTGAAGACAGCGATGATTTTGCCGTGTTCTATCGTGAAGATTATACTGACGGTAACATTCAATTTTCTTTTGTATGCATAGACGGAGAATTCTTGTCACGTACGATTTTCAATGAAAAAAACAGCAGCGGTTCTCCAGTGTCATATACAATAAATGAATATGACAAGCAGTGCAGTTTTAATGAAGGTTCAAATCCTATATATCTTACAGAACTAGGAACATTATATTATACGGTTGTAGTTATGGACAAACGTAACGAGTATCGTGCAATGCTTGCTGAAAAGTATAAGCTTATTCTTCCAGAAGCAATGCAGAAAAACGATAAGAACTTCAAGAAAGTATTCGACGAAAATAAAGACAATCTTAATGATAAGGATGCTCTTCAGAAAATAATCAACAGCAATTTTGCGTACTAGAAAAGAAGTATGGCGCCATGATTATCCGTCTTTTTGTAGGCTGGAACTTATGGTGGCTCCTTGATCTTATTTGTATGATTTTCAATGGAAGCATTTGTCGAATCTTGAACTTCTAAATCTTAGAGTTCATATAAACGGACTTCGTGCTCTGGAATATGGCGCGGAGTCTTTTTTTTTGCTAAAATGAACTTACGGGTTTTCCCTCAGTATATAAAAAAAGTAATGTGACAAAAGGTAGTTTGAATGAAAATATTTCATCTTTCAGATTTGCATCTTGGAAAAAAATTGAACGAGCAGCCGCTTATTGAAGATCAGGAATTTATCTTGAACCAGATTGCGGAAGAGGCAAGAAAAAATAAAATTGACGCAGTAATAATCGCCGGCGATATATTTGATAAATCGATTGCTACTGTCGAAGCGCTCGGCCTTTTTGAAGAGTTTCTCAAAAAACTTGTGTCGTTCAAAATCAAGGTTTTGATTATAAGCGGAAATCATGATTCAGCCGAGCGGCTTTCATTCGGTTCAGATTTTATGGAAGCAAGCAGTATTTTTATATCGCCTGCCTATGACGGAAAATACCCGCCCGTTACATTAACCGACGAATACGGCGAGATAAATTTTTACCTTTTGCCATTTATAAAGCCTGCTGTTGTGCGGCATTTTTTTCCGGAAGAAAATATTGAATCTTATACTGATGCGGTCAGGTCAGCGATAAAAAAAATGAATCCTGATTTTTCAAAGCGCAATGTCATGGCCGCACATCAGTTTATTACAGGGGCGGGGCGCTGTGAATCGGAAGAAGTTTCTGTCGGCGGTCTTGATAATGTGGACGCGTCTGTCTTTGACGGATTCGATTATACTGCGCTTGGTCATATTCACGGGCCGCAGAATATCGGAAGTGAAAAAGTTCGATATTGCGGAACACCTCTTAAATATTCATTTTCAGAAATCAATCATAAAAAATCTATTACAGTGGTTGAATTAAAAGAAAAAGGAAATGTGACGGTCTCTGAAATTCCTCTGGTGCCGCTTCGTGACATGAAGGAGCTTAAGGGAAAATATGATGAGCTTGTTTTGCGTGAAAATTACAAGGACAAAAATCTTGATGATTTTTACAGGATTATTCTGACGGATGAAGATGACGTGCCAGATGCGCTTGGAAAATTAAAAATGATTTATAAAAATCTGATGCGGCTTGATTACGACAATCTTCGTACACGCAGCTATCATTCAACTTCTGAAATCAATATGGAACAAAGGGCTGACCCTGCTGAACTGTTTGCAAAATTTTATGAGAACAGAAATGTCGAAAAGCTTTCTGATGTGCAGCGTGATTTTGTAATTCAATTAATCGAAGAAATCCGCTCGGAACTGTAAAAAAATCGGAGAATAAAATGAAGCCTTTATATTTAACAATCGAAGGATTTGAGACTTTTAAAAATAAAACTGAAATAGATTTTGAAAAGCTTGGCTCGAACGGGCTTTATCTTATAACGGGAAAAACAGGATCTGGAAAAACTACGATTTTTGATGCCATAACTTTTGCGCTTTACGGAGAAGCGAGCGGCTCTTACCGAAGCATAAATTCAATCCGTTCAATTGACGCTGATGAAAATGTTAAGACTGAAGTAACCCTTAAATTTGAATATCGCGGAAAGCAATATACGGTGACGCGTAATCCTGAATATCAGAGAAAATCAAAGCGCGGCTACGGAATTACAAAGCAGGTAAGTGAAGCTGCATTGATTTTGCCGGATGGAAAAGTTGTAACGCAGACAGGAAAAGTGACAGAGAAAATTGAAGAAATTTTATCGCTCAAAAAAGATCAGTTCTGCCAGATCTGCATGATTGCCCAGGGTGATTTCAGGGAAGTGCTTTTTGCAAAGACAGAAAAGCGTCAGGAAATTTTCAGGAAGATTTTTAATACGGAGCTTTTTCAAAGATTGCAGTTGAGGCTTTCGGAAGAAGAAAAACTTGTTGCTTCAAAGGTGAATGATTCTGAAAAAAGCATGAAGCAGTTTATAAGCGGAATACAAATTTCTGATGATGCCTCAGAGGTGCTGTGCGCTGAACTTACAAAAGCTCGTGACGGAAAAATGCTTTTTAATGAAGTTCCGGAAATTCTTGAAAAAGGAATTTTATTTGATAAAGAAAAAAAATCAAATTATGACAAAGAGCTTTCTCTAACAGAATCGAAAATTGAAAAGCTGAACAAGGAGATTGCCCAGAACCAGCAGAAAATCCAGAATGCGCGGGAACTTGAAAAATCACTTACCTTGAAAAAAATAAGTGAAGAAGAAAAAAATAAATATGCTGAAGAAGTAAAAAAACAGGAAAATCGTAAGGATGAGCTTGAAAAACTTCGGCAGGAAATTGCAATAGAAAAAAATGAATTTTCTTTGTATTACGAAATTGAATCAAAAAAAACAAAGCTTTCTTTAATTGAAAAACAGTCTTCCGAGTTGAATTCAAAAAAAGATAAGCTTAATCTTGAAATAAAAAATACAGAAGAAAAAATCGCTTTGTGTGAAAAAGAATTCAAGCAGCTTGAAAACTCTGGTGAAAATAAAGAAAAATATTCTTCTGAAAAAAATCAGCTTGAAGAAAGAAAAAAATCTCTTGAAAAATTACGCCAGGATTTAAATTTACTTGACGCGTTAAAAAAGAATTTATCGGAATTGCAGAAGGAATATAAAACTGTCTCAGATGAAGCAGAAAGAATTTCTTCTGAATATAAAAAAATCAAAAAGGCTTTCTTTGATGAGCAGGCGGGAATCATCGCGCAGGAATTAAATGAAGGGAAGCCTTGCCCGGTTTGCGGCTCGACTCATCATCCGGCTCCGGCGTGCAAATCAGCGGCGGCCCCGACGCAGGCTGAATTAGATGCGATGGAAAAGGATAACGAACGCGCTGAAAAAAAGGCAAAGGAAAAAAGCGAGGCCGCCGCGGTGCTTGTTGGTCAAATCAAGACGGGCGAGCAGAATGTAAAGGCGCTTTCCGAAGCTCTGGGCGTTGAAGCAGCAAATATTGAGGCCGATATAAAAGACGCTCAAACAAAATGCGCGGATATAGAAGAGAAAATTGCGATTGAAGAAAAGAAAATATTACGCAAAAAAGAACTTTCGGAACAGATACCGGCCGCGCAGAAAAATATAGAAGGAAAGCGCAGTGAGCTTTCTGAAATCGAAAAAAATATTTCGCAATGGGATGGCGAGTCGGTCGGTCTTAGAGCGGAAATTGCGGAGCGGTCTGCAAAATTGAAATTCAGTTCAAAAGCGGAAGCAGAAAGAGCTGTTGCGGAAAAAGAAAGGATTGTTAATTCCATTATTGCAGACGCAAAATCTGCACAGGAAAATCTTGCCCGCGCTGAAAAAAATACAGCTGAGATTTCGGGAAAAATTAAGCAGCTTGAAAAAAATTGTAAAGGAATGAATCTTGAAGAAATTCAAATTCAGGAAAAGAAAAATTCTGACGCTTTAATTGAACTTCAAAATCAAAAATCAGAACAGGTTTCGAATAATGAAATCCTTTTCAGCATAATTTCATTTAACGAAAATATCCTTAAAAAATTAAAGGCAGCGCTTCCTGAATACGAAAAGCTTAAGAAGGAACATCAATGGAAGCTTCAGCTTTCAAAAACTGCAAACGGAAATTTAAGCGGCGCTTCTGAAAAAATCAAGCTTGAGATTTTTATTCAAATGTACTATTTTGACCGTGTAATCCGAAAGGCAAACCTTCGCTTCTTTGAAATGTCAAATCATCAGTATGAACTCAGGCGCTGTACTGTCGCAAAGGATGCACGAAGTCAGACTGGACTTGATCTTGAAGTCGTTGACCATTATAAGGGCGGTTCTCGTCCTGTGGGAACGCTTTCAGGCGGTGAGCAGTTTCAGGCGTCGCTTTCACTTGCGCTTGGGCTTGCAGATGAAGTTCAGGAATCGGCAGGCGGAATTTCACTTGAATCGATGTTCATAGATGAAGGCTTTGGTTCGCTTGATGATGAAACTCTTGAAAAGGCAATGAAAACTTTAGTTGAACTGACTAACGGTCAGAAGCTTGTTGGAATTATTTCTCATGTTGAAAGCCTTAAAAACAGAATTGACAAGCAGATTGTCGTAACAAAAATATTAGGCGAGACAAGCAAGGTTGAGGTAAATGCATGATAAGCCGTAAATCACGCCGCATTCCCGTTTCACGCCGCCTTGCACTGTCAGTGCTGTTCACGATTTGCGCCGTCTTTCTTTCATCCTGCGGCATAAAACAAACAGGCACGATGCCGCCGCAGCAATACATCATCTTAGGCACCGTCTGCTCAATCAATTTGTATCAGGACGGAAGCCCTGAGCTTTACAATAAAATTTACGCACGCTTAAAGGAACTTGATTCGATATTCGACGCACATTCTCCACAATCCGAAATCGGACTTCTTAATGCTGCGGCGGCATCGGATGGAGAATACATTCGTGTTTCCGCCGATTTTATCAATGTACTTAAAACTGCGCTTGATTTTGCGGATTTAACAGGCGGCTTGTTTGAGCCTTCTATCGGGCCGCTTGTTGATTTATGGGGCATCACATCATCATCTCCGCATGTTCCAAATCAAGATGAAATTCAAAATGCCCTTTTGCAGATTGATTACAAAAATATTTACCTGGATGAAAAATCAAATTCTGTACGTCTTGCTTCCGGAATCAAGCTTGACCTTGGAGGAATTGCAAAAGGGTACGCAGCTGACGCATTAAAAAAGCTGCTAGATCAAAATTCTGTACGCCGTGCAATAATCGATTTGGGCGGAAATATTTATGCATACGGAAAAAAATCAGAAAATCAAAGATGGCGTGTCGGAATAAAAAATCCGTTTTCACCAGAAGCGCGTCCGGCCTTTTCTGTTGATGTGGAAAATACAAGTGTAGTGACGAGCGGAAATTATGAGCGGTATTTTGTTCAGGATGGAAAACGCTATCACCATATTTTAGATTCAAGAACTGGCTTTCCTTCTGAATCAGGTGCTGCCGGCGTAACTGTGATTTCAGAATCGAGCATGATTGCTGATGCGCTTTCGACAAGCATTTTTCTTTCGCCTTCTGATGCAGCATCTTATGCAGAAAAATATGATGCGCAATATTTAATTGTAATGGCAGACGGAAAAGTACGCGCAAGTTCAAGCTTGAAGGACAGCCTTAAAGTTTACGGCGATTTTGTTGTCACATGGGAATGATGTGTGATAAGATTCAATCATGAATTTTAATGAAGCTGCTCTTTTAGTTCCTAATTACAAATCACTTGCTGAGGCACTCGTTTCGCTTTTTGGAAACGGAGTAAAGGTAATGCGCACTGACCGTCTTTCAGGCGGCGATATAAACAAGGCGTACGCGCTTCATCTTAACGAAGGAAGCGTCGTCTTTATGAAGGCAAACGAAAAGAAAAATGCAGGCTTTTTTGTATCGGAAGCAAAAGCGCTTGCTGCGATAGCTTCGACTTCAACAATCGGAACGCCAAAGGTTTTATGTACAGGAACTGATGACGGCGAAGATGTCGGATACAGTTTTTTATTTCTTGAATATATTAGCTCTGGCAAGATGCGGAATGATTACTGGCAGGTGCTTGCGAACGAATTAAGTGCAATGCATAAAGCGCCGACCGATAAAATTTTATCTGACAAAAAATTCGGCTTTCTGGAAGATAATTATATTGGAGCCGGAAATCAGATAAACACGCCTTCTGACAACTGGATTGACTTTTATCGTGATGCGCGCCTTGCTCCTCAGTTTAATAAAGCCGATTCGTATTTTGATGATGAAGACAGAAAATTAAATTCAAAATTGCTGGAGCGCCTTGATGAATTTTTAGTAGAGCCTGAAAGGCCTTCTTTGTTGCACGGAGATTTGTGGGCGGGAAATGTAATGTCCGGCCCTGATGGAAAAGCGTGGCTTATAGACCCGGCAAGTTATATCGGACACGCCGAAGCTGATCTTGCAATGACAGAGCTTTTTGGCGGATTCTCGGAAGAATTTTATTCATCATATAAAGAGGCATTTCCGCTTGTAGACGGATACGAACAAAGGCGCGATTTGTACAATCTTTATCACTTGCTTAATTATTTAAATCTGTTTGGTTCAAACTATCTTAATCCAGTAAAATCGATTGTACGCGAGTATGTAGGGTAGACGCGGAAAAAGCTCCGCGTCTAGTTTGGTGTATTTTTAAATTATTTTATAATCAGCTTGCGATTGCTTCTTTATCAAGGCAGCTTTCGAGAGCAATTTTAATTTCGTTCTGATTGTAGCCTTTTCCGATAAAGACAATCTGATTTTCTCTGTCCCCGAACTTTTCATCCCAGTTTTCTTTAACATCTGGGTTGTCTTCAAGGAATGCTTTTTTCTGTTCATCAACTAAAGCGTCAATCCAATATGAAACTTCCATTACAGAAGAATTGCGGCCTGCCTGCTCAAAAAGCTGAACATCATTCGAAGCGTCCGAGAACCAGATGTAGCCCTTTGCGCGGATAAGCTGTGACGGATATTTGTTGTTTACAAAATCTGTAAAGCGTTCACGGTTGAAGGGGCGTCGTTCTTCGAATACAAATGATGAAATTCCATATTCATCAACGCAGCCTTTATTGTTTTCGAGCGAATTGATTGCCTTCTGAATTGCCGATGAAGAATCAATCTGTTCAAAGTTAAACGGTTCCTTTGTCATGATCTTTTCGATTTCAATCTGAGCATTTTTTGTTTTGAAAATCGGAGCCTTTGGCTGGAAGTCGCGCACAATTGCTTCAACTTCTGCAAGCTGTTTTTCATCAAGCAAATCGCATTTATTCAACACGATAAAATTACAGAATTCAATCTGGTCAACAATCAGCGTAGAAATTTCTTCGGCGCTAAGATTGTTCTGATCGACTTCGTTATTTTCTTCCTTGCGTTTTTTGAGGTCGCTTAAAAATTCGCGGTAGATTCTGTCAGCGTCAACAACAGTCACGATTGAAGTAAGATAAACATTTGTATTCGGGTTGTCTTCTTCGTATGCAAGGAAGCTTGCTGAAACAGCACCCGGATCGCTTATGCCTGAGGCTTCGACAAATACAACTTCGACAGAATCTTTTTTTGAAATCTCCTCAAGCTGCTTAATGAATTCATCACGGAGCGTGCAGCAGATACAGCCGTTCTGAAGTTCATACATCGGACATTCTGCGATATTTGCGCCTTCTTTTTTTAGAATCTCGGCGTCAACATTTATGCTTCCCATGTCGTTTACAATTAAGGCAACGCGTCGTGTTTCCTGGCGTAAGAGGTTATTCAAGAGGGTTGTCTTACCTGAACCAAGATATCCTGTGATGAGGACCACTGGAATTTTTTCTGATTTTTTCATCGAAGGGCTCCTATATAATTTGATAATGATTATCAAATTATATAGATATAAAAACTTTTGTCAATGAATTTGAGAATGATTTTCAATTTGGGTTTTTGCCGGAAATTTGATTTATGCGGAGGGGGAGTTGAATTTACCGAAAATTGACTTCACTATGATTTAAATATTGAATTTACCCAGAGATTTATATAGCGGTCAGTGTAGGCTTTTCCGTTTTTCCAGTATTCAACATCGCTTTTTTTTAAGAGTACTGATTCGATGCAGCCCCATAATCCGAAAATTAAAATTCCCACATCAAGGCGCGGGTTGTCGGATTTTGCAAGCTTCTGTTGAACTGCCGTTTTCAATAATGCTTCGCCTGTCCGGTTGCAGACATAATATTGTTCCATAACTTCAGGCGTCGCTTGTTCATCGGATTTTATTCCTTGCATTACTAAAAGGGAAAGCCTCGGATTTTCAAAGCACCAGTCGCGGAAACACGAGATTGCGTTTATTATCTGAGCTTTTATTGACTTGCCTTTTTTTGCGGCGAGAGAAATCTGATTGTTTAATTGCTCAAGGCTTTCAAGCGCTATCTCCTGGAACAGCTTGTCTTTATCCTTGTAGTAATGGTAAATGGAAGTTGCGGTGACTCCGCACGCTTTTGCAATATCGCGCATTCCGATTTGTTCGGGATTGCGTTCCATCAGGAGTTCGAGCGTGCGTTTTTTGATAAGCGGCATTATATGCGGATTAGGGTTTCTCATTTTGTCCTCTATAATTTAACGGTGTTACATAATCAAGTCAAGACATCGTTTTTATAAAGACATCAGTTTCCCGTTGTTTCCGCTTCTTTCTGTACACAGCTGCTTTGTGCAGATTTTTTCCAGGAATGAACTGTCATGGCTTACAATCAGCATTGCGCATTCAACCTGACTGAGAGCATCTTCCAACGCGATTGTGCTTGTGATGTCCATATGGTTTGTGGGTTCATCAAGAATCAAAAGTGAAAGCGGTTTGCAGATTGAAATTGCAATCATGAGTTTTCGTAATTCGCCCGGACTTGCCGCCAGTGTTTCCTGAGAAAAATTTTTAGGGCTGCTGCCTAGTCTGTATAATGTTGAAAGCACTTCACCTTTTTGCGCTTCATCAAGGCTTTTGAATTCAGAAAGAATTTGGTTTTGCATATCAGGCGAAATTTCCTGTGGAAGATACATTACTTCCTGAATACGGCCTGATTTTTGCAGAATGGAAATTACATGCGAGATAAAAAGAGTTTTTCCGCTTCCGTTGATTCCTGTAAGGGAAAATTTTTCACGCGGCTTAATTTCGAGGCGTGGAATTTCAATCGTATAGCTTCCGGCTTTTAAGCATGTTTCTTCTATATTTATTGGTTTTGAAAAATCAGTTCCGCTTACTGAAAAGCCTTCCTTTCGTTTAAGCGCCCTGCTTATGGAATCGCGCTGCTGCTGTGTTCTTGAAAGCTGGGTTGCAAGATGAGCTTTTGCGTCTCCCTGACTTCTGTCCTTGCCGCTGATTCTTGCAAGGTCAATTTTTGCCTGAGTGTCATGGTCATTGTGATCAAAGGATTTTTTTGAAAGACGTGATTTTGAACGCGCGATTTCTTCCTGGAGCTTTTGAGCCTTCCGTTTTTCTGAAGCTGCCTTACTGTTAAGCTTTTCCCATTCAGCATTGGAAGAAGCAGCATTTGATTTTCTAAGCTCAAGCGCTTTTGAAAGTGAGCACGGATAATCCTGAAAAGCCACGCAGTTTTTTCCGCCCGAAAAATTTTCTGCTTCGTTAAAAAGATAAATCGTTCTGGTACAAAGCGAATCCGAAAAGCTTCGATTGTGGCTTACAACAATTCCGATTCCTGAAAATGTTTTAAGCGTATTCAAAATCAATTGTGATGTTTCTTTATCAAGATGGTTTGTCGGTTCATCGAGCAAAAGAACTGACGGCTTTTCTGCAAGTGCGCACGCAATCTGGATTCGCTTTTTTTCGCCGCCCGAAAGCGTATCGTAGCGTTCAAGCATATCTTCGCTAACATGCAGCATCGAAAAGAATTTCCGCGTTTCGTTATCCTGACTCCAGAACGCATTGTAAAGATTGTCCGGAATATCGTAAGCTTCCTGAGGACAATAAAAGGCTTCTCCGCTAAAAGAAATTTTTCCGGAATCTGCCTCTAACAAACCGGAGATTAATTTTAATAACGTTGATTTTCCGGTTCCGTTGCTTCCTGCAATCACTGTCCATTCTTCTTGAATGCTGACTGAAAAATCTTCAAATAAAACGCAATTGGATGACGGGTAAGAAAAATAAAGGTTTGATATCTGTAAAAACATGCTGGCCTCCGATAAAAATTGGCAAAATTTATACTGAAGTCAGTTCTGTTTTTTTAGTAAATATGATTGATTGACGAATTGCGTTGAGCTTTTGCCATCCGAAAAATCTTATTTAAAACTGTACTGACTTCCTTATACAAAGTGATGTGAGAAACACGATTTGGAAATCAGAATTACAGTCTCATCGGCAAATACTCCAAAAAAATGATTAAATTGATTTGATGGCTTTACTATTGCAAAAAAAATAAAATTTGTCAATTATATTAAGTGACAATTTTCGGCGGTTAACAGTTTATGTAACAGGAGAAGAGAATTGGATATTAAAGACAGTACGATTACATTTTTTTCGCAAGAAGATTATGTTGCTTTCTGCGAACAGTTTAACAATGACAAATGCGGTTTTGCTGAATTATATGACAGCGAAATTTATTATGAAGACGATGCCTTTGATCAAAAAAATTCTTCTTTTAGTTTTATGCCTCCTAAATGGAAATCGCCTTTACCGGTTTACCGCAAGCTGAGCGAAATCGGTTTTGATTTTAAATATATCGAAGCTTCCAGAAACGGATATCAGGAAGAAGGATACTTTAAAGAAAAGCGCTGGTTCATAACAAGAATGATAGATGAATATGGCTTTCTTGATAATTATCCTGAAAACGGAGAAAGTCGGATTTTGGATAAGCTGCCTGAACTTACAAGAACGCAAGCAGCGCTCAACAAAACTGTAAAGAAAATTTTCTGTAAAAAGAGTGCTGATGGAAGGGAAGTCGTTGATTATGATAAAAGCGGCGAGTACGGAATAATTTCTGAATTTTCAGAAAGCTGCATCAGAATTAATGTTGCAGAAATAAATCAGAATAACAAATCGTTTCCGTCTGAAAAGGTAATCGCTGAATACAAAAATATTGACGAACTGATTTCTGAAGGCTGGAGGATTGATATGTCAATTTCAGAAAACATTAAACTGTTGGCAAATGGCAAAAAGCAAAAGGTAATTTATATTCACGGTCTTGGCGGAAGCGGAAAC
>CACYCX010000010.1 GCA_902772975.1 uncultured Spirochaetaceae bacterium
CGGGTTCAAAAGAACTTCGCGGCGGATTGACTGCAAAGATTCATTTTCTACGATGCGCGGCCAGATCTGGGTAAGCGCACGGTCAAGCATGTTTTCGTCATCTATTTCTGTCCATGCGTAATATTCAACCTTGTGAACGTAAACAGGCTCGCCTTCAAGGCTTACATGCTTGAGCACATTTTCGTAATCAATTTTGATAAGTGAAGAATCACTGTTGTAGTAAGCCATCATCTTATCAAGACAAGACTTACTGATTTTTGTAATGCCTACAAGTTCGCCGGCAGGATTTGGGATAATTGATTTATCCTTGCTTACTTCGTTTAAAACTCCGTCATCGTTTGCGGCAAGGTAAACTTCGTCGTGGCTGTTTGATTTTCCGCTTGCAAGAATTACGTTTGCGCGCTCATCGTTCTGAAGAACTTTAAGACCAACAGAATCATAAATCAAATCGCTTTCCAAAAGAATGAAATCACCTTTGATAAGCGGTGCGCATACTGCAAGAGTTCCCATGCTGCTTGTGTTTGCATAGTTGTCGTTGCGCGCAGTTTTGATGATGTGATATTTTTTTGCAAGCTCATCGTAATATTCAGAGCAGTGTCCGGTACCGATGATGATTTCTTCGATTCCGGCTGCAATAAGCTTCTGAACCGAGCGTTCAACCATTGGAACGCCTTCAATTTCTATAAAGCCTTTCGGCATTTCTTTTGTTCTATCGCCAAAGCGGCTTCCAAGTCCGCCTGCAACAATTACTGCCTGTTTAATCAATTTTTCTGCCTCTTATTTTAAAAAGTTCATCAAAGCGATTTTGTTTTCAACTGGTGTTGATTTAGGGCGACCTAAATCTGGTCTGTTTCCTTTTCTTACAAGAACTTCTACAAAAGTAAGCTTTTCTTTTGTTTCTGAATCATTAAGAACGGCGTCCAGTTCTTCAGGTGTTTCAACCTTTACTACATTTTCGTAACCGCAGCCGGCCGCGATTGCACAGAAATCGATGTCACGACCAACTGTAGGCTGACCGCCAACTGAATCGTGTGCACCGTTGTTCAAAACAAAGTGCGTGTAGTTTTTAGGATTGCGTGATCCGATTGTTGCCATGCCGCCCATCTGCATGATGGAAGCACCGTCGCCGTCAATACAGTAAACATTGCGGTCAGGCTTCTGCATTGCGATTGCAAGGGCTATCTGGCTTGCGTGACCCATTCCACCTACTGTAAGGAAGTCACGGTCGTGACCCATATTGTGCTTGTCGCGCTGCTCGTAAAGCTCGCGGCTGATCATTCCTGTTGTAGAAACAAAGGCTGTCTTGTCATCTGCAGAAAGCATGATTTTTTCAATTGCTTCTTCACGGCTCATCTTGCCTTCTACAGGAATGTTGTTCTGCAATTTGTAATCATCAAAAGTGCCCTTGCGGATTACAAAGGCGAACTGGGCATTGTTTTCTTTAATGTATTTGTATGCCTTTTCAAACTGAGCAGGAAGATCTGCTTCGTTGTCGCTTAAAACTTCGTAAGGAACCTTCATGGCATCAAGCAAATCGCATGTAACTTTTCCCTGCTTTACGTGCTGTGGCTCATCGTGAACTCCCGGTTCGCCGCGCCATCCGATTACAATCAGCATCGGAATAGAGTAAACGTCCGGGTCTGCGATAGACATAAGCGGGTTTACCATGTTGCCTTCGCCTGAGTTCTGCATGTAAATCATAGGAATCTTACCGGTTGCAAGATGGTAGCCTGTTGCAAGGCCTGTTGCGCTTCCTTCGTTTGCGCTGATGATGTGGTTTGATTCCGGTGCGTTGTCTGTTATGTATGCACAGAGGTTTTTCAAAAGTGAATCCGGAACGCCTGCAAAAAAGTTAGTTCCGTTTTTTATCATTAAATCGTAAAAATAAGATGGTCGAATCAAAATGTTTTCTCCAACGGGCGACAGGATGTCGCCATGTAATTTTATTTATCAGCAGTGCGAGTTTTGCCTGCAAAACTCGTAAAGTGAAAATTGCAAGGATGCAATTTTCACTTAGTGCCAGGAATAAGTTCCAAAATTTGTTTAATAGGCATACAGATTTCGTTTACTTCGAGTGAGCGCTCTGCCTTCAGGATTGTCTCGGCGCATTTTACCATTGCCGGGTATGATGCGCGGAGCATGTGGTTTGCATAAATGATGATGTTTGCGCCCCATTCAGCAAGCTCGTCTTCGGTAAACTGATTGTATGTTGTCGGTACAAGTACGATCGGAATGTTCTTGTATTCTGCGCGGAATTTCTGGCAGAACTCCTTGATGTCCATTCCGCTCTTGTCCTTTGAGTGAATCATAACGCCATCGGCACCAGCGCGGACTGCAGCAAATGCCTTTGTGATTGCTTCATCAACTGAATAGCCGGCGATGATTTCCTCGATGCGGGCAATAATCATAAAGTCTTTTGTAACCTGAGCTTTTTTACCGGCAGCAATCTTTTCGCAGAATTCTTCTTCTGTTGCAAGAACCTGCTTTGCGTCCGTTCCAAAAAGCGAGTTCTTTTTAAGGCCTTTTTTGTCTTCAATGATTACGGCTGAAACACCGTTGCGTTCAAGCGTGCGGACAGTAAATACAAAGTGCTCAGGAATGTCACCTGTGTCGCCGTCGTAAATAATCGGCTTTGTAGTACATTCAAGAATATCTGTAAGCGAGTGCATGCGTGTTGTAAGGTCAACTGCCTCGATATCCGGCTTACCTTTGCTTGTAGAGTCAGTAAGTGAAGAAGACCACATTCCGTCAAAGCGGTGGATTCCGTCTTCCTTTTCAACTTCTGCATTTTCTACGATAAGGCCGCTCAAGCCGCTGTGGGCTTCCATAATGCGTACGATTTTCTTTGCTGCAATAAGACGGCGCAATGTTGCACGGCGTACATCAGGAGTAGTTCCGATTGAGGATGCGTTTTCTGCAAGCGCAGAAGAATTGATTCCCTGTGTGTAAGGAATTTCTACGACCTGTCCGCCCCATTCCTTCATTACTTCAAAAACTTCGTCGCGGATGTGGTTAAGGTAATTTGTCTTCCAGTCATCGCCGTGAATGATGTAATCCGGCTTGTATTTTTTGAGGTTAGGAA
>CACYCX010000011.1 GCA_902772975.1 uncultured Spirochaetaceae bacterium
AACTGATACGACTGTGTATATCGGTTCGGACGGAAATATGCTTAAGCCTGAAGGAAAGAGCTGCCGTGTTCTTGAAATCAACAATCCGATTTTAACAGGCGTTGACCTTATGAAAATTAAGGCGCTTGATTGTCCGGGATTTAAGGCTGTAACGGTTTCGCTTTTGTATTATAAAAACACTTCGCTTAAGGCAGCTCTTGACGAACTGTTTGTTTCGATTGACAGGGAATACAGAAACGGTGCCAACATCGTAATTCTTTCTGACCGCGGAGTTGATGAAAACCATGTCGCAATTCCTTCGCTCCTTGCAACGAGCGCAGTCGAGCAGTATTTGATCCGCACAAAAAAACGAACTGCTGTTTCCATCGTGCTTGAAACTGCGGATGTTAAGGATGTTCACCAGAGTGCAATGTGCTTGGGTTATGGAGCGCGCGCAATAAATCCGTATCTTGCCCACGAGTGCATCGCAGAGCTTATAGACCAGAAGCTTTTGGACAAGGACTATCACACCGCAATCGATGATTACAACAAGGCAATTATAAACGGCATCGTAAAAATCGCGGCGAAGATGGGAATCTCAACAATTCAGTCTTATCAGTCAGCTCAGATTTTCGAGGCAGTTGGAATTTCAAAAGAAGTAATCGATCCGTATTTTACGAATACAGTAAGCCGCGTTGGTGGAATTACATTAAAGGAAATCGAAGAGGATGTTAACTATCACCACAACAGGGCATTCGATCCGCTTGGACTTACTGTAAACACACATCTTGATTCTGTCGGAAATCACAAGCTTCGCCGCGGACCTACTTGCGAAGATCATTTATATTCGCCGGAGACAATCGTAGCCTTGCAGGAATCGACACGCAATGGTGATTACAAAAGATTCAAGGAATACACCTCGATTGTTGATGACAATGCTCATCCGCATACATTGCGCGCAATGCTTGATTTTGCTTATCCTGAAAAAGGAATTCCGATTGAGGAAGTCGAGCCTGTTGAGGAAATCGTAAAGAGATTTAAAACAGGCGCGATGAGTTACGGTTCAATTTCTGAAGAAGCGCACAAGTGCATGGCAGCCGCAATGAATCACCTTCACGGAAAATCAAACAGCGGCGAGGGCGGAGAAAAGCCCGAGCGTCTTGGAACAGAATATAATTCTGCAATCAAGCAGGTTGCTTCAGGCCGCTTTGGCGTTACGGAAGAATATCTTTTAAGCGCAAAAGAAATTCAGATTAAGATTGCGCAGGGAGCAAAGCCTGGAGAAGGCGGACACCTTCCTGGAAAAAAAGTTTATCCGTGGATTGCAAAGACAAGATACGCAACTCCGGGTGTTTCTCTTATTTCACCGCCGCCGCACCACGATATTTATTCAATCGAAGATCTTGCGCAGCTGATTTATGATTTGAAAAATGCAAACCGTGATGCGCGCATTTCCGTTAAGCTTGTAAGCGAAGCGGGAGTCGGAACAATTGCAGCCGGCGTTGCCAAAGCGGGCGCGGGCGTAATTTTGATTTCAGGACATGATGGCGGAACCGGTGCGGCGCCGATTTCTTCGATTCACCATGCCGGTCTTCCATGGGAACTGGGGCTTGCAGAAACGCATCAGACTTTGATTCAGAACGGATTAAGAAGCCGCGTTGTGATTGAGACTGACGGTAAGCTTATGAGCGGCCGCGATGTTGCGATTGCAGCCTTGCTTGGCGCCGAGGAATTTGGATTTGCAACTGCGCCGCTTATCACAATGGGCTGCGCGATGATGCGTGTCTGCAATCTTGATACATGTCCGTTTGGCGTTGCAACCCAGAACAGCGAGCTTAGAAAGCGTTTTAAGGGAAAGCCTGAATATGTAGAAAACTTCATGAAGTTTATCGCTCAGGAGCTTCGTGAATACATGGCGCGTCTTGGCGTCCATTCAATTGATGAAATGTGCGGACGGACATCACTCCTTAAGCTAAAGGAAAAGCAGGGCTTTAAGCGGGCTGCCCTTGTTGATTTGAGCAGAATCATCGGAACTGACTACACTGTTGAATCTGAAAAATCAGAAGACGGCTCTGTATATAAAACTCATTTTGATAAGTCTGATGCATACGACTTCAAGCTTGAAAAGACAGTTGATGTAAAGGATATGCTTAAGTCATTTGAAAAAAATGCAAAGGCGTCAGGCGGTTCTTATTCGATAAAGGTTTCATCAACAGACAGAACGCTCGGAACAATTTTAGGTTCTGAAATCCAGAAGAAATTCGGCGGAAAGCTTGATGAAGATTCGTTTGTCGTAAATGCAGAAGGCGGCGGCGGTCAGTCGTTCGGTGCGTTTATTCCGAAGGGGCTTACAATTAAGCTCACCGGAGACGCAAACGATTATTTTGGAAAAGGTCTTTCAGGCGGTAAGCTTGTCGTTAAGGTTTCGCCGCGTGCCGGATTTAAGGCTGAGGAAAATATCATCGTAGGAAACGTCGCTCTGTTTGGTGCAACAAGCGGTGAGGCGTATATCAACGGGATCGCTGGCGAGCGCTTCTGTGTACGCAATTCGGGTGCGACTGTTGTTGCGGAAGGCTGCGGTGATCACGGTCTTGAATATATGACCGGTGGCACTGTCGTGCTTCTTGGTTCAACAGGAAAAAATCTTGCTGCTGGTATGAGCGGCGGAATCGCATTTATTCTTGATATGAACCACGATTTGTATTTGAGGCTTAATAAGCAGCTTGTTACGATGAGTGAAGTAAGCGATGAGCATGATATTGCAAAGCTTAAGTCAATTATCGAAAAGCATGAGAAGGAAACAGGTTCAAGTCTTGCAAAGAAAATACTGGCTGACTTTGATTCATATATTCCGCATTTCAAAAAAATCATTCCGAATGATTACCAGAGAATGCTTGTAGAAATCAGTCATGCGGAAGAAAAGGGAATGTCACATGATGAAGCAGTGCTTGAAGCATTCTATAAGGTGACTGCATAAGCGCGATGTTTCGATCAACGCGGAGTTTAATAGGAGATTACTATGGGAAAGCCTACAGGATTTTTAGATTTTGAAAGAGTTGATAATATTACGATTTTACCGGAACAGCGCCTTTTAAATTTTAAGGAGTTCCACGCAATGCTTGATAAGGAAGCGCGCGAGAAGCAGGCGGCACGGTGCATGAATTGCGGCGTGCCGATGTGTCAGAGCGCGATTCGGCTCGGTGGAATGGTGACCGGATGTCCGCTCCACAATTATATTCCAGAGTGGAATGATTCTTTATATCGCGGACAGTATGATATGGCGGCGTGGCGTCTTTTAAAGACATCAAGCTTTCCTGAATTTACAGGGCGCGTGTGTCCGGCTTTGTGCGAGAAGGCTTGTAATTTAGGTTCGGTTCCGTCTGGTTCTGATTCTGAAAATTCAAAACCGGAAAAGCCTGTTACGATTCACGACAATGAACTTTATATAATTGAAAAGGCATTCGAGTCAGGCTACATGAAGCCGCAGATTCCGAAGGTGCGCTCCGGAAAAAAAGTTGCAGTCATCGGTTCGGGGCCGGCTGGACTTGCAGTTGCGGATTTGCTTAACCGCCGCGGACATTCGGTTACAGTTTATGAGCGCGAGGACAGACCTGGCGGACTTTTGATGTACGGCATTCCGAATATGAAGCTTGATAAAAAAATCATTGAGCGCCGCATTAACCTTATGAAGGCAGAAGGCGTAGAATTTATCATGAACGCTGATGTAGGAAATTCAATTCCTGCTGAAGAAATAATTTCAGGCTATGATGCTGTTGCACTTTGCTGCGGCGCTAAGAAAGCACGTCCTCTTTCTGTTCCCGGAAGTGAATCAGAAGGCTGCATGTTTGCGGTAGATTTTTTGAAGTCAGTAACAAAGAGCCTTGTCAATTCACAATTCAAGGACGGCGCATTTTTTGATCCGAACGGGAAAGATGTAATTGTAGTAGGCGGCGGTGATACCGGAAATGACTGTACCGGTACATGCATCAGGCTTGGCTGTAAGTCAGTTACGCAGATTGAAATGATGCCTTGTCCTCCGGTTGAACGCGCAAAAAATAATCCGTGGCCGCAGTGGCCTAAAGTCCTTAAGACTGATTACGGTGCCGAAGAATCAATTTACAAATTCGGACATGACCCTAGAGTTTACGAGACAACGATAAAGGAAATTTATTCCAAGAAGGGAAAGGTTTGTGGCGTTAAGACTGTCGAGGTCGAGTTCAAGGATGTTGACGGAAAGCGGACTTTAGTTGAGCGCGCCGGAACTGAAAAGGAACTTAAGGCAGATTTGATTTTGATTGCGGCTGGCTTTGTGGGTGCGGAAGATTATACGATGAATGCATTTAAAACAGAAATCTCGCCGCGCAATACAGTAAAGACAGATGCTGAAAAATATTCAACTTCCGTTCGGAAAATATTTACTGCCGGTGACATGCATCGCGGTCAGTCTCTTGTCGTCTGGGCAATTGCAGAGGGCAGGGAGTGTGCGCGTGAAATCGATGAATACCTGATGGGATATACGAACCTGTAGCCGAGAAAAACAAAAATATGTTATACTTCCAAAATATGGAAGTAACTAAAGAGTATGATTTTGTTTCAGTAGGTGGCG
>CACYCX010000012.1 GCA_902772975.1 uncultured Spirochaetaceae bacterium
AAATTATTACAAACGAAGATGCAAGAAACTTTCTCATCAATTATCAGAATCTGAACGGTGATGAAAAACTACAGGGCTATGACGGCGCGAAAGAATATTTAAACAAAGTGCGCTGTGTGCAGTTTGACCCTCTGAATGTTGTTGGAAGAAATCCTGATTTGGTGCTGCAGTCGCGTGTTACAAATTACAAGCCGGAAATTCTTGCTGATCTGCTTTACAAAGAACGCTGCCTGATTGATGCCTTTGATAAAATGCTTTCCATTATTCCGCTTGAAGATTATCCGAACATGGCGAGAATCCGCAAGGCTGCGGTTAATCAGCTGAAGGAAGTTCTGGCATGGCGGGATTCTCTTGGCGCGCTTGACCTGCTTGATGAAATAAAGGCCTTCATTCGTGAAAACGGTCCTCTTCCTGCAAACAAAATTAATATCGGCGGAAATGCCAGGCCCGGCAGATGGGGGCACAAAAAGCTTTCAAGTGCGGCGCTTGATTATCTTTACAACAATGGAGAACTTGGAATCAGCTGCAAGCGGAAGACTCACAAAATCTATGATTTGAGCGAAAGGCTCTTTCCAAAAGAGATTCTTACGGCAGGAGATTCTTTTTCAAGCGAACATGATTTTTACAAGTGGTACATAAAACGCAGGATTGCAGCCGTCGGTCTTTTATGGAATAAGAACGGCGGTGCCTGGCTCGGTCATTTTCTCGCAGACCAGAAGCTTAGAACTGAAATTATCGGGGAACTGGTTGATGAAGGAGAGCTGCTTTCCGTTCAGGTTGAAGGCTCAAATGAAGCTTTTTACTTGCAAAAAAAAGACGAGGCTCTTCTTGGCCAGCCTGTGAAAAACACGGTCGTACACTTTATTGCTCCCCTTGATAATTTAATCTGGGACAGGGCAATGACTGAGGAACTTTTTGACTTTAAATATACCTGGGAAGTTTACACTCCGGCGGCAAGACGGAAATTCGGATATTACGTTCTGCCGGTACTTTACAAAAACAGATTTGTTGCGAGATTTGAGCCGGAACTTAACCGTGAAAAAGAGCCCCTTAAAATCAAGAACTGGTGGTGGGAATCAGATGTAAGCGTAACAGATGATATGCAGGAAGCAGTTAACGAAGCGCTAAAAAGATTCTGCAAGTATCTTGGCGTAAAAACAGCAGATGAGTGACTACCTGCCTTTTATTTCCCTCAACACCTCTTCCGCCCTTTCGTATTCCTCGTAAAGCGGGCTATGGGCTGAATTTTCAAAGAGATAGAAGGCTTTTTCCGGTGCTTTCAAAGAATCATAGTATTTTTTCTGAAGTTCCGTGCAGCAGGTGTAATCATATTTTCCTGCAACAAAATAAACCGGGATTTCCAGTAACTTCACCTGCTCGAACGCGTTGAATCTTGAAATCGCATCCTGAGCAACCGGAAAGTTCTGAGAGGCGATTTTCCCGCGCCAGATATTAATCCGCTCTTTTTGCGTGTATGCCCGGCAGCGCAGGCTGGGAAAGAAAATCTGCGTGATTACGGAATGCATGTTCCTTGCCGTTCCAAGTCCAAGTTCGTGCATGGCCTTGTCGCGCAGTCCCGAAAAGAAGTATTCATTGTAGTCTTTGCCTGATTCGCGGATATTGTATTTGCTAAAGGCCTTAATCATCTTCTTGTCGCCGGATTTTTCATAAAGGAATTTCATGTAGTCAAAGGCAAGGTATTCTGACTCACGCTGATTTGTAATCTGAGACATGGCGATGTACGCCTTGAATTTCTGGGGATGCTGAAAGGCTGCATTCAAGGCGACGTAAGTTCCAAAGGAGTGCCCCATTATGAAAATCTTTTCCTGTGAAAAGCGCTCGCAAAGGTAATCAGTAACGGCAAGAATGTCTCTTACATAGCGTTCCCCGGTCATATCCTGCGCTACAGTATTTTTATCGAAAGAAGTTCCCGTGCCCCGGTAATCGAAATAGCAGACTGTAAATTCTTTAGAAAGTGCAGACGGGTAAAAATATTCCAAAAGATACTGGGGAATTCCAGGCCCGCCGCCGCAAACAAGAAGAACCGGATTATCCGTATCTTCGGATAAAAGAATCAGTCCAAGCTTTGCTCCGTCCACTTCAAGACTTGTCCGCTCGGAAAGAGAGCGCGGATTTTTTGAGGCAGGCACTTTCCCCCCACCCGGAGGAAGCAGAATCATAAAGCAAATAAAAAGCAGGATGAGTAGCGAAAGAATACAGATAGCCAGACGAATCATATTTTTCACGCAAGCCTTCCTTTATTCTGCCCTTTCGATGAAAAGCTGATACTTGTCTTCGCGCATTTTGCCTTTCAAGACGGAAAGGGCAGCGTCGAACTCGTTCGGAACATCGTTGTATACGGCTTTTTTCATTGGAATGAAGCCCAGATCCAGATAAAGCCCAAGCGCCTTGTAGCTCCAGGTCTGTGTGTCGAGCCAGACTTCCTTTCCCGGCATGACCTGATAAAAGCATTTCATCATATAAGAGGCGGCAACTTTTCCCAGCCCAAGCGACTGATAGTCCTGGAGGCAGCTCAGGGCATGAACGACGCCAATCGGCTTTCCGTTTAAGTCAGAATACCAGGCAGTCGCCGTTGCAACAGGTTTCCCGCTTTTTTCTTCAATTACATAGAGCTGGCGTTTTTTCAGTTCGTCCTCGTGCTCAAGATAGTGATTGAAGCAGGCGAGCGCATCGTCTGCCGAATTAAACTCAAGAACGTCGGTCTGGATTTGAGCCCATGATTTTTCATCACCTTTCTGATAGAGCCTGACTGAAAAACCTTCCGGCACGGCCACGGTCTCGCGCAGCCTGTCGTTCGGATTTTTCATGATGATTGAATGAAATTCTATGGTTTTATCCAGCATTTTCTTTATATCCCGAGATTTTTTCTTGCTTCGTCATTGTTTATGGTGACCATTCCGACGGTCTTGCAGTTTTTGACCTGAGGGCAGGAAGCACATGTTTCCATCTTTTTTGACTGGGCGCAGATTTTTATCTGGCACATGCTTTCGCAATATTGCGTTTTACGTCCGTCCATGCGGCAGCCGTCGCAGTTTATCATTTCCGGTGTGATTTCAACGCCGTTCAGTTCGCTCCAGTATTTCGCAGTTTTTTCACGCAAAGCCTGGTCGTTGTTTTGTGTGGCGATGTAAGCGTCGCATTTTTCGCAGTCTAAGCCGCAGTAAGCAATAAGTTGTTTCATAATAGTACCCCTTTCTTCTTGATTCAATTATAGTGCGTGAAGGGGAGAATGGAATTACATTTCCGACAAGATGCAGAATTCGGCCGATGAAATGCAATCAGTCCAAACTCATTCCGCTTCCTTGCAATTTAAGAGTATTCTTTCAAGCAGCCCCTCGAATTGGATTATTTCATCATCAGTAAAGCCCTTGTAGAAAATTCCGTTCATTTCATCCGAAACTTTCTGAATGTATTTTGAAAATTCCGCTTCCTTTCCTGTAAGAGAAATAAGAGTTGACCTTTTGTCCGTTTCGGACGGTTTTCTTTCGATGTATCCGTCACGCTCAAGCCTG
>CACYCX010000013.1 GCA_902772975.1 uncultured Spirochaetaceae bacterium
ATGCATTTATCTAAAATAATTTGCAAAGTTTTTGATTCATCAAATAATTTTAAAATTTTTTTCATTTAAACATCTCCCTTACCGCACTATTCCCAATAAGGTTTGTAAAAACAGAATAGTTCTTGTTTTCAAAGCGAAGACGACCTGCTGGAATTGAAGGACTGATTCTATATTTTGAAGCAAATTTTTTTATATCAGATGCAGTAGAAGTAATTCTCAATCCTGAAGATTTCCAAAGTTGAGAAGGTATTAACATTTCTTTTGCATAAGAATCGGCTTCTTTTTCAATTTTTTTGCTCATTTCATTATACATATCATCAAAATACGCAGTGTTATTTTCAGACAAGTGCTGTTTCACATGAGCAAGTTCGTGAAATAAAGTAAACCAGAAAGAATCAAGTCGATCATGACGTAACGTTAAAGCAATTAATGGACTTTCATCTGGCATAAGCATTGAAGAACCGTCAAGATGAGATTTTTCAAGATGATTTTCTATAACAAAATGAATTCCAGCTTTGTTTAAAAATTCTTTAGCAAGTTTTGGACCTTCCTGCAGATAACTTAATTTTGCAAGTTCTGAAAAGAATTCTTCTGTAAGATTTTCTTTATTCCATACCGGAAGTTTTTCAGATGCTGCAATATTCATAACTCTTATACGCCACGCCATAAGAATGTCATCAATATTTTCTGCGTTTGTATTATCTGATTTTCTGTTATAGCAGAGAGCAAAATCATTTATCTTAAAAGGACCTATAAACTGTATAAGCAATTCTTCTTTAAATTCTTTTGCTTCATTTAGCGTACCATTGAAAAAATCTTTAAACCAGCCACGTCGAAACATTTCTGTAAAAGGAAAATTTATTCCATGTTTCATAATTGAAGAATCTGGTAGTGCCTTTCCCATTTCTTGTATCAGCACTTCTGCTGGAATTCCTAAACCTTCATTAAGTTTTCTGATCATGTTGAGACTTAAGGCTCTTTTTCCAGATAAAACTTCTGAAACTTTTGATTTACTGCCAATATATGGAATTAAATCTTTGTTCTTTAGTCCCTGCTGTTCCATTCTGAATCTAATTGCGGAGATTGGATCTGGAGAAGAGATAGGATATTTTTCTTTTTCATAAAGTTCAAGAAGCGTTACCAGTAATTCAAGCTCATCACCTTCTGGAGTGTCTGGTTCTGCATCAAAGAGTTCTTCAATACGTTTAAGAACTTTTTCATATTCTTCAGGAGTTTTAATAAGTTTTACATCAATCATTAGATTTCCTCCGCATTTATATTGTCATATTCTCTATGAGTGCCAACAAATCGAATATAAACCATTTTGAATTTAAAGTTTATTTTAACAATGAGTCTATATTTGTTGCCACAAATATTAAATACAACGCGGCTATCTTTTAAGATACTTGCAGAACGATATTGTTCTTTTATATCTGCAGGTCCATCCCAGGAGGCAGCTTCGGCCTCTTTATACCAGGCTTTGAGAGCTTCTTCTGACCCTGGTCCTTTTGACCAGTAATCTTTTAATGTTTTCAGAGCAATTATTCGCATTAAAAAGAAGTTCTCCTAATATTCACTTTAATATCGGTTACCCATATTGGGAACTTTATTAAATATAATACCTGATATTATATATGTCAACACTTTTCCCTGGATACGATATTTCCAATACCCTTTTTCCAAATCCCGTGCTAAAATTATACTAATAAACCTTTCAGGGGAAAAAAAGAGAATGTCCGATTACAACGAATAAGCCTATGAAAATGTGCTGATTGAACTATTCCAGAATATGGGATGGGAGCATGTTTACGGACCGGACATTGAGCGCGACTGGCATTCTCCTCTTTATGATTCTGTTCTTGAAGATTCTATCCGTCGTATAAATCCTGGTGCCGCGCCTAGCGCAATTGATGAAGCACTTATTAAACTTCGTAATTTTGAAAATGCTGGTAAGCCTGGCGACAAGAACTTTTATATCGTTGCAAATCAGTGGACATTTATAGAAAACTCAAACACGCGACCTGACATTTTGCTTTTCTTAAACGGACTTCCTGTCTGTCTTTTTGAACTAAAATCTCCTAGCCGTGAGCAGACTGATGCAAGCGAGGCTTATTCACAAATCAGAAACTATATGCAGGAAATTCCTAGCATGTTTATTTACAACTGTATTTGTGTAATGAGCGACCAGCTTACAAGTAAGGCAGGAACAATCACAAGTGGTGAAGACCGCTTTATGGAATGGAAATTGCAACGAAGTTCCCCGCGCAAAACAAAAGACGGTAATCTTGAATCAAATGCTTTTGCAGATTTTACAACTTTCTTTCAAGGCATTTTCCAGAAAGACCGCCTTCTTGATATCATCAAAAACTTTATCTGCTTTAATAACGACGGAATTAATTCTTATAAGATTCTTGCGGGCTATCATCAATACTTTGCAGTCCGAAAGGCTGTTGAACGTACTAAGCTTGCTGTCAACGGTGACCTGTCTGCCGGACAGGCAGGTGGAAAAATCGGTGTATTCTGGCATACTCAGGGGTCAGGCAAATCGCTTTCTATGGTTTTCTATGCTCATCTTTTGCAGCAGGCAATTGATTCGCCGACTATCGTTGTAATTACAGACCGCAATGATCTTGATAATCAGCTTTATACTCAGTTCTGTAACTGTAAGGATTTCTTGCGACAGGAACCTGTTCAGGCAGAAAGCCGAGAGCATCTTAAAACACTTCTTGAAGGTCGCAAGGCGAACGGAAGTATTTTTACAACAATGCAGAAGTTTGAGGAAGGTGATGGGCCTTTAAGCGACAGACGAAACATCATCGTAATGGCAGACGGAGCCCACATCTCGTTCAGTAAAGTACAAAGTCAATGAAGACCATGATTTATTGAAAGTGGCAGAACAAAGTCCAAATTATGGAAAACAGTTGTAATGAATCTCCCCTGCAATCCTTCCCCTTCTAAAGAATCTTCTTCAATTGCTTTCCAATTAAGCTGATAACAGGTCCGAGCATCAGAGACATTACGATTGAACCGACTATAGATCCCTGAATTCCATTGGGATTGATTTTTCCGGCAATTACGCCAAGACCCACGGCTGCAAGGTCAAAAAGAATTCGTATTACAGCGAAAGGAATTTTTGGTATCCAGCGGCTGATTATGTTCGGAATGGCATCGTATGGCGCAACTCCCATCTGCGCGTTTATGTAGATTGAAGCTACTACAACAAAAAGAAGCAGCGTCACTGCAAAGATAATAATTCTTACGGTAAAACTTGCATCGTAAATAAACTGCGCAAAGCCGATATTCTTCCATATCCAGCGGCAGATGTCGATTACGTATCCAATCAGAATCATGTTTGCGAGTGTTCCGAATCCAATCATTTCGGCACCGAAAATAAAAGTGAAAATGAGCATAAGGCCGTATACAAGAACTTCGGTGTTGCCAAGACCCCAGCCCAGAGTGCTTGCAATATTCAGGTTCATAAAGCTTGCAGGATCTGTGCCCCATCCGATTTCTACAAGAATGGAAACGAACACGCCCATAAGAATTACAGCTGGTAACATAAATGCCAGGCGTCTTTTAAAATTTGGTACGATAAATTGTTTGAAAGAGAATTTCATAGTTCACTATGATAAGAAAATATAGATTGGCAGGTCAAGATATCTGATTGTTTTCTGAAAAGTGTAAGTCTGAACCATTCAATGTATATTGTGAAATGATTTGAATTCCATTAGAATGCATTAAACAGAATTCAAATGCTTTTATTGAGGTAAGTTATGATTTTTTCACCTGTAGAAATTCAAGAGACTGTAAATATGTTTATGCGCCAGAAGCTTGATATCCGCTGCATCACGATGGGTATTTCGCTTTTAGATTGTGCTGATTCAGACAGCAAGCGCGCCTGCGATAAAATTTATGATAAAATAATGAAGAAGGCCGGAAACCTTGTTAAGACCGGTCAGGATATCGAAAAAGAATTCGGAGTTCCTATCATCAATAAACGCATTTCTGTTACTCCGATTGCGCTGGTGGCTGGTGCAAGTGAAGCAAAGAATTATGTTCCATATATAAAGACGCTTGATAAATGTGCGCATGAACTTGGCGTGAATTTTATCGGTGGTTTTTCAGCTTTGGTTCAAAAGGGTATCACTCCTGCCGACCGCATTTTGATTGATTCAATTCCAGAGGCTTTGGCTTCAACAGATTTTGTATGCTCAAGTATAAATGTCGGTTCAACAAAATCTGGAATCAACATGGACGCCGTAAAATTGATGGGTGAGACAATCGTTAAGACGGCCGAGGTTTCTAAAAACTGCGAGGTAAACGGATGTGCAAAGCTCGTTGTATTCTGCAATGCACCTGAAGATAATCCGTTTATGGCCGGCGCCTTCCATGGACCGGGAGAAGCTGATTGCGTAATCAATGTTGGCGTTTCGGGTCCGGGCGTAATCCTTGCTGCTGCCCGAGAATATAAGGGTCAGCCAATCAATGTGCTTGCCGATGGAATAAAAAAGATGGCATTCAAAATTACGCGAATGGGTCAGCTTGTAGGAAGTGAAGCCGCCAGACGACTGGGCGTAGATTTTGGTATTCTCGATTTGTCTTTGGCGCCGACTCCTGCGGTTGGAGATTCTGTTGCCCGTATTCTCGAAGAAATCGGTCTTGATGGCTGCGGCGCTCCGGGTACGACAGCGGCTCTTGCAATGCTTACTGATATGGTAAAGAAGGGCGGCGTTATGGCCAGTACAAATGTCGGCGGTTTAAGCGGCGCCTTTATTCCGGTCAGTGAAGATGAAGGAATGATTGAGGCGGCAAAGAATGGTTCAATCTGCCTTGAAAAGCTTGAAGCGATGACGACAGTCTGCTCCGTCGGTCTTGATATGATAGCAATTCCGGGTGATACTCCGGCAACTACAATTTCTGGAATTCTTGCTGATGAATTTGCAATCGGTATGGTAAACAATAAGACTACGGCGTGCCGCTTGATTCCGGCTCCAGGAAAAAAAGCAGGCGAGTGGGTTGAGTTCGGCGGTCTTTTAGGCGGCTGTCCTGTAATGCCTGTGAGCAAGTTTGGCTGCGCAGAATTTATTAACCGCGGCGGCCGCATTCCGGCACCGATACACAGTTTCAGAAACTAGGCTGGATTGTAAGAAAGAAAAAAATCGTAATTATTTCTACTGCAATCTGTTTTACATTGATTTTTGCGCTATTTTTTATGAGTATATAATCCAATTGAAATTGAGATAATGAAAAAACATTGACTCCTTATTTTTTACAATGTATTATAAAAAATAAGGAGACGCAATGCAAATAGCAGTCGCCTCCGTTGAGTTATTTTATGTAACCCGCCGAAGTCTTTACGCTGTAGGCGTTTTTTTTTGCTCCAGATCCTATTTGATCAGGAAGGTGAGCAGATCTATAACAAGAGTGATAGACGCAATGAGTAACATTGCTTTTCCATAATCTGTCACAGATGGTCTCCTTCTTTTGTAAAAAAAAATATTAGCACGTTTTCGCCAATGCTCTACAGGTAAACCATCTTTCTTAATTTCGTCAAATCTAGATTTGACAAATCACGATTTGTCACTTCACCATTACATTTTTGCAAGGAAAAAGCGGTGTAAATAAATATCCTTCTGTGCTAATTTATATTCAGCGAGGTAAATATGATTTTAGGTGAAAAGCTCAGCTTACTCAGAAAGCAGAACGGATTTTCGCAGGAAGAACTGGCAGACAAATTGCATATTGCACGTCAGACTGTAAGCAAATGGGAAAACGGACTTGCAGTTCCGGAACTCGACGGACTTATTGCCCTTAGTAATCTTTATCATATTCCGATTGACCGAATTGTAAAAAGTGATGATGAATGCAATATCCCGCTGACAGAAAGCGAAGACAAAACTGTTCGGGCAGAGCTCATCTGCTTCCTTATAAAAGCAAAACAGAAAACATATGCAGGACACGGAGCCGAAGTTGCACCAAGCCGCCCGGCTTCTCATGATTTGAGATACGAAGAAAAAACTTCATCCGGCGAGCTTTTGTACATAGATACATATTTAGGCGGAAAAGATTTTTCCGGAGAGGAAGCAATATGGCAAAACGGTATCCCGCTCTGGTCAATGAATTATTACGGCCGTGTAACAGGAGATCCGTTCTCAGGAGATTTTTTGAAGGCAGCGCTTTTTGAAGTTCCTTTTGATAAGCCGTACCGCGGACCTGATATTTTCCGGCAGGGAGATTACACTTACCACTGTCAGAGTAACGGAGACTTTACCTGGTTTCAGGGCTACGAAGATATTTTCTATTTGGATGCAAAGATTTACGAACTGCATTTTCATGGCGGAATTATTATCTGAACAGTGAAAATTCATCTGATCTGACCTGAACTGAAGCAATGCCCAAACTTTATACCACCCAGACTCTTTGATAAAAATTTATGCTAATTGCAGATTCTATGCTATAATTTTAGTTGCAACACAATGATTGCATCAGGAGAAGAGTAATGGGCATAAAAACTAAAATCACAGTATCATTTTTGTCGCTTCTTTTTATTTCAGCCCTTTTTATCGTAAGCTTCAGTTACATTAAATCTCAGACGGAACTTACAAAAGCGGTTGATGTAGGAAACATCAGCATTGCAAAGACGGTTGCAGCAAAAATCAATCTTATCAATCAGCGTGAATTCAAAATGCTTGTCTCAGTAACAAACATGCCGCTCATGAAAGATGAAAATGTTGACCTCCGCGAAAAATGGGAATTTGCCCGGAAAATTAACCGGAAAATTCATTTCGTTTTATGCGATTCCTGTGCATTCCTCATCAGGGAAACAAAATTATTTTAAAGCAGGTTCAGCAGCTCCAGAATTCTACGCTTTCGATGAGGGAGTGCATGGAAGAGATGGCAAACAGCGCAAGAAAAATTACTGAAACCGGAAATACGCTTGGTGATGTTTCCGGCAATGTAAGAAAATCAATAGAAGAAATTGGCGGACAGGTCGACCAGTTTAAGGTTTAGCTAAAAAAAACGCCCCAAACTTCATTTCTGAAATTCGGGGCGCATCCTTCCACTAACCGGTAATTATATCCGGCAAATTAATATTCGTAAGCAAAGTCTGACATGTCGATGATTTCGTTTACTGAAGTGCCGAATTTTTTTGCGACAGAGTAAACGGTTGTCTTAATCAGGTTTCCCTTGTCATCATACTTATAGAATTCACGAGTACTGATCTGATTATCCGGTCCGTATGTCGTGTATTCAGTAAGCTGATTTTTGTCATTGTAATGATAGAGCTCACGTCCTGTAAAAATTTCATGCTCATTGTAAGAAGAAATTTCTGTTACATAATCGAGCGTGTTGTACTGGAACACTTTCTTTTCCTCAAGCGCGCCGTCAGCAGAATATGTGTTGCTTTCAAGAACAAGTCCCTTATCGTTGTATGTGTAAATTATTTTCCATTGGAGAGCGCCGTCTCCGTTGTACGAAGCTTCCTCAGAAGTTTTTGCGTCAGTGTATTTGTAAATTACTTTTCCCGTAAGCACATTGTTCTTTCCGAATTCTGAATCTTCTTTTTTCTTGCCCTTGTCATCAAAAGTCGAAACAATTTTCCAGAGCATTATGTCTTTTGGATCGTAGCAGGTCTGAGAAAGAAGAACACCCTGATCGTTGTATTCATATATGACTTTATCAACCAGAGTATTTGTCGCCGTATATTCGTATGATTCAACTTCCTGTCCGCGCTCATTGAATACATGCTGATATTTTACGCTGGGAGTCCTGTAGTATTCACCGAATTTTGTAGTAACTGAATAATCAGTTTTTGTGTACGATGTTACTCCCGGTGCCACAGACAAAAACGGCGAACCGTCAAAAGCAAATGCAGCTGCCGCCATTAACGAAAATGCACTTACAGCAAGAAAAAGTTTTTTCATGGTTGATTCCTCCAAAATCTTGTTCAATCTTGTTCTTTAATCTATTATCGGTCATTTTTGCCGATTTGAAAACAATTTTGTTGCCAGTTATTTCAATTCTATTTAAAATAAACCAATGGATTTTTACGAACTTGAAGTTTTTAAGACGCTTGCCGAGACGCTGCATTTTTCGCGTACAGCCTTAAAGGTGAACCTAAGCCCTTCCGCTTTGAGCCGATTGATTTCGCGTCTGGAGGAAGAAGCCGGTACAGAATTATTTGACCGCGACAACAGGAAGGTTACCCTTACACAGGCCGGAAAAGAATTCCTTGCATTTTCCACAAAGGTTTTAAAGGACAAGGAAGATATTTCGTATTCGCTAAGCCGCAAAAATAATTCAGTAAGCGGAACGCTTCCCGTATACGCCTCGGTAACTGCCTGCTACACCATCCTGCCTGAGTTCATAAAAATTTTGTCCGCCCGGTACCCGCTTGTCCATCTTTCCGTACAGACAGGCGACCCTGCCGATGCCCTTAACGCCGTCAAGGAAGGCCGCGCCGTTATTGCCGTTGCCGCAATCCCGGAAGAAGGCTTTTCTTCTATAGAAACGCATCCCGTTAAAAGAACGCCGCTTATTTATGCCGCTTCGGCTGACGGTCCGTACACAAATATTTACGGGTCGCCGCAGGATATTGTTTCGAGCGTTCCACTTATTCTTCCAAAAGCCGGGCTTGCTCGCAAAAGGTTTGATAAATGGACCAAATCACGCAATGTTAAGCCGGTAATTGCGGCTGAAACTGAGGGCAACGAGGCGATTCTTGCAATTGCCCAGCTCGGTCTTGGAATAGGGCTTGTGCCGCGCATTGTTCTTGAAAACGGTCCGTATAAGGGAAAATTCGTGATTCACGAAGCGGGTAATGCGCTTGGTTATTACGATGTCGGTTTTATCCGCAAAAAGGAAATTACAGGCACCCAGAACGAGCGCAGGATTTACAATGTCGTTACGGAAGTCCTGTCAGAACTGCTTCCACAGTAATTCCCATGGTGAGCATAGAATATATTCTATAATAAAAAAATGCTCCCAGTCGCCGTTGTGTCTGAACGAAACCGCTAGGTACCGTCGCTACACACCATTTGCACCTTGTAACTATTTTACTCTGCCGCTAATCGCGGCAGGTGCAAATGGAGTGTTTTCGTCAGCCACTCGTCTTCTTCCCGCATTTTTTTAGCTACACTCCATTATGCTCTGCCGTGTGTGCAGAATGTGCGAGTCGCACATTTTCGGCGAGAGGTTTTATTTTTTTATATTAATTCAAAATGTGTTTGTCCATACCTTGTGGTTGTCCGTTGATTTTTTTGGGTTTTAGGGGTATAATTAACATTACAAAATCTCAACTTTTGTCATTTTGACAATAAAAAAGTAAGGAAGAAAAATGGAAACGACTTTGCCAAGATTAATCCGCGATGTTTCAATTAAGCATCCCGACGTAGTTGCCCAATATTCCAGAACGAAAGACGGACAGTTTACGCCGACAACATATAAGGATATGTTCAAAAACGCGATGGATTTTGGCGCAGGCCTTCTTTCCCTTGGAGTTGAGCGCGGCGAAAAAATCGGACTTATTTCCGACAACAGAAAAGAATGGGAGCAGTCAGACCTTGGACTTCTTGCAATTGGTGCAGTTGATGTTCCGCGCGGCTGTGACGCTTCGCCTAATGATTTGAAGTACATCCTTTCGTTTACTGAATGCCGCTTTGTAATTTCAGAAAACCCGGCTCAGATTACAAAAATCCTGAACCTTAAATCAGATATACCGACTTTAAAGACAATGATCTGCTTTGAAGAACCGACGGAAGAAAATTTCAGTCAGGCAAAAAAGGCAGGCGTTGTAATTTTCCGTTTTAACGAAATCCTTGAAAAGGGAATTGAGTACCGCGCAAAGAATGACGGCGTAATGGAAAAAGAAATTGAAGTCGGACAATGGGACGATATTGCAGGAATCATCTTTACTTCAGGAACAACGGGAACGCCAAAAGGTGTAATGCTCAGCCACGGAAACTTTATCACCCAGCTTGATGAATTGAATGAGCGCATTCACCTTGAGCCGGCCGACAGGGCAATTTGTGTTCTTCCGGTATGGCATGTTTTCCAGCGCCTTGTAGAATATGTTATCATGAACCAGGGCGCCTCGCTCTGCTATTCAAAACCGATTGCAAGTATTCTGCTTGCTGACTTTGCTACAATTAACCCGATGCTGCTTCCGGCCGTTCCGCGTGTATTCGAAGCGCTGATGGATGGCGTAAACAGGCAGATGCGCCGCACTGGTGGAATTGCCTGCGCGCTTTATACATTCTTTACAAATGTCGCAATCCTGCACAGCCGCATGCACCGTAAGTTATTCCGTCAGAGCATCCGTTTTGGAAATGACTGGATTGTTTTCTGGTGGCCGGTTCTTGTGCTCCCGTGGCTGCTTCTGTTCCCGCTTAAGCTTCTTGGAAACGTTCTTGTGTTCAGCAAGATTAAGGCAAAATTCGGAAACAGCTTCAGGGCTGGAATCGCAGGCGGCGGCGCATATCCTTCGACTGTAGATGAATATTTCTGGGCACTCGGAATCAATATCGTTGAAGGTTATGGCATGACGGAAACTGCTCCTGTTGTTGCGGTTCGTCATATTTCAAAGCCTGTCTTCGGCTGTATCGGAACTGCTATCCGCGGCGTAAATGTACGCATTGTTGATATGGACGGAAATGTTCTTCCAAAATGCACAAAGGGCGTGCTTCAGGTTAAGGGCGGCACCGTTATGAAAGGCTATTACAAGCGCCCTGAGCTTACGGAAAAGGCCATTAATAAAGACGGCTGGCTTGATACGGGTGACCTTGCAATGCTCGGTGTAAATAACGAAATCAAAATCATGGGCCGCGTAAAGGATACGATTGTTCTCCGCGGAGGTGAAAATGTTGAGCCGCTTCCAATTGAAGAAAAATTAAAGGAAAGCAAATATATCGACACTGTTGTAGTTGTCGGTCAGGATCAGAGAAATCTCGGCGCGCTTGTTTTCCCGAACAGGGAAGAGCTTGAACTTTATGCAAAGGAAAACAACATTCCGTATTCAACATTTGAAGAGCTTGTTGAAAATCCTGATGTCTATAAATTCTACGACGGAATAATCCGCGAAATTGTAAGCCAGAAAAACGGCTTCAGGATGTTTGAAAAAATTCCGCGTTTTGCATTCGTAACACGACAGCTTGAAGTCGGACGCGAGCTTTCTGCAAAACAGGAGCTTATGAGATACAAAATTGCTGAGCTTTATGAAAAGGAACTTAAGCAGATTTTTCACGAGTAATCAGGTATGAAGAACAAACAGAATAACGAGCTTGCAGTATGCGGCTTTTCTGCAGTAAAGACTCTCGAAAAAACAAACAGCGGCCGTATCAAGCGTTTTTATTTTACGGAAGAACGCGCGCCGCTTTTTGGCGGATTGTGCAAGCAGCTTGCAAAGCGCAAGGCTCCATACAATCAGGTTAAGGACGCCTCGGAACTCGAAAAGCTTTGCGGAAGCGTCCACCATCAGGGCGTAGTCGCAATGATTGAGCCGCCTGAGGTAATGCGCCTTACAACTGATGTCGCCGATGAATGGGCAGAACGCGGTGAAAGCGCTTTGCTTTTGGACAGAGTCGGTAATGCAAACAATCTGGGCGCGATTGTGCGAAGCGCGGCTTTTTTCGGAATCAAAAATATCATCATCCCGGAAAACGAATCACAAAGTTCAATCACTACAAGCTCTTACCGCGTTGCAGAAGGCGGAATGGAATTCGTAAATATCTATTCCGTAAAATCGATTGCGGCGCTTTTACAGGCGGTTGCCGGTAAGCTCGTAAAAATCGGAACAGATTTGTCGGCCAAGGAGTCTGTTTCCAATATCAGGCAGCTGTGTGGCAAAAAGCCCGCGCTCGTTGTGCTTGGTAACGAAGAAAAGGGCATAAGCGAAGAAGTAAGGCGCAACTGTGACCATCTGGTAATCATTCCCTATTCAGGAATGAAGGCCGGCCGGGCATCTCCGGTAGAAAGCCTTAATGTAGCGCAGGCCGCAAGCGTAATTCTTTACGAGCTGTCAAAGATTTAGGAGGCTCTATGCGGCTTTTTGTTGTTTCTGATATTCACGGCTCGCTCGAAGGAATAGAGCGGGCTTTAAATTTCTACGAAAAAAATCCATGTGACAATATTGTTTTGCTGGGCGACATCCTTTATCACGGACCGCGTAACCCGCTCCCGGCCGGACATAATCCAAAGGCAGTTGCAGAGCTTTTAAATAAGTACAGCGCAAAAATAATCGCCTCGCGCGGGAACTGCGATGCCGAAGTTGACCAGATGGTGTTAAGCTTTCCGTGCATGTCGGACTATGCGCTTATCGCAGACGGAGCGCAGAAAATATTCTGTACGCACGGTCATGTGTATTCACCGGAAAGAGCCGACGGGACGATTGCCGTTCCAGAAACTAATCCGCGCAAAATCAATTATGAAAATGTTTCAGTAATTTTTTACGGCCACACTCATGTTCAGGTTCTGGAAAAAAATAAAAGCGGTACGATAATCTGCAATCCAGGCTCCGTATCGCTTCCAAAAAATAAATCGCCCGCCGGCTTCGCGATTTACGACAGCACAGCAGGCGACCTTGTGACCTTATACGATATTAACGGTCAGAAAATTTCTTCTTTAAGATAAAAAGCGTTCCAATCAAAATTACAGCGCCTGCTGCAAATGAAATAAGTGCGCTTCGTGTAAAGCCTGCGATGATGTATGTTGCAAACGAAATGATTGCAACTGTCATTGCATACGGAAGCTGTGTTGAAACATGTGAAACATGCGGACACTGTGCGCCGGCGCTTGCCATAATAGTCGTATCAGAAATCGGAGAACAGTGGTCACCGCAAACAGCACCTGCCATACAAGCTGAAATAGAAATAATCATCAGGTTGTAATCTGTTGTCATGAATGCGTTTACTACAATCGGAATCAAAATGCCGAATGTTCCCCATGAAGTTCCTGTTGCAAATGCAAGAAGCGCTGCGATGATAAAGATGATTGCTGGCATGAAGTTCAGGAAACCAGCGGCTCCGTTTTCAACAATTCCTGCAACGAATGTCTTTGCACCGAGTGCATCAGTTACGCCCTTCAATGTCCATGCAAGTGTAAGAATCAAAATTGCCGGAACCATTGCTTTAAATCCGTCCGGGATGCATGACATGAATTCAGAGAACTTAAGTACGCCGCGTGACATGTAGAAAACAAGCGTAATCATCAGGGCTGCAAATGAACCAAGCACAAGACCGATAGAAGCGTCGCTGTTTGCAAATGCATCTACAAATCCGTTGTGATCTTCACCGCTTGAGAAAAATCCGCCTGTGTAAATCATACCGATTGTACAGAACACGATGAGTACTGCAATCGGGAAAATCAAATCTATAATCTGTCCTTTTCCTTCGTATGAAGAAGAAGCCGATGATGACTGCTCGTCAGTAAGAATTGTTTTTGCCATCGGACCGTAATCAAAATTCATGATTACAATCGTGAACATCATTATGATTGTAAAAAGCGCATAGAAGTTAAACGGGATTGCCTTTAAGAAAAGTGAAAGGCCGTTTTCTCCGTCAACAAATCCTGAAACTGCGGCTGCCCAAGATGAAATCGGGGCGATGATGCAGATTGGTGCTGCTGTTGAGTCAATCAGGTATGCAAGCTTTTCGCGGCTTACCTTGTGCTTGTCTGTAACCGGCTTCATTACCGAACCAACAGTAAGGCAGTTGAAGTAGTCGTCAATAAAAATCAAGATTCCCAAAACGATTGAAGAAATCTGTGCGCCAGTTTTTGTCTTGATGTGCTTTTTTGCCCATTCACCAAAAGCCGCAGAACCGCCCGCCTTGTTCATAAGCGAAACCATTGCTCCAAGAATTACAAGGAACACGATAATGCCGACATTCCACGGATCTGAAAGCTGCTTGATAACTCCATCACTAAAGACGGCGTTCAGAAAGCCCGGGAACGAACCCTGACTTATGAAAAGTCCGCCCAAAATCACGCCGATAAAAAGCGAAGAATAAACTTCCTTTGTAATGAGCGCAAGAGCAATTGCAACAATCGGAGGCACCAGTGCCCAGAAAGTTCCTGCCTGAAATAACCATTGAGAATCCATTTTTTTCCCCCATATAAATTTATTTAGAATAAATTAATTGCACTTTAACTTCATATCTGAAGATTTCCACGGTCCAGCGCAACAAAAGTTGAACCGTCTGCGTATTTAATTTCGATCGTAGGATTGCGAACGACTCCATCAAGGTGAATCAAAGCCGGCGCGTCATCGTCGTAATTCTGCCCGATTGCAAAATGACATGTCTTGAATGCCTTTTCGTCTTCAAGCATATTGCCCGTAATAATCGCGGCAGGATTCAAACCGATTCCAAGCTCGCCGATATTGCGTGCATTGCGCTTGTAAATCTCGCCTGAGCCTTCCGGAAGGCTTTTGCTTTTTTCCATTGCAACTGCTTTCTGTTCAGCATCTGTAATCGTTTTTAAAAGGCGCTTTGCTTCATCGCCGCCTTCAACTTCCGTAACAAAGCCGTCCTTTACTGTAACCGTAATCGGAGTGGCTAGAATCGAATCGCCGTCTGCAAAAGTCATCGAGCCGTCATACACAATCACGCCTTCAGTTTTGCCAACGACAGGGCTTATGAAAATTTCGCCTGCCGGAATATTGCCGCCAGTTCCCGGTTTTGAAAAATCACCGTCATCAGAAAACGCCTTGCGCCCTTCGACTGAGATTGTAACATCAGTACCGCCGGCCGCAGTTACATGAACCGAAACCGCATTCTTGAATTTTGCTCCAAGCGCCTTGCATCTTGCCTGAAGCTCTGCGTAATCAATATTTACTGTCCTGTCGAACATATCCTGCGTAAGGCCCGGAGTCCAGACTGCACGCATTGTTTTTTTGCCCGAAAGAAGATAATCGAAAATATGGTCGTAAGGAGTGCCGTCTTCTGATTTGTACGGATTTGCGGCGGCGGCTTTGTCCTTTCCGAGCTTGATTGCGGAAATCGAAAGCATTACATCCGGCTCGCTTTTAATTGCACCGATTACAGTGTCATCTGCGTTATCCATTGAAGTTTTTTCTGACTGATAGATAAGGCTTGCCTGTGCCCCTTCATCTGTTGCGGCAAGAAATAAATCCTGCGCAATCTGTGCGGTCGAAGGGTTTGCTACTATTAGAACTTTTTCTGATTTTTTAACTTTGAGCGCCTGCTGAATGACAGTCTGTGCCGGCGTAAGATTTTTTTTGAGGATATTTGAAATGTTCATTCCTTTATTTTAATTATGCAGGGCAGAAAATTCAAGAACTGACTTTTCGGAGTTAATTACGGGTGATTTCTGCGAGATTTCTGAAAGAGATTTCTGACATATTGATTTTTGTTTGTAATATAATAGAATGATTTTATGAATATTTGCCTTTTTAATCAGGAAGAACTTGAAAACGGCATCCCGTTAAAAGATGACCGCGTAATTCACATACAGAAAATTTTGAAGAAAAAGGAAGGCGATTCTTTTTCGGCTGGTTTAATTGAAGGAATGGCAGGAAGCGCCGTAATAAAAGAATTTTCAGATACGATGAAATTTGATTTTACGCCTCAATCAGACGGCAAGCCGCTTTTTCCGTTACATATGATTATCGGGTTTCCGCGTCCGATTCAGTTAAAGCGGCTGCTTCGCGATATCGCCGCGCTCGGTGTTCAATCGGTGCACCTTACCGGAACGGAGCTGGGCGAAAAATCCTACATGCAGTCATCGCTCGTTGAACGCGGGGCGGCATACAAGATGCTTTATGACGGAACGGTACAGGCCGCTTCAACGCATGTACCAGAATTGTTCCTGCACAAAACATTAGGTGAATGCATTAATTCACCGGAATTGTGCTGCGGGACTGCGGCCCAAACAGGCGGCGATTCTCAATCAGGCAGTAATTCCCAATCACGCGGCATTGCGCAAATAGGCGGGATTGTAAAATCAGGTGCGCCTGTAGCAAAAATTGCGCTTGATAATATCCGCCCCGCTGGTTCCCTTACGGAATACCTCAAAAATACCGGCATGCTCAACAAAGCCTGCATTGCTGCAATCGGGAGCGAGCGCGGCTGGACTGATAGCGAACGAGCGCTTTTGGAATCAAGCGGCTTTATACGCCTTGGAATGGGAAGTCGTGTAATGCGGACTGAAACTGCGGCAACAGTAAGCGCGTCAATTATCCTTTCAGAAATGGGCGTGCTTAACTGAAGCAGCTTTTATTTGAGGGATTGAGAACATTCTGCCAGTATCTCAAGTGCCTTTTCTTTGCTGACATCGCATCCGTACTGGCAGATGGGGCATTCAAGCCTGCGCTTTGTAGAAAGCGGAAATATCGGAATAAAATATGTCGTAAACCAATTCCTTGATAAACGAAGCTGAAACCTTATGTCATTTCCGCAATGATCGCAATGAAATATTTTATTTGTTGTTCCGATAATTTTTTCTGTCGGTTTGTTTCCCCAAATTAAAAACATAAAATCCCCTGTTATTTTTTTATTTCTATGTTCCGGAAAGAAATGCCTTTTGTTACAGGCGACTGGAAATCAAAAATAAGTGCCCTTACCTTGTGCCAGTCAAAAAGTCCTTCCGAATTGTACCATTTGTTGTCGCTTACATTCCACGCGCCGCTGTCTTTAAATTCGCTGAGCGGAATGCTTACCTTATGCCATTTTCCGTCACTCTTTAATGTGAGGGAATTAATTGCGCGCCAGGCTTTTACTTTAGGGCGCTTTTCGTCATCGGGAGTTAAATTCCTGAAGTACACACTGAGCTTCTGATTCGGTGTGTTTGATCTCACTTCAAATTCAAGCTTTAAATCAGCAGCTGCAAGTGAAGAAAAATCTGATTCCTTTCCAAAATCAAATTCAATTCCATTATACATATCGCAGGCAGGAATGTGAATGAAAGCGTCGCCGCCGTTTTCATCACGCGCGCCCAGCCTGTTTTGCATATTGTTCTCTGTGCTCATCCAGCCCGAAAGCTTGATTCCTTTAGCAACCGTATTCCGGTAGATTGTATAATGCCCTTGTTTTTTTGCATTGTCAATCCAATAGTTATTGGCCGCGCTTCCGGCGTTTCCCGAAACCTGCGGCGGCGTAAATCCCATAGCCTTAACGACTGTGGCATCAACGTCGTACGGGAATTCAGCGCCCTCTATTTTTTTGAATATGCCGAAGCCTCCCTTATAGTCCCAGCTGAGCCGCGCAATATTTCTGTCCGAAAGCCATGCCGCCTTCTGCCTGTACCAGTTTGCCCTTTCATTTACATCAGCAAACGGCATGTAAACTCCGTATTCATTGCACATAAGGGCGGCGTTACGCTTGTTTACAAAAGCAACCGCCTTGTCCAATGGCGCTACCAGATTTTGTTCGCTTGAGTCGGCCGGATAGTTTTCCATAATCCATTTTTCGCTATCGGTCGGCTCCGGCGGAAGCGGCGGCATTTTTTCCTTCACATACGGGAAAGGTATTTTTGTAAGGCGTTTTGTATATGTCCATGCGGCGCCCTGATGCGTAAACAGAAACGGTGAATATTCGTGGAAATTGTAAATCAGGTTGTCGTCGTTGTATTTTGGAAGTGAAAGAAGTTTTTCTATGGAATTAAAATCCGCCGCGCCAACGATAATGGAATGTTTTTTATCGATACTACGGATAAGCTTTATGATTTTGCCCTGAACTTTTCCCCACTTTGCGCAGTCTATTCCATGCGGTTCATTATAGACTTCATACAGAACATAAGCTGATCTGTCCTTGTAACGCTCTGCAATTTGCGGCCAGATTTTTGAAAGCATTTTTTCTACATCGGGCTTGGTGTAAGAATTTTCGTCGCACAGATTGTGAAAGTCAATCAGTATGTACATTCCGAGGTGCTCGCACCATGCTACTGCATTATCAACATATTCCCAGACCCAGTCCTCTACAATATAATCCGGGGCGCCGCTGCTCCATGTCTCAAAGTGAATCGGAACTCGGACGGCTTCTACGCCAAGACTTTTGATGTCCTTAAAATCCTGCTCACCAAACCAGTCTTTTGAAGAATTTGCGAACCCGAACGGTTCAAGCCAGCTTGAAAGATTCAATCCCTTTGTAAAAGGAAGCTTCCTGTTTACTTTTTGTGACTGTGAAAATACACAAAAGCCTGTAAAACACAAAATAAAAATAGCGGTAATAAATCTCTTCATAATAGAAGATTATCGCATAAAAAATAAAAAAAGTCGAAAAAAAATTAAAAAATTTGCTAAACCATTTTTTTCTGATTCCGATAAAGATAGTAAGGGTGGTAAAAACCCCACATGGATGGAAGTCCTTGCGAGGTTTGATAATTAAAACTACCAAATCTTACAAGGAACAAATTGGATTCATCCAGTTTGTACAGACTTTATAGGAGTTACATATGGTCATTAATCACAACATGAGTGCAATGTTTGCACAGCGTACACAGGGGCTCACAGACCTCTCGCAGCAGAAGAACATGGAAAAGCTTTCATCAGGCATGAGAATTAACCGTGCTGGTGATGATGCTTCAGGACTTGCAGTTTCAGAAAAAATGAGAGCACAGATCCGCGGTTTGAACCAGGCTTCTACAAACGCAGAGAACGGCATCTCATTCATCCAGACAACAGAAGGCTACCTCCAGGAAACATCTGACATCGTTCAGAGAATCCGTGAGCTTGCAGTACAGTCATCAAACGGAATCTATTCTGACGAAGACCGTATGCAGATTCAGGTTGAAGTATCTTCACTCGTTGACGAAGTAGACCGCATTGCATCTGCTGCACAGTTCAACGGTATGAACATGCTTACAGGACGCTTTGCTCGCCCGACTGGTGAAAATGTTGTTACTGGTTCAATGTGGTTCCATATTGGTGCAAACATGGATCAGAGAACACAGGTTTACATCGGAACAATGACAGCAACAGCTCTTGGACTCCGCAACTTTGGTGATGAGTCAAAGATTTCTCTTGCAGCTCCGGATGATGCAAACCGCGCAATCGGTACTTTGGATGAAGCTTTGAAGAAGATCAACAAGCAGCGTGCTGACCTC
>CACYCX010000014.1 GCA_902772975.1 uncultured Spirochaetaceae bacterium
CAGCATTATGGAGTCGTCTGCGGCGAACTCGCAAAGGCAGATGTGACGTACAAAGTTGACAGGGAAAAAGCGTCTTTGACGCTCCATCTGAATAAGTTTTTTAACAAGCCTAAAATTGCAGATTTAATCTGTCATTCCGGAAGAACAAATACCTGGATGATTGCTCCGACAAGAGCAGGTAAAGGTGTTGGTGTTGTAATTCCGACTTGTATACTTTACGGTGTGCCTTATTGGGATAAAGACAAAAAATCTCATAAAAAGGTCATTAAAGGCCGCGGTTCTATCGTCATATTCGATCCGAAAGGTGAGAACTGGGAAGCTACTTCCGGCTGGAGAAGCAAGTTCAGTATATGTATGCCGTTCAGACCTTTGGATCCGAACGGAGATACGATTCACTACAATCCCATCCACGAAATTCCGGACAGTGCAAGCGAAGCTTTCTCATGGGCAGATATGATTGCGGAAATCTTCTTTGGTGCTGACAAGGCAAAAAGCGGCGGCTCAGACGGCGCAGCCGAATATTTCAACAATATTGCCCGTGATATTTTTGCAGGAGTCGTCCTACACGTAAGGTTCTCTAAAAAGATTGAGTGGAAAGACAAGAACCTTACGCGTGTTCTTGATGTCTTTTCTACAGAAAAGTCAGAAGCTGAAAAGGAAGCTGCAGCGCAAGGCGAAGAAGCCGGCTGCGGCGAAGCTCTCCTTAATGAAATGAGGACTAAAGACGTTCATGTACACGATGACGGAAGTGTATTCTATGAAGTTCACAGCCTCATTGTAAAGGCTGCAAACCGCAGCGAAATGCAGAATCCGAAGGAACGTTCATCAACTTATACAACTGTTTTTTCAAAGATAAGTCTGTTCCAGGACCCGCTTATTCAGCAGACTACGGCATACTCTGATTTTTCCGTAGATGATTTTATTGACAGTGATAACGGAATAAGCCTTTATCTTATCGTTCCCTACAACCATATCAAGCGAATCAGTCCGGTATTCAGAATGATAATTACTTTCATGATTAAGAAGTTTTCAAGCGGAACGACAAACGCAAATGCCGTCAAGCTTAAAAATCCGTGCCTGTTTCTGCTGGATGAATTTCCGGTTCTCGGTTATTTTCCGGACATTGCACAGAACGCAGGTATTCTTGCAGGTTACGGTGTAACTTTTCTTATTATTACGCAGTCGCTGAATCAGATTGTAGATGTTTACGGAGAAAATCACCCGTTTCTTGACCATTGCAAGACAATCATTCTTTACGCTCCGGGAAACATCAAGGATGCAAAGAGCTTTTCTGAATCAATCGGAAACAGGTCAGTTTTGCTTGACAATCTTTCTTCCAGCGGAAGCAAATACGAAGCAGGCTTTAAAAACATATCTCGCAGCTCGCAGGAAACACAGACAAGCCTGATTAATCCCGATGAATTGATGAAACTGGAGTTCAGCCGCGAGATTATCTTTAGTCAGGGAATGCCGCCATACAAGGGAAAGAAAGTTGTCTACTATGAAGACCCTAGATTTAAAGACAAATCTTTTCTTCTTACTCCAAAACTTAAAGATACAGAGCCTTTGCTTAAGGCACTTCCAAGCAGCATTAAAAAAAGAAAGCTTGAAGAGGAAAGAAAGAATAAATTCAAGTTTGTGGAAGAAACTTCTGAAAGAATCAGCAAAAAAATTCAGAAGATACAGAACGCAAAGATAACTGTCAAAAAATCCGTTTCAGGTTCTGACAGCATCTTTGATTCCTGATTAGTCAAAAAAAAGTCCGTTGGACTTTTATTATTCTGTGTGTACTTGTCACCGTAAAAAAACAGGACCATTTATTTAATTATTTTTTGATTCGCAGGCTTCCCTGTGCCAGGCTTTCCGGAAACGGAAGCCGAAACAGGGTTATTTTAGGAATATTTTTTGGAGATGGAGAAATACAACATGAGGAAAATTGAAAAACCTGTGTATGCAACTTATGTTAAGACAATGAAGCTGCGTCTTACTGATGAAATGGAAAATTATGTGAAAATGAAAGCACTGGAGCAGCACACTACGGCAAGCGAAGTTATAAGGGCGGCCCTCAACAATTATCTTAACCGTAACATAAGCGACATGGAAATCATACATACAACTTTAAGCGAAAATACAAGGAAAATTAAATTTCTTGAAAATAAAATTGAAATTCTTGCTCTTATGGTTACTCAGCAGACAAAGTTCATTATGAAATCATTTCCGTCAAATGTTAATTCTGGGAAATCCAATGAAATGATTGAAAAGGAATTTGATGAGTTTAAGAAGGACTGTATGAAAACCGCCAAATCAAACCGCGTAGGACTTCTTGAATCCATGCTGCTTGACGCATATACGGAAATCCAGGAGCAGGCTTAATGTCATCAATCGATTCAATCGGCGAGCACATAAAAAAAGAAAAATGGATACAGAACCTTCTTTGCGATATGGGAAAAATCATTCCTTTCCTTGAAAATCCAATGATTACAGATATTGCAATCGGACTGGGAGGTGAGCTGATTGTTGAGGGAATCGGCATGGACAAGCAGTTTACGGGAATATATTTTTCCGAAGCCGAAACAAAAAGCATTATTCACCTCTGCGCTTCGATAATGGGCATTACGATTGACAATAGTGTACCTGTTGTTGAAGGAACCATAAGGCTCCCCAAATGGCGCATAAGGGTTGAAGGAATCCTGCCTCATACTGCAGCCGATACTCCTTTATTTGTAATAAGGCGGCCTAGCGACAAGATATTCAAGCTTGAAGATTACCTTGAGAAAGGTCAGATTACGCAGGAAAAATATGACCTTCTTATAAAACATATAAAGCAGAGGAGCAACATCGTGATCGGCGGAGAAACAGGAAGCGGAAAGACAACACTGCTGAACGCAATCATTGAAAAAATGGTTGAGTTTACTCCGGATGACAGGTTCTACATCGTTGAAGATGCAAGTGAAATTAAATGTCATGCCCGCGATGTCTTTCCTATATGGGCGGAAGGCAAGAACTGCCTGAAGGCTGTCGGAATTGCAATGCGGTGCAATGTATCAAGAATAATATTCGGCGAACTCCGGTACGGAGACGTCGCAAACGAAGTCCTTAAAGCATGGAACTCCGGACATACGGGAGGAATAACTACGGTACACGCTAATTCAGCTCTGACCATACTTTCCAGGATCAGGGATTTGTTACGCGAGGTTATTCCCGGAGAAATTCCTGATGTAGCGCAGAGCGTTCAGCTTTTAGTTCATATGATTCCGACACGAGACGGTAGAATCGTAAATGAAGTAGTAGAAACCACACAGGCATCAAGTTCTTCATTCATTGAAGAGCTTGAACAGAATCATCTTATATGAGGGGAAAAAGGAGGTGTTAGTCTAATATATCGTATGTTTACATTCACTGCCGGTATGACGGCGGATATTGTCGGACATCATGCCTTGTAAAGGCGGATTCATTTGA
>CACYCX010000015.1 GCA_902772975.1 uncultured Spirochaetaceae bacterium
TAAATAATGATATCTTTGCTGAAAATTCCTGGTATTTTAGAAATGCTTTGGTACGTGCAAATTACAACAATCTGCAGAAGGGAATACTGGAAAATCCAGAGTTTCTTGAACGATTCTTCCGAAATCTGTTGATGGGAGAGCATAATGAGCTTAAAAACAGATACTGTCATATAAAGTATTCAAAACAGACTGAAAAGAAAGTTACTCAAAAGGTTACTGTAAACGATAATGTAAAGTCACACAAAAATCACAGTAAAATCATAGTAAATTTGACTCAAGTTCAGCAGAAAATTCTTGAGGCGGTTAATGCAAATAGATATGTTTCTCAAACTGAACTGGCAGCACATCTTTCTATTACTCGTGAAACAGTAAATAGGAATATGAAAAAACTTCAAGAGCAGAACATAATCCGCAGAGTAGGTGCTGATAAAAACGGTCACTGGGAGATTGTAAAAGGCGATTAAGAGAGATGAAGCGGAATTACAAAGAACACAGAAGATCTGCTTTCAGAATAATTTCTCTGACAGGTTGTCAACGATTCAATTTTTCAATAAAATTGCCGTACTATGGAATTTACACAAGAATCAATTGATGCTTTAAAAGTCAATGAAATTGAAATCATGAAAAAGATTGCTGCTGAACTTGGAATTCAGATGCAGCAGGTAAGTGCGGTTATTTCGCTTGTAGAAGAAGGATGTACTATTCCTTTTATTTCCCGCTATCGTAAAGAAAAGCACGGCTCGCTTGATGAAGTTCAGGTTCGAGACTGTGATCACCTTTTTAAGTCATATAAGAATATTGAAGAGCGCCGCCTCGAAATTGTGCGCGGTGTTTTTGCACAGGGCAAGCTTACAGAAAGCCTTTACAATGCCGCAATGTCAGCAACAACACTTTCTGCGCTCGAAGATTTGTGGGCTCCGTTCAAGAAAAAGAAAAAGACACGCGGTATGGTTGCAATCGAAAAAGGTCTTGATCCGCTCGCCGATGCAATGCTCACTATGAGCGATAAAGAAATCGAAGAAAAGGCAAAGGAATTCATAAAGACTGATAACGAAGACGCCGCACTCAACGTCGCCACTGTTGAAGAAGCTTTGGACGGGGCAAAGGACATTATCGCAGAACGCGTTTCTCAGGATACGGACAATCGCGCTGCGGTGCATGACCTTTATATCGAAACTGGCTCTATCGTAACAAAGGGAATCGTCCCGGAAGGTCAGGATGCTGAAACAGTTCAGAAGACATCGACATATCAGATGTACTGGGATTATACAGAGCCGCTTTCGCAGGTTAAGCCGCACCGCATTCTTGCAATCAACCGTGCCGAGCGCGAAGGTGCCCTTGAAGTTACAATCGATGTTGATGTAGACAGCGCGATTGATTTGCTCAAAAAGAAGGCAAAACCGTCAAACAAATATCATGCCGATGCAATTGAAGATGGCGTCGTGCGGCTTTTGTCGCCAGCCGTTGTTCGCGAAATCCGCAGTGACGAGGCAGATGAAGCTGATGTTCACGGAATCGGAATTTTCAGCGAAAACCTTAAAAATCTTTTGATGACTCAGCCGATTAAGGGAAGCCGAGTTCTTGGAGTTGACCCTGGAATCCGTACTGGAACAAAATGCGCCGCACTTGATGAAACCGGAAAATATCTGGGCTACTTCCTCATCAAGCAGGTAACAGATCCAGAAGGCGCTTACAAGGCAATCAATGATGCAATTGATAAATATGACATTCAGGTTGTGGCAGTTGGAAACGGAACTGGAAGCCAGGAAGTTCAGACAATTGTAAGCAAGGTTATCAGCGAAAATTACAGCGATGTAATGTACACAGTAGTTGACGAAAGCGGCGCTTCAGTTTATTCAGCAAGTGATATCGCCCGCGAAGAATTCCCGGATCTTGATCTTACAATCCGCGGCGCAATTTCTATGGGTCGTCGTTTGCAGGATCCTCTTGCAGAGCTCGTTAAGATTGATCCAAAGGCAATCGGTGTCGGACTTTACCAGCACGATGTAAATCAGAAAAAACTTTCCGATACACTGGACGAAGTTGTTGGAAGCGTTGTAAATCAGGTCGGCGTAAACTTGAACACAGCAAGCTATTCGCTTTTAAAATATGTTTCAGGAATTACGTCAGCAACTGCAAAAAAGATTGTTGCATACCGTGATGCAAACGGCAAGATTACAAGCCGCGAAGATTTGAAAAAAGTTCCGGGACTTGGTCCTAAGGCATTTGAGCAGTGCGCAGGCTTCCTTAAAATTGCAGAAAGTTCAGATCCGCTCGACAACACTTGGGTTCATCCTGAAAACTACGATGCAGCCCGCGAAGTTCTTCCGTACATTCAGAAGAAAGAAAAAATTCCTGCTGATTTAATCAAAAAGCTTGCAGAAAAATATAATCTTGGCGAAACAACAATGAAGGATATCGTTGAGGAACTTCAGAAACCGAACCGTGACCCGCGCGAAGGCTATCCGGCTCCAATCATGCAGAAGGGCGTCCTTGCTTTTGAGGACTTGAAGGAAGGCATGAAGGTTATTGGAAAAATCCGAAATGTTGTTGACTTCGGTGCGTTTGTCGATATCGGCTTGCACGAAACAGGCCTTATTCACATAAGTGAATTAAGCGATGAATTTGTAAAGGATCCGATGGAAGTCGTAAAGGTTGGCGATGTCCATGAATTTACGATTATCGGACTGGACAAAGACCGCCGCCGTATTTCGCTTTCACTTAAAAGCGATGCTGCTTCAAGAATCGGGCAGGGTGGTGCACCGGCAAAGCATGAGTCATCTGGTTCATCTGGCACAGGCGCAAGAAAAGTTGTGATTGTGCGTAAGGGCGCTGGTGATAAATCTGGCGCAAAAGGCGGCGCTTCGTTTAACTCAGGGCGTTCCGATAACCGTTCGCGCGGTAATGGCGGCTCTGATTATAAGCAGCGTCAGTATGAAGGAAGCGACGACGGCATGACATACAATCCGTTTGCAGCTCTCCTTAAAAAATAATGTAAAATCGTTTTTCGAGATTCATTTTTAATTTAAATCAAGCAGGCTTTCCAATTTCGGAAGGCCTGTTTTTTTAATATTACCGCTAAGCTTAAAGTTTCAGGTCAATCACCTTACTGACACTATATAATTTTCATGTTAACCTAAAAGCATGAAAAAAATCTCAGCTGCATTTTTAATTTTAGCCTTTATTTCAATAGCTGCTTTTTCACAGGCAGGTTCACAATCAATCAAATCAGGAAGTAAAATAACTGTATCGCTTCCTGTTTTAAAAAACGCGTCAGCCGGTGAAGAATGGATTCCACTACATCTGAAGAAAATGGTGTCAGAGGATTTTTGATTACTGAGAATAATCTGAGTGACTATAGTGCCGCCGGTAAGCTTATTGGCGTCAGTATGCTTAAAATAGGCTTAACTGATGATGAAATAAAGGCAATAGAAAAAAAGTATAAAAAGGAAATGGGAAAATTGAGATTCAATGATATCGAAAGTTTCAGAATCAATTAGTTTCTAAAAGGGCGACAATTCAGCCCTTACTTGAAAAATTGAAAATATCCTTGCCTTCAGGGATAAACAGATAATAAAAGTCCTCACAGGATTACGCCGATGCGGTAAATCATTTTTGATGGAGCAGGTAATTTCAAAATACATTGAAGATGGTATTGATGAAAAACAAATCATTTATTATCGGCTTGATGATTGGGAAAAGGCAAGGAATACTTAAAGACGCTTTGTAAATACTATATTGCTGATACAGGTTTACGAAATATGCTTTTAAGTTACCGCAATATAGATACCGGTCACATTCTTGAGACCCTTGTTTTTCTTGAACTTAAACGCAGAAAATATGAAATTTACACAGGAAAACTCGGTGACTTGGAAATTGATTTTATTGAAAAGACTCAACGAGCAATAATATACATTCAGGTAGCAGAAAGCGTAAAAAATTCCGGAACGCTTGAACGTGAGCTTAAACCTTTTAAGAAATTAAAGGATTCTTATCCCTGTGTTTTAATTTCTATGGATAAAACTATTAATGAAGATTTTAACGGAGTAAGGCATGTAAATGCACTGGATTTTTTGACAGGTGCTGGTTTGAGTTGATAATAAAATTTTTACAGACTTCCCTAAAATCCGGCCTTAACGCAAACCCGCGCGCCAACGCCTCGTGCAAACAGGCTGCCTAAAATATCACGGCTTTGGAACGAAACCGCAAAATCAAGCTCTGCAAACTTAAGGTTAACCATCGTAGCAAGCTCGTTTACGCAGAGCTGATCAAGCCAGCCTGTATAAAATCCGGTTGCAAACACCTTGTTCACCTGAAGGCGCGCTCCAGCCTTGTATTCAGCATACAAAGTGGCATCGTTAGAATACGGATACCTTACGCCAAGCCCCACAAGCGCATATATATCAAGAAAGTTCGGCGCCAGAACCCACGAGCCTGTAACACCCCAGCGGAACGGACGCGAAATCCAGTATTCAGTCTTCTTTGTAGAAAGAGCGTCTGCATCAAAACCAACCGTTCCGTCAGCGCTTCCGTTAAAAAGCTCCTTCGCAAAATCGCGTCCCTTTTTTCCGATTGCAAAATCGCCTTCGTGTTCATAAAACAGAACGCCCGGCATTAAAGGAACGCGCATGTATGAGCCGACGCGGATTTGCTTGACCATCGCCATGTCGCCGAACAGCGAAATATCAAATCCCATTCCCTTAAATAAATCCGAAAAATATCCTTCCGATTTTCCGGTGCGGATTTTATCGTAATTATCAAAGCTGTAAATCGTAAGCGAGCCGTTAGTCTTCTTACCGTCTTTGCTTTCGCTTCCGTTTGCCTTTGCGTATAAAAGCGGCTTGAACAAATCAACGCCTGCCCTTAGCTGAATTTTATTTTCGTTGAGCTTAAGGCCAAAAGCCGCGCCTGTCGTAAAAAACATGTCCTGCCTTAAATGAACCTGCGCTTTCTTAAAATTATCAGAATTGTTCGATTCCCGTGACGCATTCATAAAAGGAGTTACATCAGCCTCCGAAACCCAGCCCAGCCCTGAAGTTTCTGTTCCCATAAAGAAATCCAGCCTGAATGATGCCTTGTTCTTGCTTTTATTTCTTACTGAAGCAAAAAGGCGCGACTGTGAATGAAAGCTGTCTACTAATCCCTTGGAAATAAGCTCGTTAAAATAATGAGCCTGATTGTTTCCTAAAGTGTCTGCCATAAGGTCAAAAGGTTGAATCTTCCAACCCGACATTCCGAATCCGCCTTCATATCCGAACTCAACTGAACGGGTCGAGTCATAAACAGAAAACGAATCGAATGAATTTATTGAGTCAAAAAAATCATCCGCAAATCCATTTGCCGTAAGAGAAGCAAAAGCCGCAACCGAAATAAAAATTTTAGACAGTTTTCTCATGGCATAAATTATACAATGCTTTTCTGTAAAAAGATAGTAGTATTGAATTTATGGCCTGTTTTGCGGTATCATTGTAAAAATTCAGCGACACTAAAGTTTACTGCGTTTTTTCGCGCTTTGGTGTTTCCCAAAATTTCGAGGAAATCTTATGTTCAAAATTATTGAAAAGAAGCAGCTCTCTGCTGGCGTTTTTTACATGAAGGTAGAAGCCGCCGAAATTGCCCGCAACCGCAAAGCCGGACAGTTTGTTATTGTTCAGGTCGAAAAAGAATTTGGTGAAAGAATTCCACTTACAATTGCAGATGCAAATGCAGATGAAGGCTGGATTGCACTCGTATTCCAGGCAGTCGGAGCTACAACATATAAACTTTCTCTTATGGAAGCAGGACAGTCTCTTCCGACAATTTTAGGTCCGCTCGGAAACCCGTCAGTAATCGAAAAGAAGGACGGCCCGGTTGTAGTAGTCGGTGGTGGTTTCGGTGTTGCTCCATGCTATCCGATCGTTCAGGCTCACAAGGCAATCGGAAACAAAGTAATTATGGTTATTGCAGCCCGCACAAAGGACCTGCTTATTTATGTTGATGAAATGAAGGCAATTGCAGACGAAGTAATCATTATGACAGACGACGGTTCTGCCGGAAGACAGGGCGTTTCTACAGTTCCACTTAAGGAAATGTGCGAAAGTCAGACACCGCCAGCTGAAGTAATTGCAATCGGTCCTCCGATTATGATGAAGTTCTGCGCGCTCACTACACAGCCGTTTAATGTGCCGACAACAGTTTCATTGAATACAATCATGATTGACGGAACTGGAATGTGCGGCGGTTGCCGTGTAAGCGTTGGCGGAAAGACAAAATTCGTATGCGTAGACGGTCCGGAATTTGATGCACATACAGTTGACTGGGACAATATGATGATGCGCATGAAGTCATTCAAGGGACGCGAAACAGAAGATTTCCACAAATGCAAGTTGCAGGCTGAAGCAGATAAGCTTGCCAAATAGGAGACGTGAAAAAAAATGGCAGAACATATTTCAAACGAACAGCTGGCAGAAAATGCAAAGGCTGAATATAACAAATTAAAAGAAAAACTTTCAGCAGGTCCGCTTACAGCAAAAGACCGCAGCGCAATTCCACAGATGGAAATGCCTTCACGTGATCCTATAAAAAGAGCGCGCGAAATGGGCGAAGTTGCGCTTGGATATACAAAGGAAATGGCTGTAGTTGAAGCAAACCGCTGTCTTCAGTGCGCAAAGCCTTTCTGTATGGAAGGATGTCCGGTTAATATCGACATTCCTGGCTTTATCAAGAAAATTGCAGATGAAGATTTTAAGGGTGCTGTTGATACAATCAAGAAAACAAGCCTCCTTCCTGCAATCTGCGGGCGCGTATGTCCTCAGGAAAAGCAGTGCCAGGGAAAATGTACAGTCGGTAAAATATATAAGAGCGCCGAAAAGGCAGTTTCTATCGGAAGGCTTGAAAGGTTTGTAGCCGACTGGGAGCGTGAAAACGGCAAGGTAACAATGCCTACAGTAGCGCCTTCTACAGGAAAAAAGGTAGCCGTTATCGGAGCTGGTCCTGCAGGTCTTACTGTTGCCGCAGACTGCGCCCGCGCCGGACATCAGGTCACGGTTTTTGAGGCATTCCACAAAGCCGGCGGCGTCATGATGTATGGCATCCCTGAATTCCGCCTTCCAAAATCAATCGTTCAGGAAGAAATTGATAACCTTTCAAAAATCGGAGTTAAGTTTGAGACTAACTTCCTTGTTGGAAGAACAAATACGCTTGAGCAGCTCCTTACTGAAAAGGGTTTTGACGCCGCCTTTATCGGAACCGGGGCCGGCTTACCGAAATTCCTTAACATACCGGGTGAAAATCTCATTGGCGTTTTCTCGGCCAACGAATATCTTACCCGCGCTAACCTTATGAAGGGCTACGACAAGGAACACGCCGCGACTCCAATTTATGAAGCAAAGCATGTTGTTGTCTGCGGTGCAGGAAATGTTGCCATGGACGCTGCCCGTATGGCACTTCGTCTCGGCGCGGAGAAGGTCGATGTAGTATACCGTCGTACGCGTGCCGAGATGCCGGCCCGTCTCGAAGAAATCGCGCACGCCGAGGAAGAAGGCATTAATTTCCGCTTCCTCGAAAACCCTGTTGAAGTTCTCGGAAACGAAGAGGGAAAGGTTTGCGGCGTGCGCTGTCTTAAATACGAGCTTGGTGAGCCGGATGAATCAGGCCGCCGAAGTCCGGTTCCTATCGAAGGAAGCGAGCACGATGTCGAATGCGACGCAATGATTGTTGCGCTCGGAAACGGCTCGAATCCGTTGCTCGTTGCTACAACGCCAGGCCTTGAGGCAGACAAAAAAGGTCATATCGTTGCAGATGAAGGTCAGAAGACATCTCTTGCAAAGGTATGGGCTGGAGGCGACATCGTCCTCGGCGCCGCCACCGTTATCCTAGCGATGGGCGAAGGCCGCAAAGCCGCCGCTTCTATCAACGAATACTTATCGAAATAAAAAGCTTTATTTCTGAAATAAACCGCCCTGA
>CACYCX010000016.1 GCA_902772975.1 uncultured Spirochaetaceae bacterium
CTTTGCTTCCCTTAAAGATCCGGCGGCTTGTGAAGAAATGAGCGGCCAGAAGTGTGCTAAGGGTGCCTTCCGCATGTTCAACGCGGACTATGTTTCTACGGAAGACGGTACCGGTATCGTTCATATCGCGCCTGCATTCGGTGAAGAGGATAACAAGGTATTCCGCGGCTCCGGCGTTCCGAACGTTGAGCCAATCGATGCCGAATGTAAGTTTACAAAAGAAGTTTCAGACTATCAGGGCGTTTTTGTCAAGGATGCCGACAAAGACATCATGAAGCGCCTTAAGGACGAAGGAAAGCTTGTTAAGCGCGATTCTATCGTTCACTCATATCCGCACTGCTGGCGTTGCGGTTCGCCTTTGATTTACCGCGGAATCGGCTCATGGTTTGTAAGGGTAGCTGATTACCACGATGTGCTCCTGCGCGCAAACAGCAAGATTACATGGCAGCCGGGTCACATTAAGGAAGGACGCTTTGGTAAGTGGCTTGCAGGTGCACGCGACTGGGCAGTAAGCCGTAATCGCTACTGGGGTAACCCGATTCCTATCTGGCGTTGTGACGATCCTGACTGCAAGCACACAGTCTGCGTAGGAAGCCGCCAGGAGCTTAAGGATTTAAGCGGCGTTTATCCGGAAGACCTTCACAAGCAGTTTGTAGACAAGATTACTTTCAAGTGTCCGAAATGCGGAAAAGGCACAATGCGCCGCATCCCGGAAGTTTTCGACTGCTGGTTTGAGTCAGGCTCAATGCCATATGCCCAGCAGCATTATCCGTTTGAAAATAAAGAGAAGTTTGAAAAGAATTTCCCGGCTAACTTCATCTCTGAAGGCCTTGACCAGACGCGCGGATGGTTCTATACGCTTACAGTTTTAGCCGCTCAGCTTTTTGATAAGCCGGCATTTGAAAACTGTATCGTAAACGGAATCGTACTTGCTTCCGACGGACGCAAGATGTCAAAGTCACTCCGCAATTACACTGACCCTGTTGAAGCAATCAATAAGTTCGGCGCCGATGCAATCCGCCTTTTCCTCATGCATTCGGCAGTCGTTAAGGCAGACGAAATCCGTTATTCGGACGAAGGCGTGCGCGATGTCCTTAAGTCAATCATCATTCCGTGGTGGAACTCTTATTCATTCTTTGTAACATACGCAAACATCGATAAGATTCAGCCGACAGGACGTCTTTTTGACAATAAGACTCCGACAAATCCGCTTGACGCATGGCTTCTGTCAATTACGCAGAACCTCATCAAGGAAGTTACAGCTGCCCTTGATTCTTATGATTTGTCGGGAGCTATTGACCCGATCGTAAAATTCATCGACGAGCTCAATAACTGGTACATCCGCCGGAGCCGCCGCCGCTTCTGGAAATCAGAAAATGACAGCGATAAGGCAGAAGCATACGAATCGCTTTATATCGCGCTCAAGACGCTTGCAGAAGTTGCCGCTCCGTTCGTTCCGTTCATTACTGAAGAAATGTATCAGAACCTTAAGACAGACGGCGACAAGGAATCTGTTCACCTTACTGATTATCCGGTTCCAAACAAGGCATGGATTAACGAAGAGCTTGAGTTCAAGATGGCAACTGTACAGAAGGCAGTTTCAATGGGTCACTCACTGCGCAATCAGTTCAACCTTAAAAACCGCCAGCCGCTTGCAAGCGTAGCACTCGTTACCCGTAACCCTAACGAAAAGACCGTATTGTCAGAAATGCAGGATACAATCGCGGAAGAGCTTAACGTAAAGAAAGTTGAGTTCCACGACCGCGAGGATGAGCTTGTTGAATACAAGGCAAAGGCAAATTTCAAGGTTCTTGGAAAAGAGCTTGGTCCGCTTATGAAGCAGGCAGCCGGAATAATCGCCACACTCACAAGCGAGCAGATTCAGTCAATCCTTGACGGCACAAAGCTTTCTATCGAAGTTGACGGAAAGTCAGTTGAGCTTGATGAAGAAAAGGTAATCGTTGATCGCTTTGAAAAGGATGACCTTAAGGTTATCAATGACGGAACGCTTACAGTTGGTCTTGATACAAAGATTACAGACGAGCTTAGAAAAGAAGGCTATGCCCGTGACCTTGTGCGTGGAATCCAGAACCTCAGAAAGGAAACCGGACTTTCCGTTACAGACAGAATTTCACTTAAAGTTTCAGGCGACGATGAGCTTAAAGCCGCTTATCAGATGTTCTCTGAATTTATCTGTGGCGAAACTCTTGCAGAAAAGGCAGAATTCACATCAGAAGAGCAGGGAACAAAAGTTGAATCTGAAGATAAGGTTTGGAGCGTAAGAATTGAAAAGATTTAAGGCACTTTGCTTTATTCTTTTTGCGTGTGCAGTTCTGCTTTTTTCATGCCGTTCTGCACCGCAGGTTCAGCAGGTGAAGGTTGATCCAGTTGATATTCTCGGTGATGACAGTCTGGTTTATTTCAGAATCCCGGCGCAAAACCATAAGGAATTTACAGAACAGCTGATTTCATCCTTTGCGCCCGGACTATCAGAATCGAATGTGAAAATGATGGCGGAGCGGCTCGACACCGTTTATGCAGGATTGATGGCGCCTAAAGATAAAAGCCGCTTCCAGATTTCCTGCAGCGCCCGCATTACGCCCAGCAATGTCCTGATGCTTGCAAAATCAGATTTCTGGAAAAAAGAAATGATTAGTGCA
>CACYCX010000017.1 GCA_902772975.1 uncultured Spirochaetaceae bacterium
ACACGATTGCAAAACGAGGTAAGAAAACAGATACAACTTCTGCGAAAGAATAAAAGGTAATTTTTGCGCTGATAAATTCTTGAAAGTCCTTTATAATAAAAGAATGTTTTTGCCAATAACCGCAACGCCGTTTTCTCATTCCGGTTACAGCGAACTTTTGCCGTGCAAAAATCTTGCTCCGTTTGTACGCTGCTTCTGGACAACATGGAATGACGGTTCAAATGTAAATGATTTTTCCTCTGTGATTATTCCAGACGCGTGCGCAGATATAATCATTTCCGTAGATGAAAATGAAAGCAATTCAGACGAGCGGGAAATTTCTGGCATGGGATTTTGCGGTACTACAGACAAAATGTTTCGCTCAAAAAACTCTGGCATTGTTCACAGGAGGCTTTTTGGAATCAGATTTTACGCGTGGCAGGCTTTCAATTTTTGCGACGAACCGCTGGCAGAAACTGCAAACGAATTTTTTGATCTGGAAGAACATTTTGCGACAGCCAAAAAAATGCTTTGCAGAAAAATTCATGAGGACATGACTCTTTCAGAATTCAAAAACATAAGCGAAGAAGTTTTGCTTGATTTACTCAATATGCCTTCAAGAAAAATTACAAAACAGGATTCACTTGTACTTGATGCCGTAGTTCAGATGATCCGCACGCGGGGTTCACTTCCGCTTTCGTCGTTATTAAAAGACATTCATGCAGGCGAGCGGCAGCTGGAAAGGCTTTTTAAAAACACCGTTTCGCTTTCTCCTAAAAAGTTTTCTTCGCTTGTCCGTTATCAAAGCTTGTGGCAGGATGTATGCCGTTCAGAAAATTTTGATATTCAGGATGCAGTTTTTAAATACGGATATTTTGACCAGCCGCACCTTCTTAATGATTTCAAGAAATTTCACGGCATGAGTTTTTCTGATGCAGTAAATGCAGCCCTGTCGGATTTTTACAATACAAAAAAGCAAAGTGGCGTTATGCTTTTCTAAAGCAACATTATTGGAGGTTTAAGATGAAACTTGATGGATTTGGAATTTTTGTAAAAGATATGGCTCAGATGATTCGTTTTTATCGTGATGTACTTGGATTTGAAATAAAAGAAGATGAAAATACATCAAACGTTTTTCTCGAAAAAGACGGAACCCTCTTTCTTTTTTACGGCAGAAACGATTTTGAAAAGATGACGAATTCCCGCTTTAATTATGCTGACAAAATTCACGGACATTTTGAAACGGCACTGAGCGTTGAAAACTATGCCGCCGTAGACAAGACTTTTGCAGAAGTAACTTCCAAAGGAGCCGGTGCCGTAATGCCGCCAACAACAGAACCCTGGGGCCAGCGCACCTGCTACATTGCAGACCCGGAAGGCAATCTTATTGAAATCGGTTCTTTTGTAAAAGAGTAAGTGGATAATGGATTTCGACAGTATTTTCAAAGATTTAGGTAAAAAGTGCTTTGCCTTTAGCATAATAGATTCTGCTTATATTCCGATGATTTTGGCGAATTTATAAATGGCACGAATTCAGAAGTCTTTTCTGCCGGCATCTGCCACAATCACGGCATGAATGACAAAATAATTATCAAGGGATTAAGACAGAACAACCTCAAGAACATCAGTCTTGAAATTCCGAAAAACAAGATTGTTGTATTTACAGGAGTTTCAGGCAGCGGAAAATCAAGCATCGTCTTTGACACGATTGCGGCGGAAAGCCAGCGACAGATGAACGAAACTTATCCGGCTTATGTGCGCACGCGGCTTCCAAAGCACGAAAAGCCTCACGCGGATTTTATAGACAATCTTACGGCAAGCGTTGTAATAGATCAGGCTCGGCTTGGCGGAAACATGCGCTCAACAGTCGGAACAATCACCGACATGTATTCTGCTCTCCGCCTGCTTTTCAGCAGAATCGGCCTGCCTAAAGTCGGGGCGGCTTCGTGCTTTTCTTTCAACAATCCCAACGGAATGTGCCCGGCCTGCTCTGGAATCGGAAAAATAATGGAGCTTGATGCCTCAAAGACTATTGATGGCGAAAAGTCCTGGAACGAAGGAATGGTTCTGCTTCCAGCCTTCGCGCCTGAAAAGTGGTATTTTAAACAGTATGTATCAAGCGGATTTTGGGATGCGGACAAAAAATTCAAGGACTACAGCGAAGAAGAAAAAAATCTGCTTTTGTACGGAAACAGAAGCGGCGACCCGGCGGCAGAGCCTGAAAACAAAAAAATCGAGGGACTCAAAAAACAGTATGAACGCCTCTGCCTGATGAAAAATCCGGAGAAAAACGACGGAATGAGTCTGGAACGCTTTTCTTCTTTTCTTGCGGAAACAACCTGCCCGGCTTGCGGGGGAAAACGCCTGAACCAAGCCGCACTTTCAAGCAGAGTCGCAGGATACAATATTTATGAAATGTGCGAGATGGAATTTTCAAAGCTGCGCGAAGTTCTTGCAGGCATAAAGGACGACCGCGTGAGCACGGTAACAGGCACTCTGATTGCAAGCCTTGACCGCATGATTGAAATCGGACTTCCTTACCTGAACTTGAACCGTGAGTCTTCAACTTTGAGTGGCGGAGAGTCACAGAGGCTCAAACTCGTGCGCTACATGGGAAGCTCACTCACCGGCATGACATACATTTTTGACGAACCCTCAACCGGAATGCACCCGCGCGATGTTTACAGAATGTCACGGCTTTTGCAGAGTCTCCGCGACAAGGGCAACACGGTTCTTGTAGTCGAGCACGACAAGGACATAATTCAGATTGCGGACGAAATTATTGACGTTGGGCCGCTGGCCGGCAAGAACGGCGGAAAGATTCTTTTTCAGGGAAGCTATAAGGCTCTTCTTAAAAGCGGGACAAAAACCGGAAACGCCATGAAGGAAAATGTGCGCGTAAAAGAAAACCCGCGCGAGCCGAAAGGATGGATTTCTGTGAAAGGCGCAAAGCTTCACAATCTTAAAAATGTTGACGTAGACATTCCGCTTGGCGTCCTTACCTGCGTGACAGGCGTTGCAGGAAGCGGAAAATCAACTTTGATTCGAAATGTTTTTGCAGAACAGAATAAAGACAAAGTTGTATTAGTTGACCAGTCGGCAATCACTGCAAGCGGACGCTCAACCGCATGTACCTATCTGGGCTTTTTCGACGAAATCAGAAAACTTTTCGGCGAGGCAAACAATGTTGATCCGTCTCTCTTTTCTTTCAACGGAAAAGGCAAGTGCCCTGCCTGCAAGGGACGCGGCGTAATCGTAACCGAGCTTGTCTTTATGGATCCGGTTGTAACGGTCTGTGAGGAATGTGAGGGAAAACGCTACAGCAAAAAATCGCTGGACAAACTCTACAAGGGAAAAAACATCGTGCAGATTCTTGATATGAGCGTGGAAGATGCTCTGGAATTTTTCGAATCCGCCCTGGAAAAAGACCGCGAAAACAAATCCATCAAAAAAATCATCGAACACCTGCTTGCTTTAATGGAAACAGGTCTCCCATATCTTTCGCTCGGTCAGCCACTTTCAACTTTGAGCGGCGGCGAACGACAGCGGGTAAAGCTTGCAAAAGACCTTCACAAAAAGGGAAGCATCTTCATTCTTGACGAACCGACCACAGGACTTCACGCAAGCGACATCAAGCCGATAATGGAGCTCCTGGAAAACTTCGTAGTACGCGGCAACACCGTAATCGTAATCGAGCACAACACCGACGTAATGAAAATGTCAGACTAC
>CACYCX010000018.1 GCA_902772975.1 uncultured Spirochaetaceae bacterium
AGCATAAAATAATTTGAGCCGTACGGATGCTGATTATACGGAGGATCAAGATAAACGATATCAACCGGCGGAAGCTTTTTGGAAAGACAGACCGCATCCTCACACGAAAGCCTGATTTCTGATTCAAAGTTACTGAACACAGGCTCTCGCAATGTAACCTGCCCTAAGATTCTTGAAAGCGCGTTTTTGCCTTTCCCGCCAAAGCAGCCCAGTCCTGTTGAAGGATCTTTATAAAACCCCTTGAACACTCCGCTTGTATTCACATGAATTGAAGCCTCAGTTAAAAGAGGAGCAAGAAAATATTTTTTGTACGGCTCATCCGTAACAATTTTTTCTATAAGTTCACGATAAGTGTCAATCCTAAGCGCATTTTGATGAGTGTAAAAAACGCGTTCACCACACTTAATGTCATCATCATTCTGCGGCGCATAATTTTTTGTAATAATTCCGGGAATAAGTTTTTTAGAAAATTCTGAATTTATTTTATCAAAAAAGGAAAGATATTTTTTTAATTCAAAATCACGTTTATTAGATAGATAGCAGGAATTTATTATGTATGAATATTTTTCCAAGTCATTTACATAAATGCATCCGGAATGTTTTTTGAGCATACGGGAAACGATTCCCGAACCGGAAAACAAATCTGCCGTAATGCATTTATCTTTGCCCAGAATCTGCTTTATCCGGACAATTTCTTTTTCAATTTCACTGATAAGAGCACGCTTGTTTCCAATGTATGTAATAAGCTGTGTAGTAAGATATTCTGGATTTTCAACAAGCGGCTCTTGCATAAAGACAAACTACCTTTTTGCTTCCGGCAAATTTACAATTCCTCCGGCCGCCGTAAGAGGTATATACTCAGGAACCTGACGGCCGTCCCATTTTTTCGCGCGTTCAAGCTCGATTTCAAGCTCCTTAAGTTTTATTTCTACCTGATAATTCTGGGCAACCTTTGAGTTATAGTAAGCAAGCGCGTCTGCCTCAACTTTTTTAGCTTCAGCTTCTTTCTGAGCCTTGATGAGTGCGGCTTCTGCTTCCTGCTCTATTGCGGCCTTTTTCGCCTCAGCTTCCTTAACCTGCTTCTGCGCCTGCTGTTCTGCAAGCTTCAAATCCTGCTCAGCTTTCTTTACTTCCTGAGCGCGGTTTGCAGTTTCCTTAATCTGCTTGTCAAAATCATCAGACCAGTCCCAGTTAGTGATTGTCGTCTGCGAAATATCTATCGGATAGTCGGCCATACGGGCAAGCATAGCCTGGGCAACTTTTCCGGTAACTTCATTTTGTTTTTCCACCAGATCATAAATTGAATACTGGCCGACGGTTTCTTTAAGCGAGGCCTTTACGTTATCTCGCATTGCGCTCTGGATAACGGCATCATTAAGATAGCGCGTAACAATATCCATAATGCGTTTTTCATCATAAACATAGCGGACGGCAACTGTACTACCTACAGTCTGCATGTCTTTTGTAATGGCACCGTCACTGCCGCACGAAAACGAAACCTCGTAAGTCTTAGGCTCAAGACGGAACCTTCTGATACGCGTAATGAAAGGCGCATGAAACTGCATTCCCGGCTGGAGAACGCCGCCTTCTACCTGACCGAGCGTAACCTTTACGCCGCGTTCGTTTGGGGAAATTACCGTGCAGGAATTCGAAACAAGGAATACTGCTGCAAGGACAACAACACAAAAAGCAATAAGACTTTTGTTTACAGGGGCTTTCATTTTTTTTCCTCCGTTTTGTTTTTTGTAAGACGATTCTAAACTTAATAAAAAAACTGCAAAAAGTAAAGGATTAATTTTAAGGTTTTTCTTTGTATTTACAGCAAGCAGGATAACCGATAAATTACTTTTATGAAAGAAATTAAATTTACAGTACGCGCATTCTTTACAGCATTCCTTGCAGTAGGCGCAATGTCATTATCGGGCTGCGTTCCGGCCAGTCCGCTCAACAAATCGCTTTCCGATTCAGTCAGCATAATTCAAGGTGAAAGAGAAATAAAGCTTTCAGAAAACTCATATGCTTTTATGGACAGCGAAATATTTACGATAAGGTTTTACGGAATCAATAAAAATCAGGGAGTAAAAATTTTCGCTTACTTTGATGACAGTCACATGAACAAATATACATTTCCAGTCAAAACGATTGAAACCGACATGTTTGATGACGCAATGTGCATGGCAGAATATCCGCTCAATCCTGAAACAGGCTACACTCTTTCAGTTCACGAGGCATATGGCGTTCATTACATCGGTGAAGACAGGCGGATTAATTATGAAAATTACGCAGAGCTTCCCGTAACGGCAATTTCAGATGCAACAGGAAAATTGAAGGAAAAAATTTATCTTTCATTCTTTGTCGATTACAACAATGACAAATCAGTTTCTGAAAATGAGTACGCCGCAATTGAATTAATAATGCCGCATGATTTCAATAAAACAGTCACTCATGTTTCAGAAGAAGATTTTGCCGAAAACAAGCGCGCATATTTTCATTCAGCAGGATTCAGGGCAAAACGAGAAAATTACGCAGGACGCAGATTCATAATGTACAAGATTAAAAGCCATTCTGATTTTGAAAGAATATGTGAAATCGAAAAGGACACTTTTATAAGCAAACCGCTTCCGGATTATTTTGGCTTTATGATGGAAGACAAAAATTTAACTGAACCAAGGCTTCTTTTGCTTGCTCCAAAAGGAATATCATTCAGCAACAATCCGTTCAGATTACGCGGAGACAGTACAGTTTATTTTGAAGCCGTCGATGAAGAAAGCGGCAACTCTCCCGTTTCAATCAGGAGTTTGTTTTACAAAGATTCTTACGACAAAATTGCGGTTTACTATAAAGGGAAAATAATACTTATGACTCCGCAATTCATTCAAGAATAAATTTAAAGAAAACAGGATTGTGATCTGAATTCTGGAAATCCTCGTCGATTGTGCAGACCGAAATTTTTCTGACATTCGGCGAGATAAGGAAACCGTCTATCACATGATACTGCCACTGATGATTTTGAGCCGCCTCAGTATTATACGGAGCTGCATTTGAACGGCATGTCGGTTTTGAATCATCGTAAACAAAGCTCCAGCCATCATCTAAGATTGAAGGCTCAAGCCTTCCGGGAAGCCATCCGCTCGACCAGACAGGAGGAAACGCATCCGATCCAGGAAAGCGCTGATTAAAATCGCCGCCTGCAATTACATAATTTCCTTTTTGATATTCTGAAGCCAGAAAATTCTTAAGAAAAGCTGTCTGCGCGGCTTTCCCTTCTCCATGGTCAAATGCCTCAAGATGGAAGTCAGCAAGCACAAGTTCTTTTCCGGTTGCGTTTCCGTCATTGTAAACCGGGATGCGTACGGCGAGGACGGCGCGCTTTAAGTTTGCAATCCTTACAGGCCACTTAAACGGAACTGGAAGCGAGATGCGCTGCGCACCTGTAGTTTTGAAATTTGAAAGGACTGCAAGACCTGACTCAACATGTCCGATTGCAGGAACTGGAAACGGAACATAGGCGCATTTGAAATTATAGGCGAACGCGCCGTTTTTTTTCAGTTCAGACATTAGAAAATCATACTGGTTTATTTTATAGGAACGCTTTGAGTTAACATCGATTTCCTGAACAAAAACTATTTCACTTGGATTTTCTCGCATTGTATTCAGAATGCCGGAAAGATAATTTTCCACGATGGCTTTTGATTCAGGACGAACTTTCTTTCCGCCGTCCATAAAAAAATCTTCATCCTTTCCAAGTCCCGCATAACCGATATTCCAGGAAAGGATAGAATATTCTTCTCCGGTCAGGACAAGATTCTTTCCGCTTGTAAACGGAACATCTTCGACCGGTTTGGGGCGGTATTCAACTATTGTAAGAAAAAGAATAAAAAGAAAAGCCAGAACCACAGGCGAAATAGCCAGAAGCAGCAGGGAAAATATTTTTTTTAATTTCATGGATTCATTATAGCACGGAATTTGGAAAAAGAACGGAAATTATTTTTATATAAAAAAAACGGCAGCCGGAGCCACCGTTTGTGTCATTGCCGGACTCGCCCCGGCAATCCATTTATTTCAAGTTAATTATGCTCTTATCATAATCACTTGGTGGCAAGTATCCCATGAGTTCCATCAATGTGCTAGGCCAGCTAGAGATTCCAAGACCGCTGTTGAGCTCGAGCTCATACTCGCCCTTGTACTCTGGGTCGTAGATGATGCCAGGAACAGGGTTCAAAGAGTGAGATGTCTTTGGCTTTGGTTCGCCGTCAGCGCCCATAGCAACTGAACCGTCCTTCTTGTGCTCGTACATATCGTCTGAGTTTCCGTGGTCAGCTGTGAGACAGAGAATACCGCCTGCCTTTTCA
>CACYCX010000019.1 GCA_902772975.1 uncultured Spirochaetaceae bacterium
CACCCGTTTTTGTTCAATGTGAGTGATAATTCGCGTGATGCACGATATCGTAATGTTTTTTTCACTAAAACTTGACAAACAAAATTATTTACTCTAGGATAAATTTACTATGTGGAAAACTTCAGTTTTGTTATTAGAAAAATGCTACTGCTCTATCGTTCGATAGGGGTAGTGGGTCTTTTTCGGAAAGCTGAGGTTCAGGTACTTTTCTAAAATCCAGATACATTTTTTAATCATCATTACCCCTTTTTTAATCGCGTAAATTTAAATTCACTTTTAAGCCGTAAAGGGGCGGCAAATTATGTTAAACATTAAAAGACAAATCGGAAGATTATATTCTTCTGCAATTTTCGGACAGATTTCACTTTCGGGAGCGTGGGTTGCAATTCTTGCTGCGCGCGGATTTTCGCTTGCTCAGATTGGTTTTGCAGAAACAGTATTTCATCTTGTAAGCATCCTGTTTGAAATTCCTTCAGGAGTTCTGGCTGATGTTTTTGGACGCAAAAAGACGCTTGTGATTTCGTGCCTTATGCGGATTGCCGGCGATATCGTTATGATATGCTCAAACAATTTTGCGCTTGTCTGTATTTCGATCGGGCTTCACGCATTGAATTACAATTTTTCTTCGGGTTCGGGTGACGCGCTTGCTTATGATTCACTTAAGTCGGTGGGTCAGGAGCAGAAATTCGACCGCTATGCTTCAAACCAGCTTGTAATCTATCGTGTGTGCGAAGGCCTTTCGACTTTGACGGCGGGCTTTGCGCTTGTAATCGGATACCGTCTTGCATATTCAACCGGAGTTGTTATGAGCATTTTTCAGCTTGTGATTCTTGCAGGTCTTGTTGAAGTCAGGCTTGAACCGGTTGCAAAAGAATTTCATGTGTGGAAGGAAATTGCACGCTGCTTTAGGGAAAGCTTTTTGTTCCTGAAGGAAGCGCGCCGGGCAATGCTTCTGATGTTTACGAATTCATTTGTAGGCGCACTTGATATTCTGCTGCTGTTCTTTTTGCAGGCAAAGCTTCCGATGGCGGGAATACCTAACTGGGCTCTGGGAATTGCGCTTTTAATAACGCAGGCAGGCGGTATTATAGGCGCGCGGATTATTCTTTATGCAAAGCGGTTCGGATATAAGACAATATTTGCGGTTTCGACTGCGGTGATTCTGTCAGCGATTTTGCTTGAACACAGCGGGCTGTATGTGCTAATGGCGCTGGGCGGTTTTCTGTCTTCAATGGCGGATGATGCGCTTCAGGTTAGGACAAATACTAAGCTTCAGGATATGTTCCCGTCGGAGCAGCGTGCAACTTTGATATCGATAGAGTCGTTTACATTCTCTGTGATTATGATCGTGTTTTCGCCGCTTGCAGGACTTTTCTTCAGCTGGTGGTAAATTGCGTTTTGGAGTTTCCGCTCGTGCATTTCAGCCTGAGGTTTTTGCATCTTGCCAGAAATCCGGTTAACAGTTTTCCTTCTGTAAAATACAATGAGTCATCTTTCTAAAGAGGTGAGATAAAGAATGAAAAAGAGTATTACGATTTTTGCCCTGATGCTTTTGGTTTCAGCAGCAATTTTTGCAAGGGAAGTTACGATTGCAGTTGGCGCCGGCGAAAACTGGAAATCAAAAATGGATCCGCAGTTTGCAGTCTGGGTTGAAGATGCAGACGGAAATTATATCGAGACGCTTTACATTACGAACAAAGCAAGCAGGAAAAGCTGGATTTTTGGACCTAAAGAAGGACGCCCGGAATCGCTTCCTGTGTGGTATCATGCTGCAAAAAACAATCCGGCTGTGGAAAAGGCCGGAGCAGCGGAAAGCGCAAGGGCGTCCGGGGATAGCGATGCAGGAATTGATGCGGTAACAAGTGCAACGCCAAAGGGAGGCGTAACTTTTAAGGCAAGCATTCCTGATGACGGATGCGTTGTAAAAGCGGAATTCAATACGAGCTTTGATTACAACAGCTTTTATACTAAAAAGAATTCAGGCGTGAACGGTCAGCCTTCAGTAATTTACGGCGCTAAAATTTCTGCCGGACAGAAGGAAGAGGCGGCGCTTGAATTTTTGGGAACTGGCTCGCTTGATGGTTCGGACGGAAAGATAAGTGACGAGATTATAAATCTTACGACAGCAAGAAAGATTGTTAAACTTGTCACAATTTCGTTTTAGTAAAGAAAAAGGTCGTACAGTATTTTGCCGTACGGCCTTTTTGGGACCCCTTAACTTTATTAAAGGATATTTTTAATAGAACTTTAATAAATCAAATGCAGCATTTTGAAAATGCAGCATTCCGGCTGTCCTTCTGCAAATTATTGTACAAGTTCGTCGTCACCATAAAATGAAGCGAGAACGATTTCGCCTCTATCTTCAAGCCGCTGTACAACTGCGCGGATTTTATCCTGTGCTTCATAAACATCAGCTTTACGAACCGGTCCCATAAATTCAATGTCCTCTTCAAGCATCATGGCAGCGCGCTTACTCATATTTCTTGTAATTTTTGTAAAAAGCCCCTTGCTTGAAATCTTGAGCGCCTTTGCAAGTTCCTGTGAGTCAACTTCACGAAGTATTCTCTGAATCGAGCGGTCATCAATTTTCTTGATATCTTCAAATGTGAAAATCGACCGTGTAATGAACTCGCGAACTTCATTCTGGCCTTCGTCAACAAGCTTTGCTTCAACATGGCGGCGCTCTTCCAGATTCAGCATATTGAATGCGTTGTGAAGACGCTCATCTTCGCCGATTGCTCTGGAAATAAATTTCTTGAGCATCTCTTCAAACAATTCATAAAAAGTGTCGCCCATATTTTTTACATCAGTCGGGGTACCATATCCGTGTGCCTTCCAGGAATCAGGAGTCTGGACATCATCATACCAGGCCAAAAGGCTTTTACCGATTTTCTCAAATGTTTCCGGTTCCTTTTTTTCTGCCTGCTCGTAAATGGCCTTTCTTACAAGCGCAGTGCTTTTATTCACAAATTCAAATGCATCAATGATTTTTGTCTTTGCGTTTGCAAGACTATATTTTTCATACCAGTCGCGGGCTGCCTCTTCGTTATAGACCGGAGAAGTTTCAGGATTGAGGCTGTAAAGCGTATAAAGGTCCATTGCGGCAAAGCTTGCTGTTTTATCGGAATCTGCATTTTCATATGCAAAGAGAAGCCATTTTTCGGGAGTCTTATAATCGTTCGTGTCGTTTGCAGTTTTAGATTTCTCTGAATCATTTTCATCTAAATCTGTGTTGTCAAAGTTTTTTAATTTGCGGCGAAGCTCTTCACCTACTTTAAGTGCGGCTTTAGGGTCTCCGTCCTTAGCAAGTTTTTCAAGTTCATCAAAAGAAAGGGATGAATATTTGATTTTTTCCATAAGCTAATCTCCTTATAAATCGCTGGATTTTTTGTCTTCTATTCAATTATAGGGCCTGGATTTGTAAAAGTAAAAAAAAATTGAGGAAAAGTAGAAAAAAACACTGATTTTCGGGGTGATTTTGAACTTTTGCAACTTTTCAGCAGCTGTGATTGAAAATGTGGGAATAAAATCTTAATATTAAAATGTGGAGATATTTATGGGAGGAAAAATGAACGAGATTTATGATTTTATTAAGTCCTGCGGAACTTATTATCTTGCTACAGTTGAGGACGGTCAGCCGCGTAACAGGCCGTTTGGTACGGTAAACATTTTTGAAGGCAAGCTTTACATTCAGACCGGAAAATCAAAAAATGTTTCAAAGCAGATTCAGAAAAACCCTAAGGTTGAAGTCTGCTGTTTTAACAATTCGCTGGGTCAGTGGCTTCGTCTTTCAGGCGAGCTTGTGCGTGATGACCGTCGTGAAGCAAAGGCCGATTTGCTGAGCCATTATCCTGAGCTTGCCCAGATGTATTCTCCGGATGATGAAAACACAGAAGTCCTTTACTTTAAAAACGCAGTTGCAACTTTATACAGCTTTAGTGGAGCCCCTCGCGTAATCGAATTTTAAGTTGTATTACGGAAAAAATTCATTTTCTCAAGAAGAACTGACACAAAAGCTCGGAGTGTCGGGGCAGTCATATATAAAAATATGAAAATAGCAGCGTAGAGTTCTCGCAATTCCCGCTGTATAGTCAGATAATACACGCATATATTTATAATAAAATCTTGCTTTGCGGGCTAATTTATACTCTATTATATGGAGATGAACGAGGACGACAAGGCACTGCTTAAGGTACTTGGAAATAATCTGAAGGTTTTACGGTTAAACCGCGGATTGTTCCAGACAGCGCTTGCGGAAAAACTCGGCATTTCTGTCCCGCACTTATCTAATATCGAAAACGGCAAATGCTGGCCCAGCGTCCATGTGTTCAATCAATTTTGCAGGGAATTCAATGTTGTCCCTTCCGAGCTCCTTACGCCCGCACGATTTGAATGCGGTACAAGCGGAAATTTTGAATTGCGCGATGAAATAAAGGGACTTGTCAGCGAAAGCCTTACGGCATTGCGTGCCCGGCTTGAAGAACGATTCCGGGGCGAATTTACTGTAGATTACAAAATCAGGCGAAGTGAACGCAAAAACAGCCTGTATGTTGCTTCCGAAGATTATAACGACGAAGACTTTGAGGAACCGCAACAATCTTCAACAATAAACAAAAATCCCGATAATAGCTATTGACACATTCGCTCTTATTGTGCTATCGTAGCAAGTGACTTTTGGAGCGATGGCAGAGAGGCTGAATGCACCGGTCTTGAAAACCGGCATACCGCAAGGTATCGAGGGTTCAAATCCCCCTCGCTCCGAATAAACTGGAAGCGTGGTAGAGCGGTAATACAACGGATTGCTAATCCGTCGGTTCCAATAGGGCCGGGCAGGTTCAACTCCTGTCGCTTCCGTTTAACAACATCTGTTGTATGAGATTGTAGCTCAGTTTGGATAGAGCGCGTCCCTGCGGAGGACGAGGTCGCACGTTCGAATCGTGTCAGTCTCAATAAGACCTCGTTCATCATGAACGAGTTTTTTTTTGTGTAACGGGCTTTGTTTGTGCTGAGCACGATTCGAACAATTCACATCAGAGTGTAAATCAATGAAAAAGATATCGCTTTTAATTTCAATAATATTCACATCCGCTTTGGCTTTTCCCCAGGACTTTGTTCATGTAAAGGGCGGTACATTTTTGATGGGAAGTGATGCAAGCGATCATCGGAATGAACGTCCTGTTCATCAGGTTATTGTAGACAGCTTTGAAATCTGCATTCATGAAGTAACGCAGGCGGAATATCAGGCCGCAACAGGAAAAAATCCAAGCAAATTCAAAGAAGCAGACCGCCCGGTAGAATGCGTCACCTGGTATGATGCAGTTGAATATTGCAATTCAAGAAGCATTGCAGAAGGCCTTAAGCCATGCTACACAAAAGGATCTTATGATTCATATTCCTGTGACTGGGAAGCAGACGGCTACAGATTACCGACCGAAGCTGAATGGGAATATGCCTGTCGTGGCGGTTCAGGCAGCAAGGGCTTTACCTACAGCGGAAGCAACGATGTTAAGCGGGTAGCCTGGTATGATGAAAATCCCGATGACGATACCGACGAACAGACTCATAAAGTAATGAAAAAAGCGCCGAATGAATTAGGCATTTACGATATGAGCGGCAATGTATGGGAATGGTGCTGGGATGGATATGGATTTTATTCAAGCGCTTCTCAAGTAAATCCGACTGGTTACGAATCAAGTCAGTTCCGTTCCTTGCGAGGCGGCGCTTATGACATAATCGATAAGGACTGCAGCGTAACAATCCGCGAAAATGGCGCATTCCCTTCACTTTGGCATCAGAGCGTAGGTTTTCGTGTAGCGCGAAAATCAAGATAATTCCAGCCGCTTATTTTGGTGCGCCTTTACCGTTATTCTGTGCGCCCTTTATTATTACAGCACCGCTTTTCACTACCGCACACTTTACTGTTCTGCATTCCGCATAAGGAACGCGCCGCCGCTGTATCCCTGAATCGATGCATCCTGTTCGGCAAGCAAAAGCCTTTTCTGTGCAAGAAGGCAGTATTCTTCATTCATTTCGATTCCGCAGAACTGGCGTCCAAGTTTTTTTGCAACAACGCTCGCAGTCCCGCTTCCGAGAAACGGATCAAAAATCACGTCGCCTGGATTTGAAGACGCCAGAATCAGTTTTGCGTAAAGCTTTTCCGGCTTTTGTGTCGGGTGGTCCGTATTTTCGGGCATTGACCAGAAGGGTATCGTGATGTCGTCCCAGAAATTAGAAGGGCAAGTCAGCCTGAAATTTCCTGCTTCAGTTTCTTCCCAATCCTTTGGCTTTCCGTCTGCGCGATACGGGGCAATGACCTTCCGCTGCATCATTACGGCATCGAGATTAAAGCAATAGTCGTCCGGATTTTTTACGCCGAACCAGATGTCTTCCATGCCGTTTTTCCAGTTTGACTTTGCGCCCCGCCCCTTCTCGCGCTGCCATGTGATTCTGTTCATTACAAAAAGTTCTTTTTCCATTGCTTCCTGAAGGACGGAAGTGCATTTCCAGTCGCCGCAAATATAAAGTGAACCCGTTGGCTTTAGCTTTCTGCAGACTGAAGGAAACCATGCGTCAAGATACTCGCGGTATTTGTCGCTTGTGCGTGCGTTGAATTTGACGCCGCCGAAATTTTTGGAAAGGTTGTAGGGCGGGTCGATTATGATAAGGTCAGCGAACGAATCGGGCAGCCTTGAAAGCAGCCTGATGGTGTCGCCGTTTATTGTCTTGTTCAGGAAAAGGTTCCGGGATATTGAATCATCTGACAGTTCGCTTTCGTGTATGATTTGTGATGAAAACAATGTGCGCTCTTCCGGTGAAAGAGTGAGCGTCCTGTTATTTTTAGCCCGTATTTTTTCCATACCGTATTGTATATTACAACCTCGTTATTGGGAATACACATGCAAGATTCAATACACTCCCGCATAATGCGGTTGAAAAAATACGCGGATTCTCGTAAAATGAGTGCACATTTTGGAAAGATGTCCGAGCTGGTTTAAGGTACACCCTTGGAAGGGGTGCGTGGAGGAAACTCCACCGGGGGTTCGAATCCCCCTCTTTCCGATCAAAAAAAGCGATTATATTCCCCACCACTGTGCGGCTGTTTCGTCTGCAAGCTGAATCAAAATGACAAGCGGATTCTGAAGGAAGTTCGAATAATTCATGCTTTCTGAATCAGACAAATCACTAAAGCCCATGTGCCTGCTGACCGCTTCAATTACAGAACGGTTTTTTATAAGCGACGGAATCGCCTCCAGTAATCGCAGTACAGATTCATTTCCGTGTCCCAGATTCCGCAAATCAGGCTTTGTTTTATAATACGGCTCGTGAACCCAATTTCCGCTGAAATCCTTTGTCTTTCTGTATTCAATCGAATAAAACCCGGCCTTGCAGAAATCGTGTGCAAGAGCGGCGATTAAAATTTCTTTGGCGTTGAATGAATAGATATCGCATCGCTTTGTAGCAATAAAATTCCTTGCAACAGAAGGCGCAAAAAACAATGCCTGATAGATAACCATAAGTGAGTGCGCTGCAAGGCCTCCCTTTGTATTTCCATGAAAGCGCGTGCTTGCTGGCGAAGTCCAGAATTCATTTTTTTCCATCCAGTCTAAAAGCGCCTGATTTTCTTGAGGCGAATCAAGAATTGCCGAAAGCATTTCTGTTGTGGCAAGCTTTACCTTTTCTGAATCAAATGCACCGCCTTGTGCAACCGGATCGTGCTTTTTAAAAATCTCAAGCAGCATCGAACAGTCTTTTTCGAGTTGTGTTATTTCATCTTGTGTCATGTCCTGTAGCATACAGCATATTGAAGTGAAGGACAATCTTTTATAAAATCATAATATGCTTAAGAATAAAACTGTAATTCTTGGTGTAACAGGAAGTATTGCCTCATACAAGGCGGCGTCATTAGCAAGCATGCTCGTAAAAAATCACGCTTCAGTTTATGTCATCATGACGCGTAATGCTGAAAATTTTATAAATCCGATTACTTTTGAAACTCTTACAAATCATAAATGCCTCATCGATACTTTTGACCGTAACTTTGAATTCAATGTGGAGCATGTTTCGCTTGCAAAGAAGGCGGATGTTTTTATCGTGGCACCGGCAACAGCGAATTTTATTGCAAAGGCAGCGCACGGACTTGCGGACGATATGCTTACAACGACTTTTCTTGCCGCGAATTGCCCTAAACTGATTTCACCTGCAATGAACACAGGCATGTACGAAAATCCGATTACGCAGGACAATATCGCAATCTGCAAAAAATACGGAATGAAAATCATCGAGCCGGCATCGGGACATCTTGCGTGCGGAGATGAAGGAAAAGGAAAGCTCCCTGAACCGGAAGAATTATTTGAACACATCTGCAAGGCAGTTGCCGCGGATAGTGCAATGCGTTCTGATTCTGCAAAGCGCGCTGATTTTTCAAACGAGCCTGATATTACAAACTCGCCTGATAGCAAAATGCGTCAGGATTTGAAAGGCAAAAAAATAATCGTTACGGCAGGTCCCACCCAGGAAGCGCTTGACCCGGTGCGCTATATCACCAACCATTCGACTGGTAAGATGGGTTACGCAATCGCCAAAGCTGCGGCCGCCCGTGGAGCTTCAGTTACGCTTATCTCCGGACCAGTTAACCTTCCTGAACCGGACGACATAAATGTCATCAATATAATTACTGCAAAAGAAATGTTTGAGGCTGTCAAAAATAATTACGCCGATGCGGACATCGTAATTAAGGCGGCCGCAGTTGCTGATTACCGCCCCAAAATTCAGGCAGCGGAAAAAATTAAGAAATCAGACAAAGACGCTGTTCTTGAACTTGAACGCACTGACGATATTCTTTTGTATTTGGGCCAGCATAAGACAAAGCAGTTCCTCTGCGGATTTTCCATGGAAACAGAAAATATAATGGAAAATTCCTGCAAAAAACTTAAAAAGAAAAACCTTGATATGGTCGTTGCAAACAGCCTCAGGACAAGCGGCGCCGGTTTTGGAACAGATACGAATGTCGTCACGATAATTACAAAAGGCGGCCAGAAAGAGCTTCCCATCATGTCAAAGGATGAAGTAGCGCATAAGATATTGGACAATATAATAGAAAATTCTTAAATTTTAGCGTCTGAAGGTGGAATAACAAAAAAAGGAGTGTTATAATTTTTAAATGGAATAAACTTTCAAAGGAAATAATTCCATTCTGGTAAGAAAATGATTGAGTTAATAAACACTATACAATCGAAGAGTTGGGGGGGGGTACTCAGTTGCCGCTCCTGAAGGCAGTCAAAGCCGCTGCTTTTCTTTTTTTAATTACATTATCAGTTTCCTCCTGCAC
>CACYCX010000020.1 GCA_902772975.1 uncultured Spirochaetaceae bacterium
AACTCCGGCGCCTTAAGGAATCGGTATTCGTGGCATGTTTCTGTATCAAAGAAAGTGAACGAGCCTTTCTGATTTGTAAAATCGGTGAGCTTTCTTAAAGCATAGAGCGTAGAAAATTCCTTTTCAAATTCGTAATCTGAAAAATCGTTCATCGTAACCGCATAGAGCGTAAGGCGCGCTGAAGGGTAGAGCATCTGCATTACTGTAAACGGAACTGCCTGCTTTCGCGTGATTTTGTCGTTGTTGCTGTCGAGTTCAAGTCCTTCGCTTTGTAAATAATAATCAAGGCAGGTTTCCGCAATATGGTGCGCGTTGATTTCAGGATATTTTTTGTAGAGGCTTAAGTTTTTGCGTGAGCCGTAATTTGGATTTGGTAAGTCTGCAACCGTTACGTCAAAGCCTGCGTCAAGGAAAAGCTTTGGCATGAGGAGGATTGTTTCGTTGTGCTTGTCGCTTAGTTTTTCGTCAGATCTTGCGTTGATTTTTGGAAGCGTGTATTCATAGCCGCCTGCCATTCCCGGGAAGCCTGTCAGCGTGTATGTCGAAAAGCTTAATGTGTTCGGGTAAAAGGTAAAGCCTGAGTAATCGCTTTTCATCTGCGGGAACTGCTCGAAAATCGGAGGAATGAGCGCTCCGACGCATCTGTCCAAAAATATTACGACAACATTTTTCTGTGTTTTTGAAAGGTGGAACACAGGCGTGATTGTGCTTTCCAAAGTGCCTGTATTTGCAGTCTTTGCGGAATCAAGCTCCGAGCGGATTTTTGCCTCCGCTACATATGCCTTTTTTATGTATGAGATTTTGAATGCGCCGAAAATCACTTCGCCTATGCAGAGTGAAATCATGATTGAAGAAAGAATTTTTGTTTTTTTGAATTTCCTTAGCGCTGCGTAAAATGCGATGATAATGCCTGTTGCGACAAACGGAAGAATCTTGTGTGCAAGCGGAAGTTCTTTAATTCCCTTGCGCCTTTCAAGTACAAAGGCGGAATTAATCGTTCCGTATTCTGATTTAAAAATGAAAGCGTTTGAAATCGCGGTAAGTGCAAGAACAAAAAACAGGAACGGAAGGACTGCCTTAGTTTTTTTTCCGAACATCTTGTAGATTGCTGAAGGCCATAAAATAAAAAGTCCTGAAAAAATAAAAGCCGTCGTCTTAATGTAGCTGAGCGGATTTGCGGTGTTTCCGATAAAGCAGAATTCAAGCGGGCTGGAAGCGATTACATTTGCCGGAAGTACGATTCCTGCAAGAAGTGAAAGGCATATCGCGCTTGAAACAAAAAGCGGAAGCTCCGGCTCATCAAGTGAAGAAAATTTAATGCTCTTTTTTACCGCCCTGTAAATTGCAGGAATAAAAGCAACTATTGCTGTAGCGAAAATAAGCGCGGCCTTTTTTCCCGTCGAGCTTTCCGGATGGCGGAGCAAAAACATTGATGTAAACGCGGCAAGCAGAATCGTTATTACGATGTGCGCAATTTTTTTGGGATGCTTTGTCTTTAACACGATGTTTTTGCCGAGCGAAAAAAGATTGTTTAAAATCCAGTAAAAGACAAGGCCGCTCGGTGAATCATAAAGGAGCACTAAAAAGATAAATGCAAGAACAAAAATCTGGGCGCGCTCCCGCCATGACGCATCCTTGGAATATACGGCTCCGGACACAAGGTTGATGAGCGTCATTAAAATCGGAAGGATGTTTATGTAAAGCGTTAAGCCTGCAATCGTAACAGAAGAAATCCTGTCAGGCGCGCCTAAGTCATTGAGAAATAAAAACGATACGCCTTTAAGCGCTTCCGCGTGGCTTAGAAAATGATAGGCGGCTATAAAGAACGGAATCTCTATCAGAATCGAAAGCGACGAGCGGAGGGCATAAAGCGGATGATAATTGTTTTCGCGGTAAAAGGCCTGGAGCATCATAAACTGCTCGTCGCCCTTGAATACGGATTTTATTCTTTTGACGCCGCCTTCAAGCTTTTTTGCTATGCGGCGCTCGTTTTCCTGAATTGAGTCTGCAATGTTGTAAAGCGGAAGCGCGAGAAAGTTGATTGCCATTGAAACGCCGAATATCGCGCCTGCTATTCCCAGAAAGCTCATCTTCTGGGTGATAAGCAGGAATATCCATTCTACTAAAATTTCGATTGGCGAAATAATCAGGTTGTAGAGCATACTGCCTCCGCGCTTAACTTTCTTAAATTAAAATCCGGGTGCTACCACGCGTTTCCTAATCCGTCCGGCTTAATCTGGAAGTGGCTGAACTCCATGGAAAATGATGCGCGCCCCTGTGTTACAGAACGGAGGTTTGTTGAAAATCCGAACATCTTTGCCATAGGCGCTTCGCAGTGAATGAGCTCGCATGAAGGCTTTGAATCCTGTCCCATAATCATGCCGCCGCGCTGAGTAACCTGGCTCATTGCGTCTCCGACAAATTCCTTAGGGCATGAAATCTCAACATCCATTACCGGCTCCAAAAGCTGAGGCGCGGCTTTTTTGCAGGCGCTGTCAAAGGCAGTGGCGGCGCACGCCTCAAATGCAAACGGAGTAGAGGTAAGCTCGTTGTAATCAATTCCTGTTACTGTGATTGCAGTATCCGTACACGGATAACCATACTGGATTCCGCTTTCAAGAGAGCTCTTAAATCCGTGCTCGATTGCCTGCATGATTTCATCAGGAACATCGGCGTGCTTTGCGATGCACTCGTAAGAATTTCCTTCGCCCTGATTGCGAGGCGCTACCTTTACTGTAAGGCCTGCCGTGTTTTCCTTTCCTGCAAGTACGCGGCTGAAGTTTTCCGTGTATTCCGCTTCCTGTGTAACTGCCTCGCGGTAAGTAACCTGAGGAGCTCCAACGCGCGCCTTTACGCCAAAGTCGTCTTTCATTCTTGTAACGAGAACATCAAGGTGAAGCTCACCCATGCCGCTTATGATAAGCTGACCTGTTTCTGAATCTTCGTGATGTGTAAATGTAGGATCTTCCTTAGAAAGAATTTCAAGCGTTTCGTTCATCTTGTCGCGCTCGCTCAGCGACTCCGGCTCGATTGCAACAGAGATAACCGGCTCCGGGAATTTTACGCTTTCAAGCAATACCGGGAAGCCTTCTGAACCGAGAGTGTCGCCAGTCTGTGCAAGCTTAAGTCCGATAAATACGGCAATGTCGCCTGCACTTACGCTGTCCATCTGCTCGCTTTTATCTGCGTGCATCCTGAGGATACGGTTTACGCGCTCCCTTTTTTTCTTTCCGATATTGAATACCTGAGTTCCGGCCGTGATTTTTCCAGAGTACATCCTGACATAGCAGAGTGAGCCCATGTCCTTGTCGTACTGGATTTTGAATACAAGCCCTGACGGCATTCCGCTTTCCTTGCACGGAACCTCAACTTTTTCTTCCTTGTCCTTTTTAATGTGAATGCCTTCTGCAGGCGGAACTTCTGTCGGAGAAGGAAGGTAATCTACGATTGCGTCGATAAGCGGCTGGACTCCCTGATTGTGGCGCGCGCTTCCCATGACAAACGGAATGAATGTGCGTGAGATTGTGCCCTTGCGGATTGCGGCCTTAAGCTGCTCAACGGTAATTTCTTTTCCTTCAAGGTAAAGCTCTGCAAGCTCGTCATCGCTTGAAGCTACTGTGTCTACTAATTTTTCGCGCCACTTTTTTGCTTCATCAAGACGCTCAGGCGCTACATCTGTTTTTGTGAATTTTTCGCCGTCTGTTTCTGCGTCCCAGCGGATTTCCTTCATGTCAAGAAGGTCGATTACGCCTTCAAAATCAGAGCCTTCGCCAATAGGAATCTGGAGTGCAAGCGGTTCAATCGAAAACTTTGTGGCAACGTCTTCCATCGAGCCAAAGAAGTCTGCACCGATTCTGTCCATTTTATTCATAAAGCAAAGGCGCGGAACTTTAAATTCATCTGCCTGCTTCCATACTGTTTCTGTCTGAGGCTGAACTCCGTCTACCGCACAGATAACGGCAACCGCTCCGTCAAGTACGCGAAGCGAGCGCTCAACTTCTGCCGTAAAGTCAACGTGACCTGGAGTGTCGATAATGTTTATCTGATAATCGCGCCAGTAGGTTGTTGTAGCCGCGCTCTGAATTGTAATTCCGCGCTCCTGCTCCTGAGCCATCCAGTCCATTGTGGCCTGACCGTCATCAATTTCACCGATTTTGTGTATTTTTTTTGTGTAAAAAAGGATTCGTTCTGTAGTTGTAGTTTTTCCTGCATCGATGTGCGCCATGATTCCGATGTTGCGCATTTTTTCAAGTGCCATAATTATTCTCCAAAATGTTTGTCCATTATATAGAAAAAAAAGATTTTAGACAATGTAAGGCATTAGAGGATGTAAGTAAGAATTTCCGGGAGCGGCTTGCAGATTTTCCATGCGAGATTTTTAAGCTCATCTGTCGGCTCGATTTTGTCCGGAACCATGATGCACCGGATTCCTGCACCTGCTGCACTTCTGATTCCGTTCGGGCTGTCTTCAACTGCAACCGTATTCTCAGGATTTAAATTGCGTGAGGCAAGTGCCTTAAGGTAAATGTCAGGCTCCGGCTTTGAGTGAACGACCATGTCGCCTGCGGTAATCGAAGAGAAATATTGGATAAGGCCGAGCTCCGTAAGCTGGCGGCGTACGATTGCTTCACGCGTTGAGGATGCAAGAAGAATATCGATTCCGGCTTTTTTTAATGCATCAAGCGTCTGGATTACGCCCGGCATCAGAGAGATTCCTTCCTCTTCTTCAATTTCCTTAAAAAGCTCTCCGGTACGAAGTAGGAATTTATCGGCATCACATTTTCCGTCATAGAATTTCTGGATTATAAGTTTGGTATCAGTTTTGTTGCAGCCGAGACACAGGCGGTTAATCTCTTCCCAGTTTTCAAGGTGAGCTTCCTGCGCATACCGCTGCCAGGCCTTAAAGCAGATTGTTTCTGTATCAAGAAGAACGCCGTCCATATCAAAAATTACGGCGCTGATGTTGTTGTTGCTTTTCATTTTTAGAATTATACAAATTCTAAAATCATTGTCAAATGTCGGCTTTTTGTGTACAGTCAGATACGGAGATGTTATGAAAAAGATCAAAAAAATATTTGCTTTTATACTTTCTGTTTTTCTCGTGCTTCCTGTTTTTGCTGACTGCGTAAAGGGGCACCTTTCTTCTGAAAAAATTAAAATCTGGAAAAATATCAGCGGAATCCAGCAAGGCTCGTACTCAACGCTTTCCGTTTACCGCGCTTTGAATACGGAAGGGAGCTCCGCAGAAAATCAAAAGAGGGCAGCCGTAATTATCTGTCCGGGCGGAAGCTATCATCACTTAGGGCTTTTTCATGAAGGAAAAGACGTTGCGCTCTGGTTCCAGTCAATCGGCGTGAATGCGTTTGTGCTTAAATATCGTACGAGCGGCAAGGGCTGTCACCATCCGGCTATGCTTCAGGATATCCAGCGTTCGATTCAGATTGTGCGTGAGAATGCTGATGATTTTGGCGTTGATGTAAACAAAGTGGGCGCAATCGGATTTTCTGCGGGCGGGCACCTTGTTTTGATGGCGGCGTCTTTTTATGAATCTGACGACGAGCTTAAAAAGCTTGGAATAAAAACTGATGTTTCGATAAGGCCAGATTTTGTAATTCCGGTTTACCCTGTAGTTTCGATGCAGCAGGATATCGGGCATGAATGGTCACGCGAAAGCCTTTTGGGAAAGGATCAGAGTCAGGAACGGCGCGATTATTTTTCAATGGAAAAGCAGGTTAAAAAAGGAATGTGCCCTGTGTTCATCCTTACGAATAAGGACGACAGGACAGTAATGTACCAGAACTCAGTCCGCTTAGACGAAGCGCTGACGGCGGCCGGAGTTCCGCATAAGTTTATCCTTGGCGAAATCGGCGACCACGGCTTTGGAATGGGCAACAATAAATTCGTTCACAGCACAAACTGGAACGATGAATGGCTCAAGCCGTGGCTTTGCCAGATCGGCGCACTCGACTGATTGCGCAAAGTTAAATGTCTGCCCGTTAAACAGGGCTTTTTGCGAACGCGGCTTGAATTACTTCCCTTACATCAGAGACCGGAATAAACTTTATTCCCTTCTTTACATGCTCAGGAATTTCGTCTAAGTCGCGGACGTTCGCCTTAGGAATAATGATTGTCTTTATTCCGTTGCGCCGTGCCGCTACTGTCTTTTCGCGGAGGCCGCCTATCGGAAGAACCTGGCCTGTAAGAGAAAGCTCTCCAGTCATTGCAAGATTCGGCTTGATTGTCTTTTTTGTAAACAGCGATACAAAAGTCGTAGCCATTGTAATTCCCGCACTCGGGCCGTCTTTTGGAGTGGCGCCTTCCGGAATGTGAAGGTGAACCGTGTTTTCTTCAAACCAGGCTTTTCCCAGAATATTCTTTTCGATTACAAAGCTTCGTACCCAGTTGAACGCAATCTCTGCGCTTTCCTTCATTACATCGCCCATCTGGCCTGTAAGCTGAAGTCCTGTTTTTCCCGGGAATGAAATTGCTTCAAGAAGCAGAGTGTCGCCGCCCATGCTTGTCCACGCAAGTCCGATTGTAGTTCCAGGAACCTTTGCCCGCTTGATTTCGCTTTCGTCAAATACAGGCTTTCCAAGATATTTTGCAAGGTCCTTTGCGTCAACCGTAAAATTCTTTTCAAGGTCAGGCTTTTTTTCTGCAAGCATTTCCGTAACGATTTTGCGGTTAATCTTATCAAGGCTCTTTTCAAAATTGCGGACGCCTGCCTCGCGAGCATATTCTTCTGCGATTTTAACGAGCGCATCCTTTGTAAATTTTACCTGATTCTTTTTAAGGCCGTTTTTCTTAAGGTTTTTCGGAATAAGGTATTTTTTTGCAATCTCAATTTTTTCCTGATCGATGTAGCCCGAAAGCTGAATTATTTCAGCGCGGTCCAAAAGCGGCTCCGGAATTGAATCGAGCGTGTTTGCAGTAAGGATAAAGAAAACATCCGACACATCAAACGGCAGGTCAAGATAATTGTCGCGGAAGGATACATTCTGCTCAGGGTCAAGAACCTCAAGAAGCGCGCTTGCCGGATCTCCTTTAAAGTCCTGCCCCATCTTGTCGATTTCGTCAATCATGAAAACAGATGAGCGCGATTTTGTTATCTTAAGTCCCTGAATGATTTTTCCAGGCATCGCACCGATATAAGTGCGGCGGTGTCCGCGGATTTCTGCCTCGTCGTGCATTCCTCCGACAGAGAAGCGGTAGAACGGCTTGTTCATTGCCTTTGCAATTGAGTGTCCTATGCTTGTCTTACCGACACCCGGCGGTCCTACAAGAAGAAGAATTGAACCCTTGTTGTCCTTTTTCATCTTGCGTACTGAAAGGTATTCAGCGATACGCTTTTTAACGTCGTCCAGTCCGTAGTGTTCCTTTTCAAGAATCTTTTTTGCTTCCTCAAGATTGTAATCTTCGTGCGCTTCTTCTTTCCACGGAAGCATCGTTACAAGCTCAAGGTAATTTCGTGTAACTATGTATTCAGGCGAATTCGGCTCCATAAGGTTCAGCTTTGAAAGCTCATCCTCGACCGTTTCCTTTATCTCGCCTTCAAAAGCAAGCTTTTCGATTTTTTCCTTATACTTCTGGTAATCAGTCTGCTTGCCCTCGGAATCGGTTCCAAGCTCTTCCTGAATTGATTTGAGCTCTTCGCGCAAAAAGTAATCGCGCTGATTTTTTTCCACGCGCTCGTTTATCTCATGCTGGATTTTTTTCTGAATGCGCAGAAGCTCCTGTTCCTTCTTGATGAACACAAGCACCTGCTCCATTCGCTGACGCACGTTTATCGTTTCAAGAATTTTCTGCTGCTCGTCGCGGTCAATATTTAAAATCGAAGCGATAAAGTCTGCAATCTTTCCCGGATGGTCAATGTTCACCATGTTAAGGCGCATTTCCTCCGAGAACATTGGATTGTTTTCGGAAATCTCCTTCATCTCGCTTACTAAAGCGCGCGTCAATGCCTTTACTTCAAACGTGTCGTCTTCTTCGTCATCGATGTAAGAGACGGCCGCTACAATCGGACTTGATGATGAAAGCGGCTTTAAAAGCTTAAAGCGCTTGATTGTGGAGATAAAAATATTTATGCCGCCGTCGGGCATGTTAATCTTTTTTATGATGCGCGCTACAGTTCCGATTTCGTAAAGATTGGAATACTTCATTTCCTTGTCTTCATTCTTTACGAGCGCGATTCCGATAAAGCCGTCGGAATTATATGCGTTTTCAACTGCCTTGATGTCTTCAGGCGAGAATACCATTAACGGCGAAAATATTCCCGGAAATATAGGGCGTCCCTGAAACGGAAGCACGTGAAGCTTTGGAGGAAGTACGCTTTCTACCGGGAGAATTGAATTTTCTTCTTCTGTATTTTTTTTGTTTGCCATACTACAAATATACTAAAAGAATGTGCGTTTCGGCAATTAAAATCTGCATCTAAGGCAAAAGCGGCTACCTGCTCTTTTCAAGATCTGCGCGCACAAATACGGTATCCTGATACCAGTCTATCAAAAGTGAAAATATCTCATCCTTATAGCCTTCGCTTGACGCCTTGAATTTCCATACATTTGCAGAATAGAATTTATCCTTGGGCACTTTGCTGAGAGGAACCCATGAACCGCCGTATAATACCGTAAACTGAGTTCTGTCGGTAATGTCCTTTCCTGTATCGCAGTCGTTTGCGCTTGCCTTGAACCGGATTGGCCGGCTTTCCCCGCGCAAAAAATCTGCCGTAAGAATTTTTTCGCTTTTGTCTACATCAAAGGTCTGCCACCATACATAGGAGCCTACGACAATCTTAATGCGGTATTTTCCGTGGCGCAGATATACAGGCTTTGTCGAATATGTCTTTGTCCTGCCGGCCGGACGCTCGGAAGAAACTGACCTTGCAAACGGAAGCTTAACCCCTGCGTTTCCTTCTGCAAAAATGCGCTCGCTGTCTTCAAGCTGGTTTATCTTTTCTCCCATGCTGAAAAATACTGCGCGCGCCTTTATGTCACTTGCCGGTGCGGTTGTGGAAGGCATCTTCATTTCGACCATTACAGGCGTGTACCATTTACGGAGGATAAAGTGATGGATATAGCCGTTTGTCCAAAGCCAGAAGCCGGCCGCCGCTCCAATGCCGCAAAGAACGACGGAAGCAAGAAGTGTCTTCCAGATGTTTTTCTTTTCCGGAAACGGTTTTACTTCAAGCGTCTTTGGCGAGATAACCATTTTTGCTAATTCTACGCGGACGGCGTGAGTGTCGTAATGCTTTAAATATTTTTTGACTGCCTTGATGATGGGCTGCACGCTCTGAAAACGGCGCTTTGCTTTTGGCTGAAGCATCTTGTGGATAAGGCGACAGATTGATTTTGGAATCGTCTTGTCAAGCTTTCTCGGGTGAGTATATTTCATGCGGCGGATTTTAAGGAACGTTTCTTCGCTCATATCCGACGGGTACGGCTTTGTGCCAAGCAGCATCTCGTAGAGCATAACTCCAAGCGCATAAATATCTGCACGCTGGTCTACCGCGGAAGAATTCTCGAACTGCTCTGGCGGCATGTAAGCCGGAGTTCCGAGCATCACGCCCGTCTTTGTTTTTGTTTCATCCTGTTCGCTTTCGTCGCTTGCAATTCCAAAGTCAGCAAGCTTTATTTCTGCGCGCTTTGAGATAAGAATGTTTCCCGGTTTGATGTCGCGGTGAACTACACCCTTGGAATGCGCAAACTTCAGGGCATAAAGGCAGTCCTGCATGATAAGCATCGCAATCTGAGGCGGAAGCGAAATCTGTTTTTTAATAAGCTTGTCAAGCGCAATTCCGTCAACAAATTCCTCGGCAATATAACGGTACGCACCTTCCGTAAAATAATCAAACATGTGGACGATGTACGGACTCTGCATGTCAAGGAGAATCTGCGCTTCCTTTTTGAACCTGTCCTTAGCAAGCGAATCTCCGCGCAGCGTCATTTTCTTTATGACAATCTGCTTTTTAAGCGACGGATGAATTGCCTTGTAGATTGCTCCCATTCCGCCTTTTGCAATCATTTCGATTACCTTGTATTTTCCGATTGATTCAGGTGTCTCGCTCATTCCGGTTCTCCTTATAAATTCTGCGTGTTCTGAATATTGTAAATTGATTTTTCAGGATCAAAATTCTCTCCGGGCATAATAAGCGCAACATTCTGCTCATACGGATTATGAATCTGAACATAAAGTCCGTTCTGGCGAAGCGCGTATTTTTCTTTAACAGGCCTGTGTCCGCCAACACAAACGCCCTGCCGCTTACTTGTAAAGTCAGGGCAGAACTCCATGAGCATTTTTTCCGCAGAACCTTCTTCTGCCTCGTCATTGCGCGTCCATGTAAGATAATAAACGGTCTTTGGATTTAAAGGTGCATTTATTATTTCACTCCTGCTAAGCGCGCGGCAGGGCTCGGCGTGCGATACAAAGGCGTTGGTGAATGCGGCGGCTACCGGCAGAAGATGCTCGATGTTTGAAACTGCATTTAATACGGCGGCCGGATAAACTGTCTCCATGAATTTTTTTACCATTATGCCTTCTTCGGCATATTTTCTGAACGCGTAGTTTCCGCCGTCTGTTTCGTTCATGATGTTCTCGTGATTTCCTTTAAGGCAGTGGAATGAAGAAGGGAAGGCGAGCTTTGTTTCCATTACGGCAATAAAGGCAGAAAGGCTTTCGGTCATTTCTTCTATCATCGAAGTTCCGTCGTAGATTTTTTCGATGTAGTTAAAATATGACTGTGACCAGCGCTGTCGGGCGCGTCCTTCTGAATGCATTATGTCGCCTACACAGATTACAAAAATTTCTTTTTGCATCAGGGCATCGATTGTTTTTTTGCCACATGGAAGGGTAAAGCTTAAAAGATTATAAATCAGTTCAGGACGCGCGTGAATGTCAGGCACGACGATTACAGGTTTTTCTTCGCTTGTAAAATCTAGAAGCCCGCCTGTAATTCCCTCGTCAATTCTTGGCCTGTAAGACTCACTTTCATTTTCTAAAGCTTCCCTTACATTTTCGCATACAGAAAGAATTTCTTCTTCAGAAGGGAGCTTTGTGCATTGAGAAAGTAAATTCAGTTTTTCGAGGAATTGCATTTTGTCAGGCAAAGACAAGGTTTGCTGTTCCGATTGTAATTTTGTCGCCGCTGTTGAGCTTTACATATTTTCCTGCCGGGATTTTTGTTCCGTTAAGGAACGTGCCGTTTGTCGAGCCTTCATCCTTAAGGTAAAAGTCATCGCGGATTTTCTGAATAAGCGCATGATGGCGGCTTGCAAGCTTGTTTTCGATTACGACATTATTGTCTGACTCGCGGCCAAGCGTAATCTTTGCCACAAGCTGAATTTTTTTCTTATTAAATAAAAGATATGAAACCTCGCTCGTATTGGAAATCGCATCAATGTGCTTTCCAACCGGGCTGTTTGTAAGAATAGTTGAATCGTTCATAATCACATTATAATCCATAATCGTGATATTGTAAAAATATATTTTAGTAGATATAATTTTCACCATGAAAAAAACACTGCTTGTGGGTTTGACCTGCGTTGACATAATGATTAAAGTACCGTACTTTCCGACAGCCGGAGACGATATAAATATTTCCAGTTCGCAGATGATTGCCGGCGGAACGTCGTTCAATGTTTCTGATGTACTCCGCCAGATGAAGATTCCGTATCAGTTGTGTTCACCTGTAGGAAGAGGAATCTACGGCCAGTTTGTAGAGGAGCTTTTAAACCGCAAGGGAATCCCTGTTTTTGCAAAGATTCCTGACAGGGATAACGGCTGCTGCTACTGCATAATCGACGCAAACTCAAAGCACACTTTTATTTCGGACAGGGGCGCCGAATATTCGTTCAGCCGCGAATGGTTCAAGGATTTAGACATTACGCAAGTCGACAGCATTTACTGCTCGGGACTTGAGTTTGAAGACCCGACCGGCGAAGAGCGCGCAAAGTGGATTGAAGACATAATTGAAGAATCGCGCCAGAAAAACAACAAGCTTACATTCTTCTTTGGACCAGGTCCGCGCTGCAGTCATATCGATAAAAATCTGCTTGAAAGGCTTTTTGCGCTTTCACCGATTGTCCATATTAATGATGATGAAGTTAAGGCTCTTACCGGAAAGGATGCTGTCGGTCAGGCGGCAAAGATAATTCACGAAAAGACAAATAATCATGTAATCGTAACGCTTGGCGAAAAAGGCTCGTATGTTTACGATCACGAAAAGCAGCGTGAATATACGCTTCCGGGATTCCGTGCGGCTGTAATCGATACAATCGGCGCAGGGGACGCTCATCTTGGAACTCTTATTGCTTCATTAAAGCAGGGACGCAGCCTTGAAGAATCTGTAATGCGCGCAAATAAATACGCTTCGGAAGTCGTTAAGGTTTTAGGCGCTACTCTTCCTGATGAGAGATTCCCGGCAGGTTTTTAAGCGTACTTTTAAATTTCGCGCGGAACTTGCTCATAAAGTCATTCCCGATTGAATCCGGGAAATTTTTCTGCGCGCATTCAAACAAAAGGCCTGCAATCCTTACGACCTCTTCGGCTGTTTCCTTATCAAGCTTTTTTATCGCGCTTATAATCACATGCGCATTATGGAAGAAGTTTTCCGAAAGCTCGCTGTTAGTCCGCGCTTCGGTCGCCTGTATAATCTGGAAAAGCGTCTCGACAAAAAGCTCGCGCTGCTCCTTTGAAATTCCTTCAAGCCATGTATTGAACGTAGTGTGGAAGTAAATGCTTCCTGTATCAAAGCCGTCTTTTGTAACAAAGCCCTGCGCCTTCATGTGCCAGCTGAAAGGATCGTGCTGCATTACGCCGGAAGCTTCGCTTTCAACGACGGTGTAGTCGCCCGCATGCTCAAAAAGCATTCCGACAATCGAAAAGTAAGGATAGTACGACTGTACAAGCGGCGTGACAAGCTGCATGCCTTCTGATTTCATAAGCTCCTTGCGGAAGCCCGGGCCGTCAAAATTATATACTTTCTGAATGCGTTTGCGGGCGACGGATTTTGAGAATGCGGCTGAATAGATGGCAAGATTACCGCCCTTAGAGTGGCCGCCCACGATGATTTTTCCGCGTGTGTTTTCTGCGGTGTATTCAACATATTTAACCGCGTCAAGCTGGGCCGGAACTGCGGTTTCCGTTACAAGATTAAAGTCTTCTTTCCAGCCGACAATCGTATCGTCCGTGCCGCGGAAGGCCACAAAGGGAAGGCGGCTCTGGCGGCTTTCAAAAAATGTCATGGCAGAAAACTGTTCCTCGATAGCCGCATCATACTTGGAAATATAGGCGGCGGCGTACAGATTGCTGTAGCGCTTAGAGCCTGCAACCTTTTCCAGAAGCTGAACCGTCGCCCTGTTAATCAGCATTCCCGTATCGCACCGCTTCTTAAAATCTGGCGCGGACGAAAACCTGTACCACAAATCCTTGAGCGTAATCTTTTCTTTAAACGAGGACGAAATCAATCCGTCAAAATTCAGGTACGAAAGCTGGACTAAAATAAGTGCGTCTACATCGTTAAAAGGTGAGACCTTAAATGTAAGGTCGCCGCGCCAGTCAACGTAATCAAGTAAATCTGCCATAGGCTTAGTTCTTCTTTAAATACTGAATGGAGCAGGGCGGAAGGTTTATCGTTCCGTTGCATGAGAATTTTCTGCCTGTAAGAATGTCTTCGTATTCGCCGTAAAAGCCCTTTGTCAAAACTGAGCCGTCAGGATTTTTTATTTCCTGAGGAACTACAAGGTACTCGCAGTCGGAAATGTTTACGGCAACTATTACCTGCTCGCCGCAGGAAGCGCGTGCAAATACAAAAATATACGGAGCTGCAAAGATAAGCTCGTACGAGCCGTATTTGAGCGCGGCGTTTGCCTTTCGGGCTGCAATCAGCTTTGAGATAAAATCAGTAAGGTCGTTCCAGACAGGCTTTTCAAAGGCAGGGCGCAGAGCATTGTCGCCGTCTACCTTTTTACCGTGCGTTCCCCATTCACTTCCGTAATAAAGGCACGGACTTCCAGGCATTGCAAAAAGCATTCCGTAGCCCAGCCGCACATATTCAGAAGTCTCAAGGCATGACGAAAAGCGCGTAACATTGTGGTTGTCCAGAAAGTTAAGGAGCGTAGTATTCTTGTACATTCCGTTCTGCCCGAACTGCCTGTCGAGCGTGTATGCAATCTCGGTCATGTTGCGGTTATTGAGTGCGGCTGCGATTCCCATAAAGCATTCGTAATTCGTAACGCAATGGAGCATCTGCGAATTTACGAGCGCCTTGTAATCTGGCATCATGTCAGTCTCGCCTGCAAGCGCAATGTGACCGCCCAGCCCTGCCGGCATTGTAGAAATAAACGCCCTGAAATCTTCAAGAAAGTCGCAGTCAAGCGTTGTGGAAATACAGATCCTGAGTCCGTCAATCCTGAACAAATCTACCCATTTGCGTACTGCGCCAAAAAGGTGCGCCTTAACGTCCGGGTTTTCAAGATTAAGCTGGACCATGTCGTAGTGGTTTGAATATGAATTATATGAAAAGCCGTCGTTCATCGGAGTGTTTCCGCTGAAATTAAGGCCCTTGAACCAGGAGATGTATCTTGAGTTTTCACGGTTCTGAAGCACGTCTCGGAAAGCCCAGAAGCCGCGGCCGACATAATTGAATATGCAGTCGATTATTACGCGGATTGAATTATCGTGGAGCACATGGCATATGTAGGCAAAATCTTCGTTGCTTCCAAGCCGGCTGTCTATCGTGTAATAGTCGCGGATATCGTAGCCGT
>CACYCX010000021.1 GCA_902772975.1 uncultured Spirochaetaceae bacterium
GTGAGGAAATTCCTGACGAGAACAAGTAGGAGAATTATTGATATGAAAAAATATTTTATTTTGAGTGCAATTTTAGTTTTTGCTTTTGCACCTGTTTTTGCAGACCAAAAGCTTTCAAGCCAGTCGCCGCAGGTTCAGTTTATAAAGGGAAATATTTCTGACAAAATAGCTGCGGTAAAGCGTTCAGCGGAAACTGATCCGGCACTAGCAGTTAAGGCAATCGATTTTGTAATTGAAAATGAAAGCATTCTTACCGGAGACAGGGATTTATCAAGCCTTGCAGTTGCGGCAGTCCTTTCGTATCCGGCAAGCGAATATGAAGCATCAAAGGAAGACGTCCTCAAAAAATTCAGCACGATTTTCAATGCTATTGATGACAAGAATGTTAAAATCAGCATCCTCGATAAAATAAGCTCACTTTATGAACAGGAAGAATTCATCCAGTCAGTTTCTTTTGTCAACACATATCTTGAAAGCCAGAGCGAAAATAAAAATACTGATGCAGACATTCTCCGCAAGGCAATTGAAGTCGTCGGAAAAATGGGAAGCGGCACTTCATTTAAATTTCTTTATACTGCATACAAAACTGAATGCTGGCCGACACTTAAGGATGATTTGAACGATGCCCTCATTAAAATTCTTGATAAATCTTTAGGTGAAGTAATTGAAATTACAAAGAAATCTGATGCAGACGAACTGAAACTTTTGTACAGGCTTTTTATTGAAAATGAAAAAATTTCTCAAACTTTACGCTCTGATATTGCGGAAAACATGCTAAACAGGACTATGATATTATCGGGAGAGAATTCAAAAGCCATAAAAGCACCAAAGGAATTGGCTCAATTTCAGATTTCTCTTGCAAAGGTTTTATATGACAATAACTGGACCCGTGCAAGCGAATTGGGAATAGCGTATTTTTCTTGCGGAAGAAAGCAGTATGAAAGCGAATTGATTTCCGATGAAGATTTTACAAAGATTATTTTATATGTAGAAAAGCTTTCATCGAGAAGCTCCGTAAAGGTTTTTACCGGCTATATGGATTATCTCAACAAAGAAACAGAAAAGGGAAATATCCCGGAAAAAGCCGTTGTGCTTTCTGTAATCAACGCGTTAAGTTCGCTCGGTGACAAATCCGCCTTTGATTGTCTTTTGCTTGTTACTTATCTTAATTATCCGGAGGATGTCGCTGCAGCCGCTCGTGACGCATGCATGAGACTTAAATGGTAAAAAAAGCAGCAGACTACTTTAAAAAATGCCCGTTTGTACTTCCTGCGGTAATGCTTGCCGTGATCATGTACGCGGGCTTTATTCGTTTATGCGGACAAAAGCATTTTTGCTCGTTAATATCCCGAGCGGACATTACCTGTATCGAAGGATTTGTCACCGCTTCGCCAATCCGCCTTTCCGGCCGCAACAATTATTACAGGATTGTATTGGACGCAAAAAAATGCAGCGGAGCCCTCAATTGCGGATTGAATTACAAAAAAGCTGGCAATAAAGATTCCGGAAAAAACAGCAAATTAAAGCCCGGTAAAGCGGGCGGAAAAATTATTCAGGAGGCGTCTGCGGCCGGAAAGGCGGAGATATTGCTGGGCGCTGAGATTTTTGAAAGCCTCCTGCCGGGAAAGCTTTACTCTGGAAAAAGTGCCGGATTAATCGAAGAAGGCGCATATGTTTCTTTTAATATAAAGGCTGCCACTACAGCAAAAAAGGATTCTGGAATAAAATCTTACTCTGGAATTAAATTTACCTCCAAAGTCAAATCTCATTCAAATACAGATACCGGATGCTTTGTGGCAGACAGCGTAAATTATGTTTCATGGGATAAAAATAAAGTTTCTAAGATAATGGAAAAGCGCTCGATTATGCGCCTTTACCTGAAGCGGATTTTATTTTCATGGGGGAAGGCAGGCGGATTTTTGCTTGCTTTGATTTCAGGCTCGCGTGAATATCTAGATGAAAAGCTTGCGCTAAATTTCAGGCTTTCAGGATTAAGTCATATACTTGCTTTAAGCGGTATGCATCTTTCACTTTTTGGAGGAATAGCAAGGCTTGCCGGAAAAAAAACATTCGGAAAAAAATCAGCTGTATTTTTAGAGCTACCTGCAGTTCTATTTTTTGTGTGGTTTGCAGGAAGGCAGGCTTCACTTTTTCGTGCGCTCTTATGCTCGTTAATCATATTTTTGTCTTCAGTTTTTAAGATAAAAGTGAAAAGCATTCTGAATGTAATTTCAATTTCGTTTTTAATTCACATATTACTTTTTCCCTCAGATGCGTCTCAGCTTTCTTTTATGCTTTCATACGGTGCACTTACCGGAATCGTGCTTTTTAACGAGATTTCAGAAAAGCTTTTATCAAAATTCATTCCCAAATCCTTCGGCTCATCGGTATCACAATCAATAGGAGCACAGGTAATTACAATTCCAGTTTCAGTTAAATTCTTCGGTTTTTTTACTCCCGGCTCTGTAATATCATCCTCGTTTGTATCGCCGCTTGTAACTTTGTTTGTTTATCTTGGCCTTTTTTGCATTCTTCTTTCACTTTGTTTTCCGCCTTTTTCTTTTCTGTGCGGCGCAGTCCTTTCTGCACTATATTTTGGAATTGAAAAATCAGTATGTCTATTCTCACTTATTCCTAAAGTTGCAATTTAATCTCAATATCATTAAAATGACAGTTATGGCTATAGAAAATCATCCTGATTATAACTCACCGGCTGCATTGAAGGCTTTTCTCGATGAAAAAGGAATGGCAATGCAGAAAAAATTCGGACAGAACTTTCTGATAAATCAGGACGCAAGGAAAAAAATTATTGACGCTCTTCAAATTACAGAGGGGACTTCTGTATGGGAAGTAGGACCTGGTTTGGGAGCAATGACTGATGAAATTTTAAGCCGCGGATCAAAGCTGCGTGTTTTTGAAATAGACAGGGGCTTTGCAGGATGTGTAAGAAATTTCTTCTCTGATTACGCGGAAAAAAATCTTTTTTTTGTGGAAGAAGGTGATGTCCTTAAAACATGGAAAGATGCTCTTGAAACAACTGGTCTCCCGGACCGTTTTTTCGGAAACCTTCCTTACAACATTGCCGCTTCACTGATTGCCGACACAATCGAAAAAGGCGTCCGCTTTGAGCGCTGCGTTTTTACTGTTCAAAAGGAAGTTGCACAGAGGATGGCGGCAAAGCCTTCAACCGATGACTATTCTTCCTTTTCAGTTTTGTGCCAGTGGGCTTATGATGTTAAGCCTGTATGTGATTTAGGCGGAGCAAATTTCTGGCCAAGGCCTAATGTTGATTCAAGGGCCGTCGTATTCACAAAAAAACAGGCGTTCCCTGAATGTAAGAATCCTGAGCTTTTCATGAAAATGCAGCGTTCGCTTTTTTCATCAAGGCGTAAAACTATAAAGAATAACCTTACGCAGTTTCTTTCAAACTCAGAAGCAGCGGACAAGGCAATTGAAAAAGCGGGGCTTTCACCTTTTTTAAGGGCAGAGGCAATGACGATAAAAGAGCTTTTAAATCTTTCTGATTGTTTAGCTTAAAAACATGTAAATTTTAAAATAGGAGTAAAAAAATGGGTATCAGGGAAAATCTTGCAGAAGTTGCTGCAAACATTAAGGATGCCGCTGAGGCATCAGGACGTAATCCAAAAGAAGTACGTTTAGTTGCAGTAAGTAAATTTCATCCGGCGGAGGCAGTACTTGAAGCAATTCAGGCCGCAAAGGAAATGGGCTTGACTTTGATTTTCGGCGAGAACCGCGTCCAGGAAGCAGATGAAAAATTTGAAATCGTACGAAAAACATATCCTGATGCCCTTTTACATATCATCGGTTCACTTCAAAGAAATAAAGCTAAGGATGCCGTAAGAATAAGCTCATGCATTCAGTCTGTTGACAGAATTGAGCTGATTGAGGAATTGCAGAAACAGGCTGAAAAACAAAAGAAGATGATTTGGATTTTGTTTGAGCTTCACACTGGCGAAGAATCAAAAAGCGGCTTTGAATCAACCGACAAAATCAGGGAAGCCCTTAATCTTTTTGCACAGGGAAAATTTCCTAATGTTTTACCGGAAGGCTTTATGACGATGGCTCCTCTTACAAAAGATGAAAGCGTTATCAGAAAATCATTCATTACGCTTCGTGAATGCCGCGATGTTCTTGCAAAAGAATTCCCGCAGTATAAAATGCCTGAGCTTTCAATGGGAATGTCAGGTGACTACAAAATTGCAATTTCTGAAGGTTCTACAATGGTAAGAATCGGAACTGCAATTTTCGGAGAACGTCAGTACTAGTTAAAATGAAAAAAATAATTTCAGTTTTATTTTTGATTTTGAATTTATATCTCTCTTTATCAGCGGCTTCAACTGATTCTTCATCTGATTCACTGAACAAATCTGTTGACAAACCGAATTCAATGACTGTTGACGAAGCCGTTCCATACGGGAAGGATGAATTTCCACAGTGGCTGAAAGATGTAAGGAGAACGGAAATTATAGCGCTTGGTTCATGGCCTTTTACGACGCTTCTTGTAACGCTTGGCTATTCATTTCAAAATTACGCCGCACATGATTTCAGTTCAAGCTACTTTCCGAATCCCTTTTCAAAATCTGACGGCGCTTTTGACAGTGAGCAGATAGGTACGATAATTTTAACCTCTTCACTTGTAAGCTGTGCGATTGCAATCACTGATTTAACCGTCAATCTTATAAAGCGGCATTCAAAGCATAAAAATAATTCTGAAATTGATGGAAATGTTACAGTAACGGCATCTTCTTCTGATGAAAAAATATTTGCCCCGTTCGATTTTCAAAACAGAAATTCTTCTTGCCTCATAGGAAATATGGAAAGTGCAGTTTTTTAAATTCACGGTTCCTGATGATTTTTCCGGGAAAGAAAGATTAGATAAATATATTGCCGCCACAGAACCGCAAATGGGAAGATCAAAGCTTAAAAGCGGAGTAGTGGAGCTTCTTGTAAATTCCCAGGCTGCAAAGCTTTCTTCAAAAATAAAGGCCGGTGATAAAATTGAAATTGAATGGGACGATTCTGTTCCAGATGATATAGAGCCGCAGAATATTCCACTTGATATAATTTACGAAGATGGAAATGTTACAGTAGTAAATAAAGCTCAGGGAATGGTGACTCATCCTGCAAACGGAAACTGGCAGGGCACTCTCGTTAATGCGCTTTTGTATCATTGGGGAAGGAGTTCTGTTTCTACGGAAGAAATTGAATCTCACCGTCCGGGAATAGTCCACAGGCTTGATAAGGATACGTCAGGTATTATTATAACAGCAAAAAATCGCGAAACCGAGCAATGGCTTGGAAATCAATTTAAAGAGCACGACCTGATTAAGGAATACATCGCAATTGTTAGCGGCTGTCCGAAAAAACGAAGCGGTGATATTGTAACGCAAATTGTCCGTGATCCGAGGGACAGAAAAAAATACCGCGCGGTCGACAACACAACGGAAGGGAAAAGAGCTGAAAGTCTTTATAAGGTTGTTGCGGTGTACGGTCCGTATTCAATTGTTCTTGTACGCCTGAAAACAGGCCGCACTCATCAAATCAGGGTTCACATGAAGCATGAAGGCTGTCCGGTTTTGGGTGATGCAATATACGGCAAAAAGGACAAGCATTTTACTGATGTAAACTTGCTGCTCCATGCGCGCGTTCTTGGAATTTCTTTACCCGGCAAAAGTGATAAATCATTATTTTTTGCGCCGCTTCCCGAACGCTTTGTAAATGTCATAAATATCCTTCAGGAAAAATTTTCTCTTGATTATTGCGACAGTAATTTAATTGAAGTCATTACAAAGGAGAATTTTATCTGTGACTGGAATTAGAATCATTTCTGAACCGTCTGAAAAAAAGCCCTTCTGCATAATCTATAAAGATTCCGGTCTTCCGTCCTGTCCGATTTTGAATGAAGACAAAAACAATGCGCTTTCAAAAGCAATTGAGTTATTTCCTGAATTAAAAAATGTTAACGGAAAAAAGACAGTTGAATACGGACTTGTACACAGGATTGATACTGAAACAAGCGGCCTTTTACTGATTGCAGCAACCCAGGAATTTTATGATCTTATTTTAGAGGAACAGAAAAACGGCGGATTTATAAAGCATTATTCTGCATATTGTGATGTGATTGCTGATAATGCTGAAAAGCTAGGCGGATTTTCGAAGCAGGGCGGATTTATTAAATTAAACAAATCAAACGAATTCCTGAAATTACGCGGGGCTTGCGATACATTATCTGATTGCAATAATTCCATCAATGTTTCTTCGTATTTCAGGCATTACGGAAAGGGGAACAAGGAAGTCCGCCCTGTAACTGATGGTGACGGTAAGACCGCGATTTCTAAAATCGGGAAGAAGGTTTTATATTCTACGGAAATCCATATTGAAAAAGTGATAAATGATGGCGCTGACATTAACGCAAAAAAAGCCTTTATCAGAGCTTCAATTTCAAGAGGCTTCAGGCATCAGGTCCGCTGTCACCTTGCATGGATCGGGCTTCCTGTAAAAGGGGATGCCATATACAATTCATCGGTGCGTTTTAGTGATAGTAATGGCGAACAACATATGGAAATGGCTTTTTTTGCTGACGGACTTGAGTTTACAAATCCCGTTACCGGGGTGCGTGAAAAAATACAGGTAGATTTGAATAATTGACGAAACATTCGATTTTTGCTATTATGATAAAACAATCGCCCGGATGGCGGAATTGGCAGACGCGCTAGGTTCAGGTCCTAGTGTTCGCAAGGACATAGGGGTTCAAGTCCCCTTTCGGGCAAAAACTATAATCTCAAAAAATTACCGAAAATGCTTTGCATTTTTGATTTCAGACTATTACTGTAAACACATGAAAATTACTTACGAAATTAATTTTATAGGTAACTTTCGTGTTTTGTCAATAAATAAATTTCATATTTTTCAATTTTTTTATCAAGATATCGTTATTTTTATTTTTCTTGCGGGAAAAATTATATATATTACAAAAATGTCATTTTCTAATAATTTAAAAGTTTTATTGTTCTACAGCGGGAAAAAAGTATCTGACCTCTCCCGTGCAACGCGGATTAGTTACAATACGATTGAATCATATATGAATAAAGATGTTCTACCACGACTTGATAAGGCATATTTAATTGCAAGATATTTCAATGTAACGCTTGATTATCTTTATACAGGTGATGATAAAAACGAAGAAAATGTTAACAAATACCCAACTGCCAGCGAATTGAAAAACATTCCGAAACAATTTGAAGCGTCAATTAAAAGAATAATTCACGAGCTTTCTTTGATTCAAAAATAATCACTCTGAAAAATCAAGGAGGAACATCATGAAAAATCAATCTGAGTATTTAATTAAAAGGATTGCGTCTGATATGTTTTTACCGGACAGCAGTCATTTGGCACGCCTTAATCAATTTGGAAAAAAACTATGCAAGGAAACGGTTTACCAAAAAAGGCTTTTCATTGAACTAATCATCAAGGAATTCGGAGATAAAAATCTTGATGAACTTAAAGTCAAAGATGTTGAATTATTTTTACTAAACGACAAAAAACATTTCGGGTCCTGGAAAAATAATTTTCTTGACACTTTTTCCTGTTTGTACGATGAAACAATATGGAAATGCAGCAAGCCGCTTCCACGACCTACTTTCCAAAGGTTTTCAAGAAATTCCAGAAAGCCTGATGTCTTTACCAATGAAGAATTGTGCCGCCTTTTTACATCTGAATATTGGAATAATAAAAGGGACTATCTTGTTTTTCTTGTAATGGCCTGCTGCGGAATGAGGATCGGCGAAGCCAGAGCTTTACAGGCAGACCA
>CACYCX010000022.1 GCA_902772975.1 uncultured Spirochaetaceae bacterium
CCGATTATGCTGTATTGATTACGGGCTGTTGGGGCTCTGGTAAGACATATTTTATTAGAAACTATCTAGAAGGCAAGGGTGCTGCCGGAAAGGATGTGGTCAATACATTTGACTGGTTGACGGGATGTGAAAGATATACGGTTGTTTATGCTAGTCTTTTTGGCGTAAAAACAAGGGAAGATATCAATAAAAAAATAGAATGTATTTTTCGTCCGAAAATTAACTCAAAAAAAATTGAGTACTTGCCAGATGCAATTTCTTTGGTAAGTAATTTGGCGGGGATTGCTGTAGGAACAGCTGTGGCTGCAAAAACGACGCTCGCTACAGGTGGTTCTGCCGCTCCTTTGGCGATTCCGACTGGCATTGCTACAGGAAAGGCTGTTGGTGATGCTTTAAAATTCTTTTCCAATAAATTTATAGAGAATATAAAGGTAAATAAAAAAGAGTATAAACGACTAGTTGTTGTTTTTGATGATGTTGAACGTGCAGACATGCCTCTTCCCGAATTGTTGGGGTATTTGAACGAATATGTTGAACATCTGCGTGTTCCTTGTATTTTACTTGCGGACAAGAAAAAATGGGAAGAAGCGCAAAAATGTCAAGAAGATAAATCTACGCTTCATCATTTGTCAAGTACCAAGGAAAAGGTGATTGGCAAGGAATTTCAGATACAGACTGACTGTGAAGATATTGTAAATGCATGGCTTTCGCCAGAATATGGATGTCTGGATATAAATGGTGAAGTGAAAAAAGCTTGGTGGGAAAATAGAGATTGTATATATGAAATGTATTATGCTTTTGATAAGGCGAAAAAAAAGTATTCAAAAATAGAAGAAGATTTGTCTTTGAAGCAATCGGAACAAAATAAATATGACCAAGAGCAGATGAAAGAATATGTTCTAAAGATGCCTGATCGCAATTATAGAGCCCTTAAACAAACGATAAAAGACTTTAATCATTTATGTTGCCATTTTGCTCCAAATTTAGGAAATATAATTCTTTCTTCAAAATCAAAAAATGTGGGGTATCTGAAAAATTTTCTTCGTTATTTTCTAATAATGAAGTATGGCGCGACTATAGGAATTTTGGACGCAAATACAATTGGAGAAAGTCGACCTGCTTGGACTGGACTAAAATTGCAAAATCACGAATTTCCAGCAAAGAAAGATTCTCTGTCAAATTGGCATTGTTTTGTACATGTGAGTTATAGTTTTTACTCTGTTGACGAATTTCCAATGCGGGAATGGTTGACATTGAATTATTTTGATAGAGAAAAAACGCTTAATGAAATTGAATCATCAAGTTGGTTTGCAAGGAGACAAGAACATTTAATAGAATTAATATGCGATTCGTGGTGGGATATGTCGGATAAACAAGCAACGGAATGTTATAAAGCCATAAAGGAATCGTTGAATTGCGAAAATAGCGATAAAGAAAAACTTATAAAAGATCCAACTTTATTGATGAAACTTTTTGCTATTCTGAATTGGTTTACAAAAGAAGGTTATGTGGATCTTGATGTAAATCAATTAATGAATACCTATTTAGATAAACATTCTGATGCTATAGAATTTGGTAAAATTATAAATATTGATTCAATAGCGCAAAGTTATTCGCTAGAGGATGACGATAAAGCTCTATTGAAGAGTTTTAGAGACCGATTGCTGACTATTTTTAACGAAAGAACGAATTCTTTTGAAAAGAGTGAAATTCAGTTTTATAAGGATTTAACTTCAAAAGAGATGAAGGATTTTAATCAGGCTTGTAATACTATTCAGCATGTGTCGCGCAATGAAACAGATTTTCAATGGATTATGGTGAATGTTGAAAAATTTATTGATAGCTTCTGCATACTAGAAAGGTTCAAAAAAGGTGAAATTCGTGAATCTATTAGAAATCGCTATTTGAATGTGCCTAGCGGTTATGATATGAAAAAGGAAAAAGTTTTTTTGACTAATTTGAAGAAGGCTTGTTTAAGTAGAATCAATCAAAAGTATGAAGTCCCTTTGCCAAGTATTTTTGCTTTGAAACAGATGGTTGAAAAAATAGAAGAGATTGAAAGCCTTAAAGGCGTATTTGAA
>CACYCX010000023.1 GCA_902772975.1 uncultured Spirochaetaceae bacterium
GGAAACTCCCTGATGAAGAGCAACGCCAAGCAAAGAACCTGCTGCAATTATATGATATTCGCTGGCATCTTCGCAAAAATATTTTAGCGACTCAAACGCCTTGGGTGCATTCTGAACTTCGTCAAAAATAATCAGTGTGTCTTCTGGAGTAATTGGAAATCCGACTTCAATATTCAGGTACGAAAGAATCCGCTTTATGTTGTAATCAGATTCAAAGACCTGCTTCATTGCATTGTTGTTGTAAAAAGAAATGTAAGCAACTTTCTTGTAAAACCGCTTGCCGAATTCCTGCATGAGCCATGTTTTTCCGACCTGACGTGCACCCATCACGACAAGAGGCTTTCTGTCAGCTTTTTCTTTCCATTTTTTAAGTTCATCAATTGCAAATCGTTCCACAATATTAGATTAACACTTTTTCTGGCCTAAAACAAGCAAAATTTAACATTTTTTCGGGGCTAAAAATGTCCAAATTCAACATTTTTTCGGGGCTAAAAATTCTCCTGCTTACCCATTTGCCACATCTGCGCTATACTTTACCCATGGACACCCTCTCCCCAGAAAGCCGCCATCTGAATATGTCTCGCATCCGTTCCAGGGACACAACGCCGGAAAAGCTTATCCGCAAGGCATTATTCAAAGCTGGTTTTCGCTATCGTATCTGCGACAAGCGGTATCCGGGAAAGCCTGACCTGATTTTTCCCCGCTATTATGCGGTAATCTTCATCAACGGCTGCTTCTGGCATGCGCACGGCTGGGAACCCAGCCGAAGTTCAATAACTTCCTCTCATGCAAACGGAGCGAATGCGACATATGCGCATGAGGGGTGTCAGTATTTCCGTTTTCCCAAATCGAACCAGAATTTCTGGAATAAGAAATTTATGCGCAACAAGGAGCGTGATGCAGAAAACATCAGGTACTATCAGGATCAGTGCTGGAGAATTTGTGTTGTCTGGGAATGTGCAATCCGCGGTAAAAATTCACGCAGAAAAATCAACGAAGTTGCAGAACAAATCAGCAGATGGCTTGAAGAACCGGAAGAAGCATTTCTTGAAATCAGAGGATAGCAGCAAGGGAAAACGCCATATAAAACATCATGTGATGATATATCATTTGTATAATCATAAAAACAATACCCTTTCGGGTATAAAATGAACACCATGAATGCAGTTGCGGAATTTGTAAAGGCAGAACGAAAAAAAGCCTCCCTTACACAAGAAGAATTTGCCATTAGGTGCGGTGTGGGCCTGCGTTTTTTGCGCGATTTAGAGCAGGGAAAACAGTCCTGCCGTATGGACAAAGTAAATCAAGTTCTTTCCATGTTTGACTGCCAGCTTGTTCCCGGGAAAATCAATAAACAGGAGCAAAAATAAACAGGGAAAAATTTTCAGCTTACAGAACCACATTTTTTTTGTGCAGAATATCCTTTCAGAAACTGACTCAGGCTACACTTTTTCTTATGATGAAGAATACCAGAAAACCGAAAAAATAAAATTCCTGGCAATGGAAGATTTCTGTCAGCTTTCAGAACGGCTTACCGAGGAAAAATACAAATCATCATATGAACGCTGTGCAAAAGTCATAAAGCAATATTCTTCAAAAAGCGGTCTTGATCTTTCTGATTTTTTTTACAGACTTGTTTTCTGTTTTATTACCGGAAACTCCGACATGCATTTAAAGAATTTTTCACTTATAGAAAATGAATCCGGCTCACGAATTTTCTCTCTGTCACCAGCTTATGATCTGCTTCCTGTAAATCTTGTTCTCCCTGAAGACAACGAAGAATTTGCCCTGACAATGAACGGAAAAAAATCTAACCTCAAACAGAATGATTTTTTAGCATTCGCAGCATCATGCGGAATTAATCAGACAGCTGCAGTCAAGATGATTCAAAAACTCATATCGTATAAAACTAAATTTGACGAGATGATAAATAATTCTTTTCTTCCTGATGAATGCAATAAAAAAATGCACAGTCTAATTGAACAACGGATTTCAAGGCTGCAGTGAGTTTTTACATCCAAATTCACTCATTCTCTTGATCGGGGAATATCTGCTCCCATTCGTCTTCAAAGTTGTTTCGCTTGCAGAGCACTGAAGTATTTGTATCGTTGTCATATCCTACAGAATACATTTTCAGAATCTTGCCGTCTTTCTGACATGAATACCTCAAATCGCCTGGTTCAATATTAACCGTGTAGGATCGTCCTGTCTCAGGGTCAAAAATTGTTATACCCGTAAAATTCCTGTAATTATCCTTCTGCTGGTTGAACTCCAAAAGTTCATTTCCCTTTTCTAAAATACTTATAGAATTGGCTTCCGTACCATACTTTGCAATAGGTTCCGGAACATTCCACTCTCTGCGGAAAAAATAATCGCCAGCTGAACCAGACTCGTAGCCACTTTTCGCTTCATGGTCTTTTGTAAAGTAATATCGGAGCGTGTTATTGTAACCTTCCTTTGATTTACTGACGGTCTTACAGCTATAGCCGCTATTATCCCATTCCCAGACAGTATAAGGGCTGTCCGGTTTTTTTTCAGAAAAGCTGACTCTAAACTTCTCTGAATATGGATTAGGCGGACAAAGCCTCGGATCATATTTTATAAAATGCCTGCATGAAAAATTAATGTCGTCATTCATCTGATAAAACTCCCATTCTTTAATAGGAATTCCACCTTCCGACCTTTCTGCATAAAGATAAGATTTATCACCTTCACGCCTGCTCCAGCCTGTCTCAGTCCTGATTTCTTCGCCATTTCCTGTATCAATTTTATATTGATTCCAGGTAAAGCAAATGTAATAATCATCATAGTCAGTATATTCGTTGCAGCATTCCTGATTTGCCCTAAGATAGTATATTTCCCGATTTTTTGAATCTTTTTCCAAATAGGTATAGCCTGCCATTCCTCCACCAAAAGATAAAATCCGACTTCCGTTTTCAGTGTACTGAGTCCACCTCTCAAAGTCTGGTGAATGACGCTCATAAATCAATCTGTCCTGATCGTCGTATTCTTTCCATATATCCTGCTTACATTCTTCGTTATACTCGTGAGTTTTTCTGGCGGGCTTTATTTTCTGCACGATATCCTTTACATCCGTGGGCACTGGTGGAAGCGGAAATGAATGCAGCTCATGCTCTGGAATTGGCGGAACATCAAAGTTAAGCACAATGCCATCGGGTAAATCTTCCGGCACAGTAATTACAGGAACTTCCACTTTCTTTGCCGCCCCTGTATTTACATCAACAACTTCTTCTTGAGTTTCGGCATCTGTTAAACCTACAGGCGCTGAATCACTTCGCTTGCATGAAGCCAAAATAATTAAAACTGCAAGGCAAAAACAAACCGGAAGAAATACTAAACTTTTTCTTTTCATAATATGCATTATACATTTTTCCCGCCTTTTACCCAATATCGCAACAATTAAATCAAAATGCCGGCCGCACAAATAAAAAAATCGTTCAAAGGTTTAGACATTTTGACCAATATGTGATATATTATTATCTATGAATCAGAGTGAAGTTGTTCTTGATATTTTCAAGAATGTTTACGAAGCAATTCCAATTTTTCAGGCATTGGGTGATAAGGAACGCCTTTTCATCCTGCTAAAATTGGTCTATGCCGGAAAAGAAGGAATGAATGTAAAATCTCTTTCCAACAACTCGTGGCTTTCACGCCCTGCAATTTCGCATCACCTGAAAATCTTAAAATCAGCTCGCATCATAAGTTACCGCAAAGAGGGCACGCAGATTTACTACTACTTTGACACTTCGGACAAACTGAATTATGCACACGCGCTTGTCGAGAAAATGATGACCCATCTGGGACAGCTTGATATGACCCAGATTGAAAATTCAAAGGACAATGCTGAAGAAGTCGTTAAAAAAGCCCTGGAAATGCTCAAATAACGCCGTCTGCGCAAATGCAGATAACGCTATTTTAATTCCTTTTTCAATTTGAAATACATAAACACGCAGATTATGTCTGACAGAAGTGAACCAAGCGGCGCGGCAATTCCCATTGGGAAAAGCGTTGCAGGATAAAAAACGGCCGCCAGATATGAGCCCGGAATCCTCATCGTAAGAATCGAAACCGTATTGTGAATAAACGAATAGATCGACCGGCCCAGCGCGCAGAAATATCCGCTGAAGCAAAAATGAATTCCTGCAAGTATGCAGTCGCTTGAATAAGAGCGCAGATACTGACCGCCCAATTTAATTACTTCAGGCTCACTATGGGCAAAAACGGCAACAAACTGTTCTGCAAAAAACTGGCATGTAATAAAAACTACGGCACCAAAGCAGATGCAGATTGTAACCGCGTAATTCAACACCTTGCGGCTGCGCTCTTTTAATCCGGCTCCAAAATTCTGCGCGCAGATTGCAGACACGGAATGAAGCATTGCAGACGGAACAAGGAAAACAAAGCAGATGATTTTTTCTACAATTCCTACGGCGGCCGCTACCATCAATCCGCGCGAATTGGCGATTGCGGTAATTACGATAAACGACACCTGTATGAATCCGTCCTGCAGCGCGATAGGTACACCGATTCGCAAAATGTCGGAAGCAGCTTTGTTCTGAAATCTAAAATCGTTTCTGCCTATCTTTAAATCCCTCTGAGTCCGCGCGAAAACGATTGCGGAAATAATTACGCTCACCGCCTGCGAGGCTATTGTCGCTAAAGCAGCGCCGGCCGCAGCCCAGCCAAAGATTCCGATAAAGACATAATCAAGGACAATATTAAACAGCCCTGCAATCATTACAAAATAAAGCGGCCGCTTGGTGTCACCGGTGCCCCGAAAGAAGCTGCTTATGACATTGTATGCCGTAATGAACGGGATTCCCAAAAAGCAGATATTGCAGTAAGCAAGAGTTTCGCTGAAGGCTTCTTTAGGGGTGGCGATAAGGGTCAGAATGTTACGGGAAAGCGCAAGCAGTAAAAGCGTTGCGGCCGCGGAGATGCCTATGAATATCAGGACTGAGTTTCCGATTGAGGTGGCGGCTTCCTTTGTGTTTTTTGCACCAATGGCCCGGCTTATGCAGACTGTAGTTCCCATTGCAAGTCCGGCTATGATTACCGTAAGCATGTGCATCAGCTGGCTTCCGATTGAAACAGCCGAGATAGCCTGTGCACCGCTGAACTGTCCGATTATAAATAAATCTGCCAGTCCGTAAAATGTCTGCAAAAAACACGAAAACAGATACGGAATCGAAAATTTCAATAATACGGAAAACTCATTTCCTTTTGTTAAGTCCTGCGCCATTTTCTAATTCTAGCAATTTTTTACATAATTGAAAATAATCTACAAATGATGTATCCTTTCGTGATATTCAAGTTTTGCTCAATTTTTTTTGCAGCGACTTTTTTATTTTTTAGGGGATGCATATGGACACGACAGAAGAAATTTTAAATTTACTCCGCGATAACGCACGTCTTTCAAATGACGACATTGCAGCAATGACAAAGAAAACACCGGCCGAGGTTGCCGAAATCATAAAGAAGCTTGAAGCCGACGGCATCATCTTAAAGTTCGCCGCCATCGTAAATCCTGAACGCGACAAGGAAGCACGCAACAAAGTCCGCGCAGAAATCGAGCTTCAGGTTACTCCGGAACGCGAGCATGGATTTGACGCACTTGCAGAACGCATCTACAAATTCCCGCAGGTAAAATCACTTTACCTTATGAGCGGCGGCTACGACCTCAAGGTTGTTATCGAAGGCGATTCACTTCAGGAAGTTGCATTCTTTGTTTCAAGCAAGCTTGCAACACTTTCAGGAGTGCGTTCAACAAAAACATGCTTCATCCTCAAGACATACAAAAAGGATGATGTACTTTATATAGAAGACGATAAAGACCGCCGCGAGGGAGTTCAGGCTTAATGAATACACGAGAAGATAAATTCAGCAGGGCAATGATGGAAACTCCGCCAAGCGGAATCCGTAAATTTTTTGAAATGCTAATCGGCCACGATGATGTAATTTCACTTTCTGTCGGCGAGCCTGATTTTCCGACTCCGTGGTGCATGAGGGAAGAGGCTTTCTATCATCTTGAAAAAGGCCACACTTCATATACTTCAAACTGGGGTTTAATTGAACTGCGCGAGGAAATTTCAAAATACATGGCGCGCTACGGAATGGACTACAATCCAAAGAACGAAGTCCTGATTACAGTCGGCGCAAGTGAAGGCGTTGATGCAGTCCTCAGGGCGATTTTAAATCCGGGCGACGAAATTATCATAAGCCAGCCGTGCTATGTAAATTACACTCCGCTTGCAAAATTGTGCGACGCTACAGTTATTCCGATTGATACTAAAGCAAACGGCTTTTACCCGACTGCGGCGCAGATTGAAAAAGCGATCACGCCAAAGACAAAAGCCGTAATGATTTGTTCGCCTAACAATCCTACAGGCACGATGATTCCGCCTGAAGAACTCAAGAAAATTGCAGAGGTTGTCGTAAAGCATCAGCTCTGGTGTATAAGCGATGAGATTTACTGCGAGCTTGCTTACGAAGGCGCAAAGCATGTTTCGATCGGAAGCTTTCCGGGAATGAAGGATTACGCGATTATCCTTAACGGATTTTCAAAATCATTTGCGATGACCGGATGGCGAATCGGCTATATTGCGGCTCCGGCTGAGCTTCTCGGACAAATCGTAAAGCTCCACGGCTATAACACAATCTGCGCACCGATTTTCAGTCAGTACGCCGCCTGCGAGGGCTTGCGCAACGGCTGGAACGAAGTAGAAAGAATGCGCGTAAGCTATCAGCAGCGACGAAATTTGATGTACAAGGCGTTCTGCGATATGGGACTCCCGGTTCCAGAGCCAAAAGGCGCCTTCTATATGTTCCCGGATATTTCATCGACAGGGCTTACAAGCGAGGAATTTGCGACGGAGCTTTTTAAAAGGCATAATGTCGCCGTTGTGCCGGGAAGCGTGTTCGGGCTAGGCGGCGAAGGGCATATCAGATGCTGTTACGCCACTGCCGTAGACAAAATTAAAGTAGCACTTGAACGAATCGAACAGTTCGTTAGTGAGATAAAACGATAACCTAATAAGGAGGGTTTATCATGAAAAGAATTCTTGCAGCAGCAATCATCACAATCTGCGCAGCAATCACCGGAACTTTTGCAGCATTTGCGGAAGCTCCAGCGTTCGACAAAAGTCCTTTGGCATTCGTAGTCGAAAAGGACGCAGCACCAGGCAAAAAACCGGCAAGAGACAACGTTCGCTTTGTGAATGAATCTATTACGGAAAAAATCGTTTTCAATGTTTACGCATTCAACGAGAAAAATTCTGCCTGGGAAGCTTTTGGTGTTGGTAATCTTGAAAGAATCCACGATACAGACATCGTTGATTCACCGGTCAAAATCAAGAACTTCAAGTATTTTGCAGTTGTTCCGACTGACGGAAAGAAGTATTCTTACAAGGCCACAAGAGAACATCACGACCTTTACATCTACGTTTACAACGCTGACTAAGGCATTGCCAATTAAAACCAGGTAATATCGCCGGCCGTGCGCTTTTGCTTCTGAACTGAAGTGATGTAATTTGTTTCCTGCGTAATGATTTCGGATGCAACCTCAGGAGCCTTGATTCTCTTGAGCCAGACTTTTGAGGTTACAGGATCGTAAATAATCTTGCGCGGGTCAATTCCGCCGATGTCAGAAGCAATAATCGGTATCTTTTCTGTTTCAAGATAATTGAACGCAAACTTTACGTTTTCATCACCGACAGGCGCGCGTGCCCTTTCCACTGAATTAAAAATATTTCCGCCGCCAAACACCTTTGCCGTAAGGTTTGCCTTTGACGCGCCTTTTTTAAGCATATCGTTAATCAAAAGCTCAACCGCATATTCACCAAAACGACCGGTAAGTCCCGCATCTCCGATTGTAGTTCCAGAATCCTTTGCAAGGACAAA
>CACYCX010000024.1 GCA_902772975.1 uncultured Spirochaetaceae bacterium
TGCGCCTCCCATTGTTACAGGTATTGTTACCGTTTTTGATGAAGGAAAAGCCGGAGTTATCGGACAACCCTGACTCATCTCCTTATGTTCATCGGGGTAAATTCCCCCTTTAAAAGTGTAAGTCTCCATGCTTTCCATTATAATGTAAAAATCTTCTATTTACAATTGCGATTTGATTTCAATTCTGATAAAATATATGAATTAATTCAGACTTTCATCTTTTGGAGGACAAAATCAAAAATGAAAAAAATCATCACCTTTATCGTTTCTGCATTTACACTGGCTTCACTTTTTGCATATAACCCGCCAGTTCAGGGCGAAAATCTGCTTGGATTTACAAATCCCGAAATTATTACAGGCGGCTCGTCTACAGCAGGCGGCGGCTTGCGTTCAATTACACCGTCATCAGTAACGATGCTCAATCCGGCCCTCGCTGATATGGAAGACCGCGTTGCGCTTGATATCGGTTATGCGGCTCTTCTGAACAATGCCTCACGCGAATCGAGCATGCCTTACGGTCAGGCATTTGGAACAGGAATCCTTATCCCGAATGCATGGTGTACTGTTGCCGGAGAAGTAGCAGGCGTTTCTGCTCCGTTCCACGATTTCAATCTGGGAAATTCAATAAACCTGAATACGGCAGTTTCAAAGCAGGTTGCAGAAAAAATCTTTATCGGCGCTGGAGTTGGCGGCGGCTATCATTTTGATCATGATACTGACTGGGCTCTGTACGCAAATGTTGGCGCTGTTTTCGCGCTTGGCGATGCTGCTTTCCTTCACGACATAAGGTTCGGGGCTTCAGTCCTCAATCTTGGAAAAGTCTACAATCAGCTTCACTGCGTAGGTGCAAACGGCAAGATGGCAGACAAGGGCTTTGACGGCTTCCCGTATTTTTCAACAATCAGGACAGGCGCTGCTGCCAAATTGATTGACCATGAAAATTTCAAGCTCGGACTTTCTTTTGATGTAACCACGCCGCTTTTTCAGAATTTAATATTTGACTCAGGAATTCAAATTGAATTCCTCAAGTTCATTACGCTTACCTCGTCATGGGAGTACAACGTGTACGAGACAGTTCAGTCAGCAGCTTCATGGTTTCCGACAGTCGGGGTTGTATTTAAATTCCAGATTGGAACAGGCTTCATGAAAAAGGATGACTGGTCAAAAAGCGATATATGTCCGTCCGCTGCATGGAAAAATGTCAACGGTACGACAAATGTAATTTCAGCTGGTGCCGTAGTTCGCCTTGGTCAGCCTGACGAAAACGCACCTGATATCGAAATACTCGATTAGACTTTTTTATAAGGAAGGATTTTTGCACTTCTTGTGCAACCGCTGACGCGGAGTTTTTATGGGAGTTTTATGAAAAAGAATTTTATCAGGGGAACTGCAATTGCAGCCGCCGCATTCATCGTTGCTTCTGGCTTTGCACAAAGCAAGGCTCAGGGCAGGACCCGTTATATTTCCCCGAACAATGACGGAACTCAGGATGAGCTTGTAATTCCGTTCAGAATAAAGGACAAAAGCCGCATTTCAGGCTGGTCGCTTGTAATTGAGGACGCCAAGGGAAATGTAGTGCGCACAATCGGAAATAAGGTTGCGCTTCCTACAAAAATTACGGCAAAATCGGTAATCAAGCAGATCGGAAAAAAGCGTGAATCAGTTGAAATTCCGCCGACCGTAAGCTGGAACGGTGCTACAAATTCCGGCGAAACAGCGCCTGACGGTGAATATTTCTACTATATAACTGCAATTGACGAAAAAGGAAATGCGACAAGCACCGCAAAGATGCCTGTTGTAGTCGATAATACACGCCCGCAGATTACACTTTCTGTTCCGGCGGAAGGAAGCCGCATTTTTGGTGAAGGCGATAAGATTGTGTTCCCGATCAGGCAGGAAGGCTCTTCCGAGGATTTGTGGACTGCGACTATCACTGATTCAAAAGGAAATGTCGTAAAAAATTACAAGTGGGAAAACGGAAAGCCTTCCATCGTGGAATGGAACGGAACGGATGATAAAGGCGTAATTGTTGTTGACGGCGTTTACAAATACACGATTACTGCCACTGACCGCGCGGGTAACACAGCTCCCCATACGGAAGTTACGAACATTATTTTTTCTGCTGAAAAGCCAGAGACAAATATTGCAATCGTAGGAACAAAATATTTTTCATCTTCATCAAAAAGCAAGAAGGTCAATGTTGAGCTTGAGGTCAATATTCCCGAGCCGCGCGCCGGAAGCGGAAACAAGCTTGTTGACTGGAAGGTGGAAATTTTTGATTCCAAAAATAATTTAGTCCGCGTATACGACAGCAATACTGACGGAAAAACTCCAAAAAAGAAAATTATTTTTAACGGAAAAAAATCGGATGGCTCAGTGCTGCCTGACGGAATTTATTCAGCGCGCGTTTCTGCTGAATATCTTAACGGCTATAAAACACCGGAAGTTTCTTCGCCTGATTTCATGCTTGATTCAGTTCCGCCATCTGCCGAGCTTTCACTTTCGGATGTAATTTTCTCTCCTGACGGTGACGGGAACAAGGATACGATTTCAATCGGTCAGCTTATTAAAACTGACAGCGGTTCTCCGGTACGCGCATGGAGCGGTAAGATTGTAAAGGAAGATTCTGACGAGCCGGTGGTTCAGTATACCTTTGGTGAAAAGCCGCCTAAAAATATCGTGTGGAACGGTATCATGAAGGACGGAAAAATTGCTACTGACGGAAAATATTATTTTGTACTTTCTGCAGAAGATGAAGCCGGAAACGCCGTTGAAGTCAAAAGCCCGAATCCTTTCGAGATTGATACGCGCAAGACTGAAATCATGCTTGCAGTTTCAGGTGATGCATTTTCTCCGACTGCAAACAGCAAGATTCCGTATGTCAAATTTTTGCCGGTTCTCGTAAATGATCCGGAAGTAACTGAATACACTCTTGAAATTCTTGATAAAGATAAAAAGCCTGTCCGTTCTGTTAAGGGGCAGGGGAAAATACCGGCTGAATTTGTATGGGACGGCAAGAACCAATCGGGCGCACTTTCGCCTGACGGATTTTATACCGCGGTCATCAGCACTAAATCTATAAACGGAAACGAAGCAAAGGCATTGAGCCAGCCTGTACTGCTTGATACTACGGTGCCGTCTGTCTCTATATCCGCGCCGTATCTTGTCTTCTCTCCGGAAGGCGACAGCCGCAAGGATACAGTTAAATTTAATTCTTCCGCTTCAACGCGCGAAGAGTTATGGACTGCCTCCATCATTAATGATAAAAAGCAGGCTGTTCGCACGTTTACATGGCAGGGATATGTTGCCGGTGATAAAAATTCAGGCTTTGAGTGGGACGGCGCGGATGACAGCGGTAACCGCGTTCCCGATGGAAATTACTCCCTCGTAATATCTGCTGTTGACCGCGCTTCGAACAGCTTTACGCAGACGATAAGCGGAATTGTTGTGGATACCCGCGAGGCCAAAGCTTATGTCACAGCCGCGCTTCCGGGATTCTCGCCGATTTCCGAGGCCGGGCTCACTACTCAAAAATTTACAGTGCGCCCAAGCCTGGAAGACGGAATCGAATCGTGGGAATTTACCGTTATCGACGAAAAGAAGAAGCCTGTTCGTCATTTGGGCGGCCAGACTTCCGATGCTGCAAAGCCTCTTGTTCTTCAGAAAGAATTTCTCTGGGACGGCAAAAATGATGACGGCAAGGATTGCGAAGGAAATTATGAAGGTCATCTTACAGTTTCTTACATAAAGGGAAATCTTGTTGATGTTACGACTTCTCCGTTTATCTGCTCAGTAACTCCGCCAAAGCTTTCGGTTAACATTACTCCTGAATTCTTCAGTCCTGATAATGACGGAACTGATGATGACCTGTTCATCAAGCTGAGCGGAAAGACTACTTCAAAAATCGTAAGCTGGTCGTTTGTAATCAGCAATCCTAAAGAATCAAAGCGCGAGGATGCGTTCTGGCAGACTAAGGGAACTGATAAAATTACCGAGCAGATTACATGGAACGGACTTTCCAATACGAGCCGCGAGGGCAATGGTTACGCTGAGCGTGTTCAGTCGGCCATGGATTATCCGTGGAAATTTACAGTTACTGACAGCCTCGGAATGACTTCTGTTCTGGAAAATGTAATTCCTGTTGATATCCTTGTTGTGCGAGATGGGGACGCCCTTAAGATGGCAGTTCCGTCAATTATCTTCCGTGCAAATAATGCTGACTTTAAGACGGCGGAAGAGGCAAAGGGAAGCTCTGTTACAAAAGAGCAGGCTCAGAATAACGAGCGCGTATTAAAGCGTGTTGCAGAAGTACTCAAGAAATTCCCTGACTATACCGTAACTGTTGTAGGCCACGCAAATAATTTGAGCGGCACAGAGGAAGAAGAAACTTCTACTGCAAACGGAAACATTCCGCTCGTTCCTCTTTCTCAGGCGCGTTCTGCTTTTGTAAAAGATAAGCTTGTTTCATACGGAATTGAAGAAAAGCGTCTTTCTACAGAAGGAAAGGGCGGCCGTGAGCCTGTTGTTCCTAGAAGCGACAGGGCAAACTGGTGGAAAAACCGCCGCGTAGAATTCATCCTTCACAAGTAATAATTTTTGGATTTATAAAAAAGGCCGGTTAGCAGATTGCTTTCCGGCTTTCTTTTTTTTTGCATTATTTCTAGCTGTTCGTGTTATTTTTTTATTTTTATCCAGTCAGGAAGAATCAGTTCGTCGCGCTTCGGGTCCGCGTCGTTTGTCCAGTGCTCAGGAGAAAGCACTGATTTATTTTCGCTTTTGTTAAGGTATGCCGCCCACCAGCTGAATGTTGAATTTGCAATTATGTTGTGACTGCAGTGAGACATTAAAAACAAATCCCTTCCGTCATCACCTTCTGAATCAACAAAATTGACTTCTACACCGATTTCGCCAAGACGGCACTGGCTTATAATCTGCATTGCATACGGCTTGTCATTTGTGAAAATATAAAAGACGGGCTTTTTTTCGTTGGTCATTATGTATTTGATTGCATTGATGTAATATTCCTTCGTGCAGATTCCCGTAAAACTGTCAGCCTTTCCCGGAATAAGATAGTCGCCGCCTCGTATGTGAAGTGAAACTGAATTTTCAGAAATTATTTTTTTGAATATTGCGCTTGCTTCGTATTCTGCCTTTCTCTTGAATTCAATTTTTGCGCTGTCGGCGTATTTTTTTTTCTGGTAAAAACCGATTTTGTATGTGCGGAAAATATATTTGGCTGCAAATTTGAGTGCGTTGTATTTAAGTGAACCGGATTCAGCCTTTGTATAAAAAAGGTTTCGCGTGCTGCCTAAATCAAGCGTGTCCAGAATGTCTGTATTTCCGTCGTCTGCAACAATAAAGCGTACGTTTTGTCCCTGCTGAATTAAATATGAGCCGTATGAATATTGGAAGAACCTGTTGCAAAGCCCTGCAAATATTTTGATGTAAGTTGTCATTTTTTAATATTAATGTCAGTTTTTTGTTTTGTCCATTGAAAA
>CACYCX010000025.1 GCA_902772975.1 uncultured Spirochaetaceae bacterium
ATAATCTGTGGGTTTTCAGGATCGTCCAGCTGAAGAACTTTTCCCGGGCGAAGAAGAAGACATCCGTAATAAGCACCGATTTTCTTACCGGTGAAAGGCTTTTTTACAGCCTTCTTTACGTTATCCCAGCCAACAACATCACGCAGGACTTCCAGATAGTGAAGGACTTTTGCTTCGCCGTGGTATTCAATACCATCCTGCTTAAGGTAATTATTTACCTTGAAATCCACATTCTCGTCTGTTGCTACAACATTGTTAACCTGTTTAAGGACATTGTAGCAGGCAGAACAGAGCGTTACCAATTCTTGTCCTGAATCCCTTGCACTGGCTAAAGCGCGGACTGATGATAGTTTTGATGCTATTTCATCCTTTGCAAGCGGGTAAGTGCCGCCGCAACATTGCCAGTCTGGAATTTCGTCAAGTGTGAAACCCAATGCTTCCGCAGATGCGCGCGCATACACGTCAAGGTCAATTGCCTTGTTCTTAAGCGTACATCCGGGAAAATATGAATACTTCATACTTTCTCCTAAAATCTAAAATTACAGACTATTAATATAGTTCTCTCTGAATTTAATACCATTATATAGAATAATCTAATTTTGTTTTTTTGTGAATATTATTTTGCCCTATTTCGGTTTATTCTGATTGAATTTCTTTAAACTAATTTAAGTTAGAGATAGGTAATTACGGCGTGTAAACAGGAATCAAGGGGAAAATCTGCGGATTTTCAGATTTCCAGTGTCACCTGACATTCCTTACATGTTGATTACTCTGTTCTTGAAGAAATCTGTTACACACTGCTTGATTTCTTCCGGAGATTTGTTTTTGAGAAGGTATCCGTCCGGTTTGTACAGCATTGCATTCATAACGCTCTGCCTGTCGTTGTTTGCCGTAAGGAAAATTACCGGGAGGTTTTTCAGGCGCTCATCCTTCCTGATTGTAGCAAGAACCTGCGGACCGTCCATAATCGGCATCTTGTAATCAAGAAGGACAAGGTCAACCGGATGCATGTCAAGAAACTGAAGGGCGGTTTCACCTGAATTTACAAGTGAAAGGTCGAATGTGTCCCCAAGCCATGTTTTGATGCTTCTGAGTATTATCGGCTCGTCATCAACAACAAGAATATGCTTTCTTGTACTTTCATTCTTTTCCATTAATTCCAGAAGCTCGCCGATATTAAAATTCAGCGACTTAACTTTAATGGAAGGAAGCTGATTGAAATATTTTGATTCAGCCATTGAAAGCTTAGCCGGCTGTCCGATAAAGCATATGTGGTAATTATGAATTCTCTGGAAAGTGCCTATTTTCTTAATCAAAGAAAAAGTAAAGTCATCAGTAAGAAGAACAACAAGCTGTATAGGTTTTGCTGGAAGTTTATCTAAATCCGCATCTGTGGGAGCAATGTTATTGATCTTACAGCCGATATCCTGAAATTCCTTTATGATATTTTTTACTAAGAGTCGAGACTGATCACCAATTAAATAAAGCTCATTAAACATCCCTATTGTCTCCATTCAGAAAGTAGTTTTTTAAGTTCCTTAAAATCTACATTTTCTACGCATATACGAATCTTATCAAATTTTGCTGAAAAATCAATAGGTAATTTAAAGTTTGAAAGCTCCTTGATAAGATTATCCAGCCCGTCAATATTAAAGTCATCCGCATAGCTTGAAATCAATGCTATTTTTTCAGAAAGCTCCTTTTCTGATATTTCAGGCTTTTGTGAATCATCAGCTTCCGTTTCGCCTGCAACCGGTGCAAGCCTTTCAATGTAGCTTATAAAAAAGTCCATGAACGGCTTATGCTTCTCCTTGATTTCTGATATGTTTTCCTGCTCGGCACAGTCTTCAAGATGCTCGGCCATTTTTGATAGCTCAACGGCTCCGATAAGCCTTGACGTGCTTTTTACTGCATGAACCTTTATGCCGTAATTTTTCCAGTCTTCTGCATCAAAATAATCCTGTAATTCCTGCGATTTTTCTCCGATTGAATCAAAATACTTTTTAATGGTAGAAAAAAGCAGTTCCTCGGAGCCACAGTTAAGAAGGGCAGAGTCAGCATCTATTTTTTCAATGTTGCGCAGCCTGCTCATAAACTCTGAACTGCCGTTTTCAGAAGCTGCGTTATCTGTCTTGCTTTCCGAATCTGATTCTTCAGCGGAAACATCATCTTCCGGGTCTTCTTCAATTAATTCAGGCGGAAGATATTTTTTTATCATTTCTTCAAGCTTTGCAGGATTTACAGGCTTTGAAAGGTAATCATCAAAGCCCTGTTCCAGATACATCTTTTTAGCACCGCTTATAGCGTTTGCAGTAAGTGCAATGCATGGCTTTCCTGATGAACGGTTGTCCTTCATCTTACGCATTGCATGCAGAGTCTGGATTCCGTCCATTTCGGGCATACGGTGGTCGATAAATAGAATGTCGTATTTTTTCTTCTTGACGGCGTCTATTGCTTCCTTTCCGCTAAGCATTGTATCTATCTTTATGCCGGTATTTTTCAAAAGCCCCTTTATGACATCAAGGTTGATTTCAGTATCGTCAACGAACAGAAGGCGTGCCTTTGGTGCATGAAGCTTTTCCTTGTATTTAGTCATTTTAGTTACGGTCTGTTCATAAGCCTGCTTAAGGTCACCTGCCGCAGTCCAGTCTGCTACAGGCTGTACGATTGTAAATGAAAATTCAGAGCCTTCGCGGTACCTGCTTTTTACATTAAGCGTGCTGCCCATCATTGCAAGAAGGCGCATTACGATGCTGATTCCAAGTCCGCTTCCTTCTATCGTGCGGTTCTTGTCTTCTTCAATGCGCTCGAACGGCGTAAAGAGCTTTTTCATATCCTCTTTTTTAATGCCGATGCCTGTATCCTTTACATTGATTTTAAGCTGGATGTGCTTTTCGTCGATTTTAAGGAAGTCAACTGAGAATGTTACCCAGCCCTCTTTTGTGTATTTTACGGCATTTGTCAGGAGGTTGAGGATGCATTGCTTTATCCTTACGCTGTCTCCTACCAGCATTTTTGGAAGGGAAGAGTTGAAGTACAGCTCAAACTTAAGCCCCTTCTTTTCCGCACGCTCACGAATCATGTTTACAAGGTCAATCACAAGTGAAGAAACCTCGTAGTTATCTGGAATAAGCTCCATTTTGCCGGCTTCGATTTTTGAAAAATCAAGTACGTCATTAATGATTGTTAGAAGATTTGTGCTGGCAGATTTTATGTTTGCGGCATAGCCGAGAATCGTTTTGTTTGAAGATTCACGGAGAATCATTTCGTCCATGCCTAAAATTGCATTAATCGGAGTCCTTATTTCGTGGCTCATGTTTGCAAGAAAGGCACTCTTTGCCTGAGAAGCAGCCGCATTTATCTGGCTTTCCGTAAGGGCAGCTTCCTTTGCCTCGCGTTCTTTTTTAGTCTGTTCGCTGATGTATTCGATGTATTCCCTCATCTGCTTTGTCATCATGCGGATGTTTGTTGAGAGAATACCGATTTCATTTTTTGAATCGTACGGAATGTCTATGTAAAGTTCTCCGCGTGCAAGGCGGCTTGTCGTATTTGTTACGATTTTGATCGGAATTATGACCTGCTTCAATGCAAAGTAGGTAAAGAATAATGTAATCAGGCTTACAAGCGCAAATGCAGCCGAAAGCGTAAAGAACTGGTGAACCGTAATCCGTAAAAATTCATCCTCTGAAATCGAAGCTACATATGACATTCCGTTATCAAGGGCGACCATAATTCCATAGCGGAATTTTCCGTCCCACTGGAATTTCCTGAGCTTTACGTTACCGGGCTCCTTGAAAATATCAAGAATCGTAAAAAGGTTTGCCGAGCGCTCTACGGCTTTTAAAAGCTCCCACTTGTTATTTACCTGAATTAAATTTTTTTCTTTTCCGATAAGGATTCCGCAGGAGTCGTCGATGTTGAGCGAATTTACAATGTCGTTTATAACGGCAAGGCTTAAGTCAATTCCTACTACGCCGATCAGCTTTTCGCCTCGGAAAACCGGCATGCTGTATGAAATTATGTTCTGGCCAAGATTGTTGTTTTCGTAAGCTGGAGTCCAAACCGGAGCTTTTTTCCATACAGGAAGGAAATACCAGCCGACGCGTTCAATGTCAGAAGGCGAATACTTTGATAAATCAGTCGGGCGTACCCGTACAAAGCTTTTCTGATAGCCTCCGGTCAGAAGAATTCCCCTTTTGGGACCGTATGTTTCAAGCTCCAGCCTGAAATATGTACATAAAATTCCGCGTTGATTCAAAGCTTGGGATGCCATTATTCTGGAAAGGTCATCCATGTAGCTTGTTTCATATTCCTTGTCGGTTAAAATCCGCTTTTCATCCAGAGTGTCCAGAATATAATTGTGAAAGCCCGCTACAATGTGTTCAGAAGAATTGAAGAAAGTATTCAGTTCCAGAGCTTTTTTATCTGCCGCAAGATAGATGGTCTTTGTAAAGTTATCCTTGATCCATTTGTTATACTGAATAAGAATAAAGGCGGCCGTGATAATGAACACAAGAGTCATGTTCAGCACAATGCCGACTACCGTCTGAGATTTTAGAACACTGCGGGGCTTTTTTTTCATTTCTTACCAACTCCGTTTCCGCCAAATTCCTTGATGGCGTAACAGGCCTGTACGGCTCGGTAATAATTTGTTTTGATTGGAGCAGAAAGGTCTACTTCAACAATGCCGACAGATACAGTAACCTTCAGTTCTTCCTCTGCTTTGTCACAGAGTTCCTTAAATTTAGCTTCTGCCTGGTCGATGTCGATTTCGAGGAAAAGTACAAATTCATCGCCTGACCATCGGAAAATAATTCCAAGATCATCGAACGCGTCCTTTGCATATTCTACTATCCTTAAGATTATCTTATCGCCGTCGCGTGCATCGTTTACAATCTTAAAATGGTCAATATCAAAAACGGCAAGCGATTTGTAGCGGGTAGTGTTGAATACGCCAAGCTCGCCGTATGCTTCCTTTAAATAGTTGCGGTTGGGAAGCCCGGTCAGTTCGTCTTCCGGTAATGATGTCTTAACAAGGTCGTGCTTAAGGACATTCCTGTTACCGAAGAGGATTATTATCATTGTAGTCAGAAGCAGAATGTTTATGCAGATTATCGCCGTTTTGCCTTCCGTCTGGGCTTCTATGTGATTTACGCCCTGAATTACAAGATACCAGTTCATGTTCTGGATGTAACGGGTCATGCGGTAACCATTGCGTCCTTTTTCGTTATAGGTAAATTCGTTGCCTGTAGCACGGTCTGTAAGTGCGTCCGAAATATAGGCGTTTTTGATGTTATTGAAATCTGAATCGATTTGAACAAGTCCGTCTGAATCTATGAGGTTTATCTTGACCTTATATTCTTTTTCAATCGGAAGAATCTGCCTCTGCCAGTCATCCATAAAGACGCCGATACCGCAGACTCCAAGAGTTGCGCCGTCAGAACCGAATATGCGGGCATTTATAAAAACGCTCCACTGATAATCAAAAAGCTGGTCGCGGTCTGTAGTAAGTTCTATATCAAGCCCTGTGTCTAAAAACATCTGGTACCAGTTGTCATAAGGGTCTGTCTGCGGATTTACGATTTTTGCTATGCCGGTCGGAGTGTAATACCTGCGTGTTTTTTCTGAAATTACAAAAGAAGCTGAATATCCGAATTTGTTTTTGACTGCGGAAAGAAAGGCCGCCATCATTGCTTCCATTGTTTTTTCATCAGTCTGCTCTTCAAGCTCCAAAGCCCTTACCAAAAATTCATCAGAGCTCCAGCCCTTTGAAATTCCAATAGGCCTTTCAATAGTGCTTTCGATAAGGCCGAAAATGTGCGAGGCTATCAACTGATTATTTGAAAGTTCGTGTTTCTTATTGTGTATAAAGGAAGGGGTGATGAAAGCAAGTAGAATAAGTGAAAGAATTAAAAGAACAATCGTTGCGATTTTCTGTTTGAGTTGTAAAATAGCTGACCTCCGAATATAACTAATTTTACGGCAGTTTACGGGAATTTGCAAAGTAAATTATTACTTTGCAAGCTCCCGCTTTTTAGGCTGCTCGCATGCTCTTCGTTAATATAGCTTATTTAGGGAATGCCATTGATTCTGGTTTGAATACCTTGTCGAATTCGGCGGCTGTCATAAAGCCTAAGCCTACGCACGCTTCCTTGAGCGAAATATTTTCGTCAAATGCCTTATGCGCTGTCTTTGCAGCCTTCTCGTATCCGATATAAGGATTGAGTGCCGTAACGAGCATAAGTGAATTGTAAAGGTTGTGGTGCATTTTATCCTTGTCGGCTTTGATTCCGACAGCGCAGTTCTTGTTAAAGCTGAGCATTGCTTCAGCCAGAAGGCGTGCGCTCTGGATAAAGTTGTATGCAATTACCGGCATGAATACGTTAAGTTCAAAGTTGCCCTGGCTTGCTGCAAAACCGATAGCCGCATCATTTCCCATAACCTGAACTGCTACCATTGTAACGGCCTCGCACTGTGTCGGATTTACCTTTCCCGGCATGATTGAAGAACCCGGCTCGTTTTCCGGAATGCGGATTTCGCCAAGACCGTCGCGGGGACCGGAAGCAAGCCAGCGTACGTCGTTCGCAATCTTCATCATGTCTGCAGCGAGCGCCTTGATTGCTCCATGTGCAAATACAAGCTCGTCCTTAGATGTAAGGGCGTGGAACTTATTCGGGGCTGTCACAAAGTTCTTTCCCGTAAGCTCTGAAACGCATTCAGCAACCTTTTTGTCAAAGCCCTTAGGTGCATTAAGACCAGTTCCTACGGCTGTTCCGCCAAGAGCGAGCTGCTTCAAGTAAGGAAGGGATGATTCGAGCATTTTTCTGTCGCGTTCAAGAGAAGTGCGCCAGCCCGAGATTTCCTGTCCGAATGAAATCGGAACTGCATCCTGAAGATGAGTACGTCCTGACTTTACGATTTTCATGTTTTCTTTTTCGAGCTTCCTGAATG
>CACYCX010000026.1 GCA_902772975.1 uncultured Spirochaetaceae bacterium
AATCAGAGCGCATGGAAATAATCAGGATTGACGCCATGCAGAGCAAGGAAGAAATTTCAAAAAAAATATGGACAAGGCTTTCTAAAATGCCGATATTCATATCGTGAGAAAGATTTTTTCGATAAAGCATGTATTTTTAATCCTCCTGATAAGCGTATTTTTTTCAGGCTCACTGAACGCCTATATGGTTAAATACAAGGAAGATTACTACAGGCTTTATCATGTTACATACCATCAGACAACTGACGACTGCATCGAAAATATTTACTGGCTTGAAAAAGCGGTCCGGGCTGATTTCTGCAATCCCCTTTACGCCGAAGCAAAAATTGAAAATGAAGAGCAGTGGGAAAAGTACCGCTATCTTTTTCAGATGCACCTGAACTTAAAGTTAATTGAACAGCACAACAGGCTTGCAAGATTGTACGATAAGCGCTGCATCTATTTTTACGACTCTCCGTGGAAGGAAGAATACACAAGCAATCTTCAGAAGGCAAAAAGCTGCTACGAAGCAGGCCTTTATTACTGGAAGGAAGCAAAGATCTGGTCAGAAAAGGCAAGCGAAGGCAAATTCAGGTTCCTTTTTATTACGGAACTCAGAAACTGGGAAGACGAAAACTACCGCATTTCAGAAGGCGAGCTTGATTACGAAAAAATCCTTACACGGGAGCTTTCCCGCGTAAACAAAGAGCTTGAAGAACTGGCCGCACTCCCCGACCAGCCTAAGCTTCCGTAATTTTCCTGACCTTTCTTCTCATAGACAAATGAATGAAAAAAAATTACAATTCAATCTATGAAAAAACCGCTTGAAAGCCATAACATAAAATACCAGCCGCTTTATATCGGAACGGCACAGACTGAAATTCATTTTTTTGAGGGAAAGCCTGATTTTTCAGGTTTATTTTCTGATGAAAGGCGCCTTTTTGTTACCGACACTAATGTAGCGCCGTTACCTTCAATGAAAGATTTTATAAGCTCATTCGGGATTTCTCAGCCAGATAAAGAGTCATCAGGCATGAACGGAAACAATGCGCTTTTGATTGTTCCGGCGGGCGAAAGCTTCAAGACAATAGAAACGGTCCTTAAAATAGTAAAGACGGCGCTCGACCTCTCGTTTACAAGAAAAGATATTTTTACGGGAATCGGCGGCGGCGTAATTACCGATATGACGGCATTTGCGGCCTCACTTTACAAAAGGGGCGCAAGGTTTGAGGCGGTCCCTACTACGCTCCTTGCAATGGTTGATGCGGCTGTAGGCGGAAAAACAGGCTGCGATTTTGACGAATACAAAAACATGATAGGCGCCTTTTTCCCGGCGGAAAAGCTTTACGTATTTCCTGAATTTGTACAGAGCCTTCCTGAAGACCAGTACAGGTCGGGCTTTGCAGAAGCAGTAAAGACGGCGCTTCTTTTTAACAAGCCGCTTTATGACGAAATCGATAAGAACAGGCAGAAAATCAAGGAACGCGACAGTTCGATTGTCTTTAAGATGATTAAGGAATGCGTAAAAAACAAGGCGGATGTTGTAGAAAAGGATTTAACCGAAAAGAACATACGCATGCTTTTGAATTTCGGGCACACTTTCGGTCATGCACTTGAAACATGCGCCGGACTTGGGAAAATAAATCACGGAGACGCCGTTGCATGGGGAATGTCGCGGGCACTTGCATTGAGCGAAAAGCTCGGCTTGTGTTCAAAAGAATATCGTGAAAAAACAAATGAGCTTCTTTCTTATTTCGGCTGGGAAACGGAACCTAAGCCTGCATGCCTTAAAGATGGCAGCGCAGAAAAGCTTCTTACAGAAAAGAAAAAAGACAAGAAAAATTCATCTTCAAAAGTCAGGGTTATTTTGCAAAAGGCGCTTTCTGATTCTGTAATCACGGAAGCAAGTGACAGCGATATACTCAGCGTTCTAAACTGATTAAATTTACGCAGGGAGAAAATTATGCAGGCAGGCATGGAGCATTATTTTGACTGGGCGGCAACAGCACCGTCAGACGAAGACATTCTTAAGGATTCACTTGCAGAATCAATCAAGTACTGGGGAAATCCGTCAAGCGCGCACCAGCTCGGTAATGACGCAAAATCAAAGCTCATCGCTGCCCGCGAAAAATGTGCGGCCTGCCTTAAGGTTGAATCAAAAAATTTATATTTTACATCAGGCGGAACTGAAAGCGACCATATTCCGCTTTTATCACTTTTAAACAGGCCTGAACGGGGAACAGTCCTTGTAAGCTCAATCGAGCACCCGGCGGTGCGCGAAATGGCAGAATCATTAAAGCACTGCGGAATGAAAGTGGTGCAGATTCCGAGTGACAGAAACGGCTTTATTACGCCGGAAGCGGTGACCGGGGCAATGACTGATGATACTCTTTTTATAAGCGTAATGGCAGTCAACAACGAGACGGGTGCGGTGCAGGATATTTACGCCATAAGTGATGCCATAACGCAGGCTTCGTTGGGGAAGCGCCGCCCTAAATTTCATGTAGACTGCGTACAGGCCCTGGGAAAAATTCCGCTTGACATTTCATATAAGGGAATCGACAGCGCAGCATTCAGCGCACATAAAATATCAGGGCCAAGAGGCGTCGGACTTTTGTATTCTGCCTCGCCGATAGAGGCATTTACTCGGGGCGGCGGACAGGAGTCCGGCATCAGAAGCGGCACTGAAAATCTTTTTGGCATTATCTCTTTTTCTCAGTGCATGGAGCGCTATGTAATTCCATACGAGATTTCTGAACAGAAGGAAAGCGTTGCATACAGCCGCTATGAGGAACAGAAAAAGCTTACGAAAAACTTTATTCAAAAGATTTCGGCAATCAAAGGCTGTACGATTGTTCCGCCATCCCGTCTTGACGAAAGCCTTAACCTTAATTTTTCACCGTGGGTTGTTCAGGCCGCCTTCAACGGCATTCCAGGCCAGGTAATGGTGCGCGCACTAAGTGCGATGGGCTATTATATTTCTACAGGAAGCGCCTGCTCGGCAAAAAAGCAGTCACGGCCTATTCTTGAGGCAATGGGAATCTCAAAGGAAGTCCGCGAAAATGCAGTGCGGTTCAGCTTTGGTCCGGCTACAACTGCAAAGGCGATGGATGACCTTTACGAGGAGCTTCTTGTCGTAACAAAAACCTTTGCACATTGATATCACGAAGTGATTTCACGCTTGAAACGAATCAATTTTTGTGATAGTTTATTCAGGTGCAAAACGCACATGCCCTGACATTCAGCTCAGGGCTTCACAGCAAACTAAAATCCTGCGACATAATCAGGGAAGGAAGACAGGGGGCATTTTATGGGTATCAGAGGAGAACTGTATACAACTCACTTGAATCTCGACAACCGTTCATATTTTTTCAATGTAAAAGAAAACAGAAACGGCGACATTTTTCTTCAGATGGTGGAAAGCAAGAATGGCGAGGGCACGGACGCAAGCAGACATCAGATTGCAGTTTTTGAAGAAGACCTTCAGAATTTCCTGAAGAGCCTCGATGTTGCACTTTCATTCATCAAAAAGGAAAAGAAAAACCGCGACAAGCTTCGTGCCGAAAAGAAGGCAATGAAGGAAGCAAAATTCGGACACGCAAAAGACGGTTCAGAGAAAAAAGTTTACAGAAGAAAAACTGTTGATGACGGAGTCCGCCCGGTAGATCCTAACGCGCCAAAGAAAACAGGAAGAATTCACGTAGTTTCAAAGCGCGACGCAAAACCAAAAGACTAATCTTAATAAGTAAAAGAAAGCCGCTGGATGGGCGAAGGACCAAGCTTCCGGCAAACCTCAACATGAGCCTTTGTCGGATAGCCCTTGTGCTTTGCGTAACCGTATTCAGGATACTTGAGGTCATATTCCTTCATAAGCCTGTCCCGTCCGACTTTAGCAATTATGCTCGCTGCCATCACTGCAGGGTATGTTGCATCTGCCTTAACCTTGGCCTCGCACGGAATGCCAACAGGCGGCACTTTATTTCCATCGGCAATCGCACGAATCATTCCCGCATTCCAGCCTGATTTTTCAAGACCGTTCATTTTAATCCATTCCGGAAATTTCTGAATCACCTGATCAAGCGCATTTTTCATTGCAAGAAGCGAGGCCTGAAGGATATTAATCTGGTCGATTACGTCGTGATTTACGAATGCGATTGCCCACAAGGCTTTTTCCTTTATTACAGCCTCGGCCTTTTCGCGCCTTTTTTCAGTAAGCGCCTTTGAGTCATCCAGCAATTCAACCGGAAAATCAGGAGGAAGGATAACGGCTCCGGCAGACACAGGTCCAGCTAAAGGTCCCCTTCCCGCTTCATCTAAACCACAAATAATTTCCATAATGCAGGCCTGATAAAGAAAAATTAAAAACCGGTCGAAAGATTTCCGGAGTCATTGATTACGACAACCTTGTCGTCCTTCCACAACGGAAGCGAACCTGAGACACGCGAATCAAACTGACCGTAGAACATATTACCCGAAATATTTATCGTACCGCCGATAAATTCCGCGATTCGTCCCATCGAGCCTTCAACACGGCATGATGACTGGTAAAGCTCAAACCTTCCGCCGTGTATCGAAAAATCAACGGCAGTCGCAGCAATCGAAGCAAAGCGGCATTCCCTTATATTCAGTTTTGAATCAAATGAAGAAATTACTGAACCGTAGCCGTCAGTCTTAACCGTAAAGCCGGATTTTTTTGCATTCAGTGATGATGAATTTAATTTTATGAGATTTCCGTCACCTTCAAAATCAGCTACGATTTCAGTTCCCAGGAAAACAGCCGGTGCATGCTCAAAAATAAGCATTGATGTCTTTGCTTTTGATGATGCGGATTTTTTTGCCTGCTTACCAGAACTGTTCTTTTCAAAAATTATGTCCTTAGCAAGGAACGACGCATTCCTTACGACAAGCACGCCTGCCTTTGGCATTATAACCCGCGCGTCATTTGTTCCGATAAATTCAACATTAGACCCGATAATCGTTTCGCCCGAAGGGAAATCAACGGAGCCCTTTACGAAAATTCTTGCAAACCGTTTTTTGCCCGGGAACTTTGAAAGCCAGCTTAAATCCTTGTAAGGCGCAAACGGTGAACCATCAGGCTCGACTGCCGTACTTTCAGCATCTACATAATAATTAAACTTGTCGATTATTACAGAATATGACGCGCTCTGGCTTGTATTTCCAGTCATGTCCTTGCAATAAACCGAGACCTTATATGCTACGATTTTTTCTGAATCAGCAGAAAGCGTGATTTTTGAGCCGTCATAAACAGAATAGTCTGTCGATGGAAAAGAAATTTCTTCAAGCTTCGGAAGCTCAAACGAAGGCTTAATCTCAACAGGACCTGCAATTGAAGCATAGAGGACGCCGTCCTTTACTGTAGAGGCAGAAATCTCAACTGCATCGCGGCTGTAATAAGAAGGAGACGATGACTTGATTTTTGGAGCAGGCGGAGTCTGGCGGTTAACTGAAATTTTTGCGTACAGAGTTCCCTGATAGACATTATCGCTGTACACCTCTACAGGAAAAAGTCCGTCAAGCTTGTCGCCCTGAAAAGTGTCTGCAACAAGGCTTGTGTAAAGCGCTGATATTTCAGAGCTTCCGCCCGCCTGCGATATTCCCTTCATGCGGAGCTTTTCAAGTTCACGCGGATTAGAAGATGATTTTTCGTCAAATTTAACTTCAACTGTTCCGTCGATGAGCCTTTCGATTTTTAACGCCGGCTTAGCAGGAATTGAAACGGAAAAGATTTCGTTTTCCTTTTTGTAATCGGTGCTCTGCCATGAAATCATGTGGCTTTTTGTCCTGTCGATTTTTAACGGGTCACCGGTTCCGCGCCACCACGAGCCGTCTACAGAATAAATTGATTTTGGATCTGTAAAAATTACCGTATCCCAGTTTTCGATTTTGAAAGGAACATCGTGGCGCGAATATTCGCCGGGTACAACGGGGATTGCATGAATAATAAAACGCCACTGATTTTTTCCGTCAGAAAGCGAAAGCGGAATGAATCGATCAAAAATCGAAAGGCGGGTCGTCGAAATTACGCGGCCCTTTTCATATTCAGAGCCGTTTCCGATTTTGTATTCAAGCGTAAACGGAATATCAATCCTTTCACCTGAAAAATATTCGATTACCGGCGCTGATGAAATATTCTTTATGAATGCATCATTGTCAGGATTTTCAATCTGAGTGCTTTCCTGAACAGAATAATTTACTGAAAGAGATTCCCGCTTTCTGTCCTTTGTAACAACCGCAAGCCTTAGCTCAACATTTCCAGTTACATCAAGAAGTACAGGACCGTCATATGCAAAGCCGGAAGCAAGCGGATCTGTTCCGGAAAATGAATAGAAGACTTCCTCGCCGTCTGTTATTTCAACAACAAGAGTCTGCCTGTTAGCCCACTGACCTGGAGCAGGACTTATTATTTTTACTTCTGAAAAAGCAAAAACTTGTGCTACAAATAAAACAATAAGCAGTGATAAAGTCTTTCTTAAATTCATTTTAATTTCCTATTTTTTCTGGAAGAGAGAATCAAGAACTTCCTTAAGTTCAGCATCCTGACTGTAGTAATTTTCAGAAAGCTCCTTGTCTTCAAGTCCCACAAGCTCATGACTCATATAATGAATCCATCTGTCTTCCTCAGGCTTTGTGATTACAAATTTGCGGCAGTAATAATCAGGCTGAACCGGCTGCTGCTTTTCGTGATATGTAAAATATTTGTAATCATGCACTACAACCTTTATGTCCTCGCGCGGAATTCCCCTGTCCATAAGGATATCAACAAGCGCGTTGACTGTGTTTCCGGTATCAAAAATATCGTCTACAAGCATAATTTTGTCGCCCGGTCTGAGGCGCTCCGGCGGATAAGTCCAGCCGTCCACCATAAGGCGTGTGCTGTTACGGATTCCGGTATATGAGCGTGCTACGACTGCGGCGTAAAGAACAGGATGATGACCCTGGCGGGCAATTTTGTAATATTCACTTATTACGTTTGCCATGTAAGCGCCGCCTCTGAGTGAACAGTAAAGGACATCAGGAACAAAGCCGTCCTTGTACATTTTGTGTGCAAGCTTAAGTGCATTATTTCTTACAGTATCAAAAGACAAAAATTCTTTAAGCATAAAAACCTCATAAAATTATAACCATACTTATTATAACAAGATACTATATATCGATTGCTTTTTTCAAGTTCGGATAATATAATTAATTATGAAATTTCTATTCCGAAGTACAGTGATTTTTCTGCTCTCCCTGCTTATTTTTTCGTGCACATCTGTTGATTCCGGAAAGAAATTCAAGGAGCCTGAGCTTTCGCTGATTTTTGCTGGCGACATCATGGCCCACACGCCTAATTTTTCGATGAAGGATTTTTCAATTATCTGGGACGACATCCGGGAAGAAGTCTCCGATTGTGACATTGCCTTTGCAAACATCGAAGCACCCGTTGACGACAGCATTCCTTTTGAATCCTACCCTACCTTTAACATGAACTCCAGCTATCCGATTGAAGCAATCAAGGCGGGATTCAATCTTTTTTCGCTTGCAAACAATCACACAAACGATAAAGGCTCAAGCGGAATTCAGGCTACGGCCAAATGGGCGGCCAGAATCGAGAATGAAACACGCCATGGAGTGCGGCCGGTTTATTTCAGCGGGCTCCAGGAAAAAAATGATTTTTCGTACAGGACATTTTATTTTGGCCAGTGGAAAATTCTTTTTATTGCGGCAACGGAGCTTTTGAACACATGGGCAAATTATTCGGAAATAAATTATTATGCTCCGAACCAGAAAGGCCGCACGGGATTTTTGAACCGCGTAAAAACCCTGAAGGAAAAGGAAAACTGCGACTTATTTATTGTAAGCATTCACACAAGCGAAAGCGAATACGTGCTTACGGTTGAGCCGAAAGTAAATCAGTTTTACCACGACCTTCTTGAAAACGGCGCTGACATTGTAGTTTCAAATCATCCGCACGTCATAAGGCCGGTTGAATTTATCGGAAGCAATTCGGATAATAAAATCAGAAAAGTAATAATGTATGCAAACGGAAATACGATTTCATCGCAAAGAAGAAAGCTTGATTTTGAAAACCCGGCAGAAATCTGGCAGTATACAGGCGACGGCGAGCTTGTAAAACTTATTTTAAAATTTGACGAAAACGGTTTCTATTTAAGCGAAAAAAATATACAATACATTACGACATATTCAAACGGAAACGATCTTGTCATACGAAAGCTGAACGAAACATTTTTTAATGAACTGGATTCAGATGGAAAATCAAAGCTTTCAAAATATTTCCGTGAGAGAAAAAAACTTCTTGAAAATATAAAAGGAATTTACACATGGCAATAGAATACACAAAGCTTCCTGTTTACGAACAGAAAAAGCGCATTCTTGATACCCTTGAACAGAACCAGGTTATAGTTGTACAAAGCCCGACAGGCTCCGGAAAAACGACGCAGATTCCGGTAATCCTCCATGAGGCCGGCTATTCAGAAAAAGGCGTGATTGCAGTAACCCAGCCAAGACGCATTGCAGCATTGAGCGTAAGCGAATTTATTGCAAAGCAGCTTGGGACTTCGTATCCGGGACTTGTCGGATACAAGATGAGGTTTGAGGACAAGACTGATCTTTCAACAAAAATAAAGATTATGACGGACGGCATCCTGCTTCAGGAAATGAAGCTTGATCCGATGATGATGAAGTACAGCGTAATTATGGTCGATGAAGCGCATGAACGAAGCCTTAACATTGACTTTGTACTCGGACTTTTAAAAAGAATTCTTGAAGTGCGCCATGATTTAAAAATCGTCGTTTCGTCTGCAACCATGAATGCGGAGGCTTTTTCTGAATATTTCGGCGGCTGTCCGATTGTTACGATTGATACAGTTACATATCCGGTAGCGATGATTTATGATCCGCCGGAGATTCCTGTAAGCACTGTAACGGACGGCGCACTGGAAGCACTTCTTGTAAAAATCGAAACAACTATTTCGCGCGTTCTTGATAATGACGAGGACGGTGACATTCTTGTTTTCCTTCCGGGAGAAAAAGCAATACGCGACTGCATGACTCGGCTTGCAACATCAAACTTTTCAAGAAGACTTCACATTATTCCGTTATACGGACGGCTTCCTAAGGAAGAACAGGAACGTGTTTTTGAAAAAGCTCCGTTCGGACGGAAAAAAGTCGTGCTTTCCACAAACATAGCCGAGACATCAGTAACGATAAACGGGATTACAACAGTAATTGATTCGGGACTTGCCAAGCTGAATTTTTACAATCCGACGACCTTCACTTCAAGCTTAATCGAATGTAAAATTTCAAAGGCATCGTGCTCTCAAAGACGCGGACGAGCCGGCCGGACAAGACCGGGAACATGCTACAGGCTTTATTCAAAATATGATTTTGAAAACCGCGAGGAATATACTACAGAAGAAATTTTTCGTACAGACTTAAGCGAGGTTGTCTTACGCATGGCTGAGCTTGGAATAAGGGAATTTGAAAAATTCAATTTTATCTCACAGCCGTCGCGCGAAGGAATAAGGAGCGCCGTCGAAACATTAAAAATGCTCAAGGCGCTTAACGATGATCATACGCTTTCTTCAATCGGAAAACTGATGGTATCATTCCCGCTCATGCCGAGAGTAAGCCGCATCATCGTAGAGGCAATGCTCCGCTACCCGGATGTACTTGAAGAAGCTGTAATTGCAGCAGCCTTTCTTTCTACGCACTCGCCTTTTATCCTTCCGCCAGGCGAAGAAATGGCAGCACGACAGGCGCACCATGCCTTTAATGATATACAGGGCGATTTTGTTTCGTATGTAAAGCTTTACCGGATTTACGAAAAGCAGGATAATAAAAAGAAATTCTGCGAAAAGCATTATCTTGACGATAAGGTAATGGCTGAAATCGAAAATATCGTGCTGCAGCTTTCACAGATTATTTCAGACCAGAACATTCCCATCAGCAAAGGCGGCTCGATGAGCGATTATCTTTGCTGCATTGCCTCCGGTATGATTCAGTTTGTATGCATCCGCGAAAGCCGCGACAATTTCAGGAGTCTTACCGCAGACCATATTTCCATTCATCCGGGCTCAAGCATGTTCAGGACAGACCCGCTTTATATTGTCGCGGGCGAAATCGTAAGGACAAGCCGCATGTTTGCGATGAGCGTTTCGCCGCTTACAAAGGGAATCCTCGGCCAGATAGACGAAGCGCTTGAGGCGAATCTGAACGCCGTCCGCCGCCAGAAAAACAAGGGCGATAATTCTGAAGAATCGTTGAAAGCAGGCAGGCTGGACAAAAAAGGAAAAAGAGATAAGGAAGACGATTCTTCCATTGATATTCTCGGCTACAAATTTCAGACTAAAAAAATCAAGGGAAAGGCAGTTGCTCTTTTTCCGTCAGACATTGTGGTTAAGGCGGCGGCGGATTACGAAGAGAAAAAGATTTCTAAAAAAACAGCCCAGAGCCGCGGAAAGGTAATTTATCCGAACGGATATGAGCTTATGTCGCTTGAAAAGGTTTCCACTATTTTAACTGCGGCGAAGCTTTTTAACCTTTCGATTTTAGACGAAAAAGCATTTTCCCGGAATGAAAACGTAGACTTATCAGCAGAAAACGCAGGCGAAAGGCTCTGCAATATGCTGAAAAACGTAATGCGCGTGGCAGTTGCAAAAAAGAAAAGCAAGGAACTTGGCTTTATTACCGCTTATACGGACGGTTCGGGAAATTACTGGTGCAAGCTTTCGCGCGGAATAAGCACGGCAATCAGCGAATCGCTTTCTACGATTGATACGCTTGCAGATAATAACGAAGAACATTTTACAGACGAGCAGAAAGAATTAATCGGAAGCATTTATGCCCGGCTTAATTCCTTTTACCGTTAACTGAATTTAATTCCGTAAATCATTCGATTTTCAGGATTTTTTTTGCCTTTGTCTGATTAGCGCCGGCCTTGTCATTTTCGGCAAGGCTTTTTACCGTGCTTTCTACTCCGATAAATCTTGAGGCAGCAAACATATCAAGGCCTGTCGCTACTGTTGCCGCATCCTTAGAGGCAAGATAAGCCTTGCAGGCGCCGCTGAACGCACCATCAGGATACTTTACCAAAAGCTTTCCGACTGTATATCTGAAGGGCTTACGCTTATCATCAGAAGCAATTTTTTCTGCAAGCTCAGCGATTTCAGAACGGGCTATTTTTGAATGCTTTAAAACATTCTCGATTATTTTTGCCTTTGTAGTATCCCCTGTCTTTTCGTTTTTAATCTGTTCGATTAAATAACTGTTTCCGTCAGAGTCATTCATTTTTGCAAGGACTTCGTACGCTTTATTTTTAACTGATTCCTCGCTGTCTTTTTTAGCCCGGTAAATTATAAACGGTACGGCTTCCCGGATATCTGCCTTTTCGCATGCTTCAATAGCTTCAAGGCGAACCTTGTATTGAGCATCACGCACGCCCTGTACGATTACACGCTCAGCCTCTTTATCCTTATAATAAGAAAGACCTTTTATCACATAGCAGCGCAAATTAGGATCGCTTGTTTCAAAAAGCTTAACCAAAACCGGAATCGATTTTTCGGTTTTCATTGCACCGATTGCTTCTGCAGCATACATCCTTACAAAAGTATTTTCGTCTTCGCTTTCGGCAATCTCACAAAGTTTTTCCCATGTATCTTCCGCCTTGATTTTTCCGAGCACCTTCATAAGCGACTGGCGCTGCGAAACAGACAAGTCACTTCGGTCAAGATATTCAAGAAGGACTTCAGCTTCATCAGCACCGCCGATTTCGCCGATGCACGATAAAGATGCGCCAAAATAATTTTCGTTTTCACTTTCCAAAAGCGACATTACGGCAGGAACAGCCTGTTTTGTTTTTACGGCGGCTACATATTTGAACACAAGCTC
>CACYCX010000027.1 GCA_902772975.1 uncultured Spirochaetaceae bacterium
ATTGCACTATCAGTCCGCATTGCGCAATCAGACCGCCTTCTCCAATCCCGCCGCATTTCCCAATCAGGCACCGCGCGCGCTCCTTACAATATCACGCGGCATGAAATCGGAAGATGATCGCTGTATCCCTTCCGCGTATACAGCCGGAACGCAAAAGGATGCCCGTACGAATCAGCCCATGCGCCTTCCACCTCACGCTTAAAGTCAGAAAGAATTATTTTTCCTGCCGCAAAAAAATGATCGATTCGTTCCCACTGGTCGCGGAAAAAATAACTTCCGCCGTCTTCCTCTCCAATATTAAACCACGGTGAATAAACGCGCGCGCTCATCTTACCGTCGGCGCAACTTAAAATGACATTCGAGTCATCTGCGCCCCAGCTCTCGCACGAAAACTCACTTATATCCTGATTAAAATCCCCGGCCGCAATTACCGCAACATCAGGCTCGCACCTTGCTTCAACAATTCTTTTTGCAAGGATGCTTTCCTGCCATTTGCGCCATATCCTGCTCTGTCCTTCCGAACCTGATTTACTTTTCCAGTGATTTACGAACAGCTTTAATTTCCTGGATTTTGCAATCACATCGATTTCCATTATGGGGCGCATTGAAGGCTGCAGGCTTACTTCGCTCCTGACGTCAATTGCATGAACCTTCATTTTTTCAAGTTCAAGCCTGGATAAAACTGCGCAGCCAATCGACGACCCGCGCGACTTTGCAAAACATGCATAGCGGTACAGCTTGTTGCGCCTGAAGGAATTTTTCTGAAGCCGGTTTGAAATATCGTAAACAATATTTCCGTTTTCGATTTCTTCAAGTACGACAATATCTCCGTCGAGCTTTTCAATCACGTCGCAAAGACGATCAAGCCTCTGCTCATAAAGCTCCTTATTCCACGGAGAATTTCCTTTTGCAAATTCCTTGTACTCAGTTCCGCAGGCTTCTGCATCAAAAAAAGTCTGGGCATTCCAGTTTACGATTTTGATTTCCTGCCCGGCAAAAGCTCCGGTACAAAGAAATCCTGTCATGATTACAGCAAAAAATTTATTCATCGTTCCTCCATATCGTGCATAAATTCACGCACAATATATGAATAATGCTGATGCATAAAAAAACGAGGCAAAAAATAAAAATTTTCTGCCCCGCCGTAATTTTTTTTTTCAGAAAAAAACGATGCGTTAAAATTTTGATTGAACGAAAACCTTAAACATTGAACTTGAAGAAAAGAACATCGCCGTCTTTAACAACATAATCCTTTCCTTCGATGCGGTACTTTCCGGCTTCGCGGATTTTTACTTCCGAACCATATTCGCGCAAATCATCTATTGAATACGCCTCAGCCTTGATAAAGCCCTTTTCAAAATCAGTATGGATTACGCCGGCCGCCTTTGGAGCAGTATCTCCTGCATGAATCGTCCACGCGCGGCATTCATCACTTCCGCCTGTAAAGAATGTTGCAAGCCCCATAAGCTTGTATGTTTCGCGAGCCAGAACTGCAAGGCCGCTTTCCTTTAATCCAACGGCTTCCATAAATTCCTTGCGGTCGGCTTCTTCCGTAATCTCAGAAAGCTCGGCTTCGAATTTTCCGCAGATTACTACAACCTTGGCCTTATCCTCGTCGGCAAACTTCTTTACAATCTCGACATACTTGTTCGTGCCCTCAGAAATCGTATCCTCGTCAATGTTGCAGACATAAAGCACAGGCTTCATCGTAAGAAGCTGCATGTCGTAAACGGCTGCCTTCTCGTCATCAGTCAAATCAGCCTGACGTGCGCATTTACCGTCAAGCAAAAGCGGCTTGATTTTTTCTACGGCGCTTGTCCAGTGAGCAAGCTTTTTCTCTTCCTCTTTTCCAAGCGAACGGATCTGGCGCGTAACCTTTTCCTGACGCTTGTTCACAGTATCAAGGTCAGCAAGTGCAAGCTCCATATTAATGGTAAGAATATCACTTTCAGGATCTACAGGAGCCTCAACCTTTGCATCATCGCGCACGTGCATGATGTCCGGATTATCAAAGCAGCGCACTACATGAGCAATAACGCTTGTCTCACGGATATTTGCAAGAAACTGGTTTCCCAATCCTTCACCCTTTGACGCACCCTTAATAAGGCCTGCGATATCAACAAACTTTACTGTTGCAGGAGTTTTTTTCTTTGGCTGAAAAACGCTTGCAATAAAATCAAGCCTCTCATCCGGTAAATCTACGATTCCAACATTCGGATCAATTGTACAGAACGGAAAATTTTCTGCACTTGCAGGAGCGGCAGTCAAAGCTGAAAATATAGTTGACTTTCCGACATTAGGAAGTCCTACGATTCCACATTCTAAAGACATATCTCAAAAACCTTCTATATTTAATATTTTTTCTATTCTAGTAATTTTACTCAAAACATTCAATGATGAACGCTTCAAAACATCTTGACCAAAATCGGGCATAGTGAAAAAATGTCAAGGTTATGAGTAAGTATATTTTGGTAACAAGCGGTGTGTGTTCAAGTTTAGGAAAAGGAGTGGCATCTTCATCAATCGGAAGCTTGCTTGAGTGTCACGGATTAAAAATTGCAATGATAAAATGCGATCCGTATGTAAATCTGGACGCAGGCAACATCAGCCCTTACCAGCACGGCGAGGTTTTTGTAACGGAAGACGGTGCAGAAACAGACCTCGATCTGGGAAACTTCTCACGATTCACGAGTGTAAATCTTTCAAGCGACAACTGCATCACAATCGGAAAGGTATACGATCAGGTTATCAGGAATGAGCGCGCCGGACGATACAACGGTAAAACCGTTCAGGTCATCCCGCACATTACGGATGAAATTAAACGCCGCATAATATCAGTCGGGGCGCAAAGCGGCGCCGATGTTGTAATTGTAGAAATCGGTGGCACTGTAGGCGACATTGAATCAATACCATACCTCGAAGCTTCACGCCAGCTTATTCATGAATTAGGAAAGGGCGAGACGCTTTCCGTTCACCTTTCGCTTGTCCCGGTAATAACAGGCGGCGAATTAAAATCAAAACCGACACAGCATTCTGTAAAGCAGCTTCAGGAAGCAGGAATCCAGCCTGACATCCTTTTATGCCGCTGCGAAAACGAGCTTGATAAATCACTTAAGAAAAAGCTCGCCCTTTTCTGCAATGTATCGGAAGGCGCAGTCTTTACTTCAGTTGATGTAGAAAAATCAATTTACGAGCTGCCTGTTATCTTCCATAAAGAGGGCTTGGATACAGAAATTTTACGCAAGCTCGGCTTTACGGACTTAAAGTGCAACATCAAGCCGTGGACTCAGTTCCTTTCAAAATTGAGTTCACCTGAGAAAAAAATCAGCATCGGCATGGTAGGAAAAAAAGATTATCTTGACGAATGCTACAAATCAGTAAAGGAAGCGCTTTTCCACGCCGCGGTAACATCTTACAGCGCCGAGCTTTCTATCGTAAAAATCGATGCCGAAACTCTCGAAGGCACGGAAAACATCAAGCCGTTCTTTGCAGGGCTGGACGGAATCGTAATTCCGGGCAATGTCGGAAACCGCGGCTTTATGGGACTTCTTGCGGCAGTAAAGTATGCCCGCGAAAACAACATCCCGTATCTTGGAATTGACCTTGGAATGCAGCTTATGGCAATCGAGACAGCCCGCAATCTTGCAGGAATCGAAGATGCCGACAGCACGGAATTTATCCAGAACACAAAGCATCCTGTAATCAGCCTTCCAGAAGAACAGGCGGGCTTAAACGCATCGGGCCTTATGAAGCTCGGCGCAAACAACGTTCAGCTTAATAAAGGCACAAAGCTCCACGCAATATACAAAAAGCAGGTTGTTTCAGAACGCCACAGAAGCAAATACACATTCGACCGCCGCTACAAGGATCAGCTTGAATCGCTCGGCCTTATCATTTCTGCAAAAGCCGCAACTGACGGTCAGACAGAAGCGTTTGAATGGCAGAACCATCCGTGGGGAATCGGCGTACAGTATCATCCTGAATTTTCTTCACGCCCGACAAAGCCGCATCCGCTCTTTACGGCATTTATAGGAGCTGCAATTTCTGAATAAGATGAAGCATGTCCGCCTTATCGAATGCTCGACAATCATTTTACTCATCCTGTCAGGCTGCTCGCTGAGGTATGACGAGGATAAAGCGCCTGAGGCCGTAGTTCCAGAGCTTACGCTGGAAGACGCAAAATTTTCGCGTACGGAAAACGGAAAGATAACGACGACGCTTTCAGGAAAGAAAATCGAGCAGTACAAGGCTGACGGCCGGATTTTTGCAAAGGACATAGAATTTGAAGTCCGCGAAAAGGACGGAAAGGTTTCATCTAAAGGCTCATGCGGACTTTTAAGCGCTGACTCAAAGAATGACCAGTATGTTTTTTTTGACGGAATCACGCTTGAAAACACAAGCCGAAATGTAGTGATTTCGGCCGACAGCTTAAAGTGGGACGGAAGAAGCGAGCAGCTTACCGGGGAACGCCAGAAAGACCTTACAATCAAAAAGGACGGCCTTACCCTTACAGGAAAAGGCTTTACGGCAAGCGCAATCAGCAATTCATTTGCGTTTTCAGGCGCAGTTACCGGAACCTACGAGGATAAGGCTTCAGAAGAATCGGATTCAGAAGACTTAAATATAGAAGATAATGCGGAAAGTATGGAGGCGCTGAATGAAATTCAGAATACAGCGAACTAAAAGCAAGCTGATTTTAATAGCCGCATTACTTTTCTCAATTCTTTTCAGCATCACGCCTTTATTTGCCGAGCAGATTTCTTTTTCTGCAGATACTATGAGCGGCAAGGCAGGAAGCAACAGCGATACTACTACCCTTACCGGGAATGCGCGCGTCACAACTGAATCAATGGAAGTGACCGCTGACTCAATCGAGCTTTCCGGGGACGAGTTCCGCAATGTTTTTGCACAGGGCAAAATACACGGCGTATATCATGACGCAGGTCTTGAATTTGACAGCGAGCGCTTACGGTACGACCGAAAGACAAAAGTCGTAGTGCTTTCCGGAAATGTAAAGTTAATCGACAAAGAACACGATGTTAACGCCGAGGCTCAGGTCGTAGAATACAATCAGGAAACAGATACAGCCGTATTGCAGGTAGAAATCAAGCTTACCAACAAAAACAACATATGTTCTGCCGCCTACGCCGTGTATTACAAGAAAGCCCAGACATTAGAGCTTAACGGTAGCGCCAAAGTCATAAAGGGTGACGATTCGTTCCGCGCGCAGACAATCAAATTTGACCTTGAATCAGAAGAAATAGAAATGGACGGAAATGTCCGCGGCTCTGTAACAGACGAAAAGAAAAACGACGACAACTCAAATCCGGAAGGCGCACAATGACAGATTCAGAAGAAAACCAGGACCAGCAGCCAGTTGAAATGCAGCCAGTTGAGCAGAACATAGAAAATCAGGAAACAGAGCCTGTTACTCAAACCAATTCCGAGCCGGCAGCACAGGAAGCGGTTCCACAGGAGGCACTTCCACAGGAAGCAGTCCCAGACCCGGAACAGAGCTTTTTGCGGGAACTTGGCGGCGGCTCACATCAGCCCAATACGCTTGAGGAAGCCGAAAAACCGCAGCACGAGCTTAAGGTTTCAAGCCTTTATAAGTCGTTTGGCAAAAAGCAGGTAGTTTCCGGCATAGACTTTTCGGTAAAAACCGGCGAAGTTCTGGGACTTTTGGGACCAAACGGCTCAGGAAAGACAACTTCTTTCTATATGATAGTAGGATTTTACAAGCCGACTTCAGGCGAGGTTTTTCTTGATAACGAACGGATTACGATGCTTCCCATGTACAAGAGGGCCCAGCTTGGAATAAGCTACCTTCCGCAGGAGCCGTCCGTATTCAGAAAGCTTTCAGTTGAAGAAAATATCTGGGCAATTCTCGAAACGCGCAAGGATCTTACTCAGGAAAAGAAAAAGGCATACCTTGAAGAGCTGATTGAAGAATTTGCCATAACTAAAATCCGCCGTCAGAAAGCCTACACTCTTTCGGGAGGTGAGCGCCGCCGTACGGAAATTGCCCGAAGTCTTGCGATTGAGCCTAAATTCCTTCTTCTTGACGAGCCTTTTGCCGGAATTGATCCGATTGCAGTAAGCGACCTCAAAAAAATGATACGCATCCTTAAAAAGCGGGGAATCGGAATCCTCATCACGGACCACAACGTACGCGATACGCTTGAAATCACGGACCGCGCCATCATCATAAATGCAGGCGAAATCATCACTCACGGAACAAAAGAAGATATTCTTGCCGACGAGAAAGCGCGCCAGTTCTATCTTGGAAGCGACTTTTCAATGTAAAACCGTTTCTCTTCAAGAAAACAGTACAATTCATTTGACATCAGTCTTTTATTCTATTATTATTGTAATATTGAACATTCCATTATAAAATGAGGAGATTTTAAATGAATAACATCGTTTTATTCATCGTTCTCCCTGTTGCCGGAATCGTTCTTGGATGGACAATTCGCTGGCTGTATGCCAGATTTCAACTATCCGCGTCAGAACAAAAAGCTGAACGTGTAAAGCAGGATGCAATTAGAGAAGCAGAAGCTCAGAAAAAAGAAATTTTGCTAAATGCGAAAGATGAACTCATTCGGGAACGAAACCAGCAGGAGCGGGAAAACAGAGACCGTCGTGCAGAAGTACAGCGTTATGAAGCACGCGTAAACCACAAAGAAGAGTTATTAGACCAGAGAGCGGCTCAGTATGACAAGCAGGACAAGGAATATGCAGAACGCATAGTTGCACTTGAAAAGCGCGAAGCAACTGTAACCGCACAGGAAGAAGAGTACCGCAAGGAACTTGAGCGCATTTCAGGACTTTCCGCCCAGGAAGCAAAAGACCTTATCATCAAGAACCTTGAAAACGATGCCCGCCACGATGCACAGGCACTTCTTAACAAAATCGAACAGGAAGCACAGCTTGCATCAGAAAAAAAGGCGCGCGATATTCTCGTAACGACAATTCAGCGCATTGCTACAGAAACTACAAGCGACATTACTGTTGCCACTGTATCACTTCCAAGCGATGAGATGAAGGGACGCATTATCGGACGCGAAGGACGCAATATCCGCACGCTCGAAACACTTACAGGCGTTGACATCATCATCGACGATACGCCGGAAGCAGTCGTTATTTCATGCTTTGACCCTGTAAGAAAGGAAATCGCAAAGGAATCACTTGAGCGCCTTATCTCAGACGGACGAATTCACCCGGCACGCATCGAGGAAATCGTTCAGAAGGTTACGCGCGAGGTTCAGAACAAGATTTACGAGGAAGGCGAAAAGGCACTCTTTGAGCTTGGAATCCATAACATGCCGACTGACGGCGTGCGCGCTTTAGGACGCCTTCATTTCCGCACAAGCTACGGCCAGAACGTGCTTGTTCACTCAAAGGAAGTGGCTTTGCTTGCAGGAATGCTTGCCGCAGAGCTTGGCGCAGACCGCGAGCTGGCAAAGCGCGCCGCAATCCTTCACGATATCGGTAAGGGTGCTGAAAATGACAGTGACCAGAACCACGCAGAAGTCGGTGCCGAAATGGCGCGCAAGATGGGCGAAGATCCACGCGTAATCAATGCAATCGGCGCACATCATAACGACATTGAGCCGACAAGCGTTGAGGCTGTAATCATCCAGATAGCCGACGCAATTTCTGCAGCACGCCCTGGTGCACGCCGCGAGACTGTTGACAACTATGTTAAGCGCCTTGAAAATCTTGAAGGCATTGCAGAGAATTTCAACGGTGTTGAAAAGGCATACGCAATTCAGGCAGGACGCGAGCTTAGAATCCTCGTTAACAACGAAAAGATTCCTGACGGCGAGGTTAAGGAGCTTGCACGCAAGATTGCAAAGCAGATTGAAACTGATTTGAAGTATCCTGGAAGAATCAAGCTTACGATGATTCGTGAAACCAGGATCGTAGAATA
>CACYCX010000028.1 GCA_902772975.1 uncultured Spirochaetaceae bacterium
GTGCAGATACTTGAAGAAACAGAACTTTCTGCAAAACATTCCTAACTTTACACTATGAAAATCCAGTTCAAGTACCAGCAGTTCCAAGCAGATATGGCTGAGATATGTCGTATGGATTGCTATTTTTTGATTTGTTTTGGACTTTGCGGAAATTATAGTTAGCGATTTCAACAATTTTTTCTTCAAAAAACCGAAAAACGTTGGAAAAAGGGAAAAAACATCTGATTCGAATTTGAAAAGTGATTGTTTAAAGAATAAAAGCATCTAAATTTTTTAAATTCACTATGGTCTTTGTAATTGGAATTGCTATGAAATTTGATGATGATCTGGTAAATAGAGTTTGGAATAAAGGGCGCCAAGTAGAGGGTGTGGATCCAGCTATGTTCCGTAAAGATGCTTGCGGAGCATGGATTGCCCGAAATAAATTTGCAAACCACGACAGTGAGTTTGGTTGGGTTATGGATCATATAATGCCAAGATCCCTTGGTGGGCCTGATTGCGAAGAAAATTTAAGACCGATGCAAATAAAAAACAATATAAGCAAAGGAAGCGATTATCCTTCATATGTTGCGTGTGTAACTGCTGAAGGTGAAAATAATGTTCGAAAACTTCGTACTTTAACAGTGAATGATAAGATTCAGTCTAAAATAATGAGATTGTTGGAGGAATGAAAATGCTTGATTCTGTAAAGACGAAAGGCTTCCTGGGTCAATTTGATTACGAACTTTTATTCAATGAACAAATAAAATTTGTAACAGGGCCCAATGGTTATGGAAAAACGACTTTTTTGAACATTGTAGATTTATTTTTTCGTGAAGATTGGAAAAAAATTGCATCAGTAGTTTTTGACTGTTTTGAAATCAGTTTTTCTGATGTTATTTTTACGTTTAAACAAAGTTGTACTGAAAAAGAAGATGCTGAAGAAATTGATGAAAAAAGTTACAAAGTCACATTAACTATATCTAGCAACGACGATTTGTGCTTGAAAATTGAATTTGAAAAAAATGATGAAGGGGAAATAACACGTAAAATAAAAGAGTATAAGACTGAAAACTATAAAAAAAGATTAAAGTTATTCATAAATACAAATAAGTGCTTTTACATACCTGATTCAAGATTGTATATGAATAAAGTGGATTTGAAAAGACAAATCCCTTCTTTGGTGCGTTTTTCGGAATCTTTATCAAAAACTCTGGTATCAATGAAATACACAATTCAGCATGTATTGGTGTCTGAGATAAATTCAATAACGTCTGGTGTAGTAAATGAAAAAGAAGTGTCAATAAATGCGAATGATGAAGCTTTTTGGGCGAAGTTAAAAAGGTATAAATTTATTCAAGAAGATGAAAAGATATGTTGTGCTGAACAAATGATGACTTTGAAGGAAAAGGTTGGTGATTTTCTTGAAAGATTGGACTTGTTTCAAGAAATAATACAAAAATGTGAGTTTACAAATAAAACAATGGAAATTAGTACATTGATTGAGGGGAATGGTTTTTTATTTAGGTTGAATGATGCAAAAAAACAAGTCTTAGATTTTACGTCATTATCATCTGGCGAAAAACACATTTTAACAATATTGTATAGTTTATTGTTTGATGTCGAAAAAGGTTCTCTTGTGTTAATTGACGAACCAGAAATGTCTTTCCATATGTCATGGCAAGTATCTTTTTATGACAACTTATTAAAAATTGCTGAATTGCGAAAGCTGCAATGTATTGTTGCAACGCATCAACCGCAAATGTTTGGCTTGGACTTTGAAAAGTCAATTGATTTATACGAATTATCATGTGGGAATTTGTATGCCCAAGAGTGCTAAGCAAGCCACGTACGAGCAACAGCCAAATTATACCCAGGCAATTATCGAATCTGCAATAAAATCCCCATCTGCAAATTCTTTTGTTTGGCTTGTTGCGGAAGATGTTGACGACGCTCGTGTGTATGGACGTATGTATGATTCGTCAATTGTAAAAGCGTTCCCTTCTACGGATGAACAAGGACGTAGAAGCTGCACGAATGTTGAACGGATTGTCGGTCACTTTGTCCGAGGCAACAAATCAAAAAGAGTTATTGGTATTCGTGATAAAGATTATACATCATTTATCGGTCATTCTGTTTGTCCACCTGTTTTTACAACGGATGAACGAGATGTCGAAATGCAA
>CACYCX010000029.1 GCA_902772975.1 uncultured Spirochaetaceae bacterium
GATCATCACTAAAGAACCAGCTATATCCATAGTCATAATCTTCAGGATCCCGGATATCAAGTTTTGGAGTAATAGTGACAATGCCGTTCGCCTCTGATTTTACCAGGGTAAGACTCGGAACAGAAATTCCATTAATTAAACCGTCACCACTTGTTTTCTTTCCAATGTTTTCATCTTTTACAATAAGCTTACAGGCCTGGCTTTCCTTCTTATAGCCTGCAGTATTAGGAGTTCCACTTGCCCGCTTTCTTAAATAAAGGATTCTGCTTGATGGAACTGTAAATTCGCCTGTTGGAAAATCTTCAAAAGTTGCGCCGTAGTCATAAGATATTTCAAGATCTAAGTTTACGCTCGAAAATTCTGCAAGACCGGCTTCAACAGAGCTTGTTGCAGTTTTTAGTTTTGGAAGATTCTCTGATTTCAAAACCTGACGAACCGTAGCAAAAACATCCAGAACATCCAAATAAAAAACAGAGCTGTCAATCTGGATTCTGAAAGTCTTTGACGATTCAGCCAGATAATAATCTTCTACATCAAGTTCAGAAATTAAATACAAATCATCACTATAAATATCATGCCAGTTTCCAAGCTCATCACATACCTTTCCGCAAACCTTTTTAGCATCAAAAGTATCACCTTCATAAAGTTCACCATTATAATAAACTTGAGCTTCTTTGATTGAATGAAGTATTAAATGCGGCTCAGAATAAAGGGTTTTGTCTTCTTTGGAAGGATTCTCAAATTTCTGGGTAGCACTCACGCGAATACAACCATTTAAGAGGGAAGAAACATTTGAGCTTGTAAGCTTGAAGATTTTGTCCGTAGCTCCTTCAATGTTAGAAAAAGTACCGTCATTATTCTTAACCTGCCATTGAAAGCTTACATTACCACCGGCTGATTCAGACTCGTAATTATACAATTCTTTGTAAAGAACGGCCTCATAACACTCGTCATCTTGATTTATCTGAACAAGTGCTGCCTCCTCTTCATGTTTACAATGATAAACAACTTTTATCGTCTCTTTTAAGTTTGAATCGCCGTTGGAAGGTGTAATATCGGAAGTTATAAGAACAGATTTTCCGGCATGACTTTTATCCAGTAAAAACGCTTTTACATCATCAATAGTCCAGCCAGCAGGACTCTCTGCCAGATTGTTGTTTTTGTAATCAGAATAAATATCAAAAGACTGTACTATAACGACGGTATCAGGCTCATAATTTTCTAAATCTATTTCAGGAGCAACAAAATTATTATTTCCGTCACAGAATACATTAACTTCATCTTTTGACCTGGCTCTACAGATTACTTTTGGCCAGTAATTTACATTTCCACTTGCTTCGGAATATCCATCAGCAGAAAATTGTACATCATAAGATTTTCCACCTTTAATTCCTTTGTAAAATGGAGTTTCAAATGTAAGGGAGATTTTACCGTCTTTTGCAACGGCAGTCTGCGACAAACCGTTACATTTAAGGGTCATTCTCTCTCCGTCAGCCAGATTTACATCTGCCTGTAATTTGCAGTCAATACTGTTAAAGATAACATTACTTACCTGTAAAGTTTTTACACTCGGCTGGGATGAATGCCCCTCGTCAGATGTCCCCCCCCCACCACCAGCCATATTACTACATGAAAATAAAGTAAAAACAAATAACGATGAAATAAAAATAAAACATTTCTTCACTATGACTCTCTCCTAAACAACAATATTAATATGTCATTCTAAAAATAGCAAGATTTAAGAACATAGTCTTTATTAATCTCAACCAGCATTCCCAAACCGGAGTGCCGGCGACTGATGTATTTTTTAAAAGAAAATGCTACAATACCAGCATGCAAAACTCATACTTAATTCAACTCAAAAAAGCAATTCACAGGACGGCACTTATTCTGACTGCACTGTTGCTGGCTGCATTCACCTTTTCGTGCCGTTCAGCAGATAAAACACCAATTTCAATTCAAAATGAAACATACGCCATAAAATCAAGCGCACGCAAAATTGTAAGCCGCATGTCCACCCGCGAAAAAATCGGACAATGCATGATGATGAACTTCCGCTACTGGTCAGACAACAAAGACGCCACAAGCAAAATGCTTTACAACAAAAGCGCCACAAACACAGAAATTCTTGAAAACTTCAAGCCAGTTTCAGAACCTAATAAATACATCCTTCAAGTAATTAGTGATTACCACATCGGCTCTGTAATTTTATTCAGGGAAAACCTTGCCTCAAAGCAAAAGGCACTGGACATGATTTCGCAGATGAATCAAGCGGCTGTAAGCGAAAACAACCTGCCGCTTATTTTTGGAATTGATCAGGAAGGCGGCAATGTCCAGCGGATTCCATTCGGAACGATATTTCCAAGCGCAATGGCATGCGGAAAAACGTCGGCGGCCGACACAAAGCTGAATGCCAGAAATATTGGCGAAGAATTAGACGAACTGGGAATAGGCATTAATTTTGCACCAGTCTGTGATGTCATGACAAACAAGGCAAATCCCGTAATCGGAATCAGGAGCTTTTCTGAAAACCCGGAGGAGGCCGCCTTTTACGCAGCCGCCTTTTCAGACGGACTTCACGAAGCGAATACACTTTCGTGCGCAAAGCATTTTCCGGGACACGGAGACACTGCAGTTGATTCACATTTAAAACTTCCGATGATTATAAAAAGCAAGGCTGACTGGACAAAATGCGAAATGATTCCTTTTCAGAAAGTAATAAACAGCGGCGTTGACATGATAATGACGGCGCACATTCAGCTTCCGGCTCTTGACAATTCAAGAATAAAATCGCTGACAACAGGAAACGATATTTTAATTCCGGCAACATTTTCAGAAAAAATAATTACCGAAACGCTCAAAAACAAAATGGGATTTTCAGGAGCGGTAATAAGCGATGCAATGGACATGAACGCAATCGCAGGGAATTTCAATCCGTCGTACGCCTTCATCAAAGCACTCAACGCCGGCGTCGACATTATCTGCCACCCTGTAAATGTTTACAGCCGCAACGACATTGCGCTGATTGAAGAAGTATTTCAGAATGTAGAACGCGCAATAGAAAAAGGATATCTAAAAAGGGAAAGGCTTAACAACGCAGCGCAAAAAGCCGTGGAGCTCAAAATCAAAGCCGGCTTAATCGACGAAAGCGGAAACGCACTTGACCATCAGCGGCTTAGCGCAAACCGGCCGGATTCCACAAACCGCGCAGATTCTGCAATCGGTACGGATTCTGCAATCGGTCCGGATTTCCCCAACCGACCGCTTGTTACAAACCGGCCCGCTTCGGTATCCCACGCCGCCCATGTTCGTAAAATACAGTACGAAGCCGTAAGAAAAAGCGCTAATAAAATCGCCTCTTCCACCGATGCACGCGCACTGTTTTTAAAAAGCAAAAATATCCTTGTAATCTCCAACGCCACGATAGACATTGAAACTGCCTCAAGATTTATCCAGAAGAACAGGGGCGGCGTGATGGTCGACTCAATCATGTTTGGGAAAAATACAGACTCACAGGATGACGTAAGGAGCAAGATTCAGGCATCTGATCTTGTGATACTGTTTACAAAACTGGGAGGCGAAGATGTACGCAATCCCTTAAATCAGTACAACCAGCGGCTTAAAAAAATTACGGCTGAAATCAAACGGCAGGGTAAGGATAATAAAACTGTAGCCGTAAGCCTGTTCCTGCCTTACGACGAAAAAAAGTTTTCATCGTTCCTGCATTACAATGCCTACGGCTACTCGCCAAAGCTTATAGAATATTCTCTCGAAGCTATTTTTACGGAATTAAAAGCCCAGAACTAAAGCGCGGCAAGCTTTTTGTTCAAAAGCTCCGTAGCCTGTTTGGGGTTTGCCTTTCCGTGTGATTCTTTCATAACCTGCCCCATAAGCCAGCCGACTACATTCGTCTTTCCCTTCTTGTAATCTGCAACGGCATTCGGGTTGGCGCTGATTACTGCATCAACAATCTTTTCGATTTCACCGGCGTCGCTTACAATTTCCATGCCCTTCTCTTTTATGATTACGGAAGGCATTTTGTTTGTAGCAAGCATTTCCGCAAAAACTTCCTTTCCCTGCTTTGAAGTAATCTTGCTGTCTTCAAGGGCATCGGCAAGCTCTGCAATATGAGCCGGCGTAAGGGCTACGTCAGCAATCGTCATGTTCTTTTCGTTAAGGACTGCAAGCAATTCAGAAAGAATAAGGTTTGCAGCACGCTTAGGGCTTTTTGATTTTGAAGCCGCTTCCTCAAACCACAACGAAAGCTCGCGTGTTGAAGTAAGTGTTTCCGCATCAAAATCACTGAGCGCAAATTCCTTCTTGAATCTAGTGCGCTTTGCTTCAGGAAGCTCGCCAACTTTTTTGGCTGCCTCTGCAATAAGCTCTTCACTTACGCTGAACGGCTTGATGTCCGGTTCAACTACAAAGCGGTAATCTACAAAAGAATTTTTTGTACGCTGAACGACAGTCTGTCCCTTTACTTCATCCCAGCCCATTGTAACTTTAAAGCCCGGATTGAATTCCTGCCTGTCATTTATAAATTCATCAAGCTGACGCTTTGCTTCATATGTACATGCGTCCTTGATTGAACGGAACGAGTTAAGGTTTTTGATTTCAGAAATCGGCGTATGATAAAGCTTTCCGTCTTCCCACACATTAAGGTTAATGTTGGCGTCACAGCGCATGTTTCCTTCTTCGAGGTTACCTTTTGTAACCTTTACATAGCGAAGGATTTCCTGAACTGTCTGCATGAAAAGAGCCGCTTCCTCAGGGCTTGTCATATCAGGCTTAGTTACAATTTCGATAAGCGGAGTTCCGCAGCGGTTGTAGTCGATGTAAGAATGCTTTCCTTCAATGTGAAGTGATTTACCTACGTCTTCCTCAAGGTGAATTCGCTCAATGCGGACGCGCCTGTATTTTCCGTCTACAACGCAGTCGTCGCCCTTAAAATTCTTCGGACGGAATTTCTCGCCGCCCGGCTGTTCATTCTTGGGGTAATGGCTGAAAGGAAGGTCAACATATCCGTCTGTACAAAGCGGCATGTCGTATTGTGTTATCTGGTAACCTTTTGCAAGGTCAGGATAAAAATAATGCTTTCTGTCGAATTTTGTAAAACGCGCAATATTGCAGTTCAACGCCTGTCCAGCAACTGCACCAAGCTCAACATAACCTTTGCTTACGCGTGGCATTGCTCCGGGAAGTCCAAGGCATACAGGACATACGCGTGTATCAGGCATACCGCCGTAACGGTTTTCGCAGGCACAAAATGCCTTTGTTTTAGTTAAAAGCTGTGTATGAATTTCACATCCAATTACGATTTCATATTTATCAATAGCCATAACTTTGATTATACAAACTTACGCAGTTTTTAACAATACGGGTAAAAATTGCGTAAGGGGATGGTAAAAAAACAAGCTTTAATAGTCAAGTTCGATTTTTGAACGGTTCAGAAAGTCTTCTCTTCCGTCAAAGCCGACATAGCTCAAGAAGATTTGTTCCATAAGATAAGGACTCTGGCCAGCCTGAATTGAAACGACGCCTGTTAAAATGATTTCAAGGCAGAATTTCTGGAATTCAGTGTCAGCCGAATATTCCATGTGATTTCTTCCAATCATCTCAATTTCTTCTCTTTCACGGCCGTCAACCATAAGCTTCATAAGCGTAACAAGAAACTTTTTGGACAGCTCAGAAACGCCATTTGCTTCATCCTCGTACAAATTGTCAATATCCTCTTCAAGAGCAAGGATACCTTCACGGCGCGACTTATTTTCCATATCAATCATTTTCTTGCAAAAATAAGCCACTTCATTTTTCTGTTCATCAGAAAGCAACATATATTTTACTGACACAATTATCATCCTTCATAAAATTAGCAAAAGATTTCTTCATCACCACTGCTGGGAATTACAATCTCGCCTGTTTCTTCAAGCCGCGCTATAATCGAAATCATTTTCTTCTGGGATTCCAGCGCATCCTTTTTTCTGATCGGTCCCATAAACTCCATGTCTTCCTTGAGCATTGAAGCTGCCCGCTTAGACATGTTGACGAAAATTTTTTCCTGCACTTTGGTATCTGCGAGCTTTAGAGCCCTTGAAAGATCCTGCATATCAGTCTCTCGCAAAACCTTCTGAACGCTTCTGTCATCAAGCATCGTTATGTCTTCAAATACAAACATCTTTTTTGACAATTCAGAATAAACATCAGAATCGCTTGTTTTGATTGTATTAAGAATCTCTTCAGGAACTGAACCCTTCATCTTCATTAAAACACTGGTAATAAAATCTGAGCCGCCAAGATAAACATAATTTCTTGAAGCAAGCTCATCAACTTTTTTCTTGATGTCGCTGAGGATGATTTGAAGTGAATCAAGAAGAATGCGTTCTCCGCGTGCAATTTCGAGCGCAATCTGAGAACGGAATTTTTCCGGGAGCTTACTCATAAGAAAAGCTGCTTTTTCGCATGAAAAGCTTGAAATGACTACAGCTGCATTGTGAACCGGTTCTTCGCAGAGAACCTGAGTTAAAATTGATTCATCTCCAGAGGATAATAAATCAACTAAAGACTGAACCGCAGATGTAACTGCAGCATTTGATTTTGTTTTAGATGTTGATTTTGTACTTTCCTTTGCCATACGGGAACCTCCATACACTTCCGCATAAGCGGTGCTTCTATTTACAATATAGTCTGTTTTTTAAAAAAGTAAATTACATGAACGAAACATAAATCCGCTTAAATCCAAGCGCAGAAATAATTTTCTTTACCGCAAACAAAGCCCTCTCATCCGCCTCGTTCAGAAAGCCTTCGCTTACAAAATCAGATTCAGCATCAAGCTTTGCAGCCTTGATTTCATCAAAGAGCTCCTGCGCCGCAATCTGAAAAAACACGCTCTGCTTTTCGTCAAACACGCTGAGTTCTGAAATCTCATTTCCAAGAATCACGCAATGCGGAAGCTTGACTTCAACTCCCATGGCATCCTCTGAAACGGTAAACTGAATTTTTGAAATATCTTCTATCCCGGCGCGGATAATTCCTGAATATCTGACTATCGAATACGCCTTTAAAAATCCAGCCTTTTTCTTTATCGAAACGATGTCGCTGTATTTTATTTTATAGACGATAAGCTCGCTTACTTCTTCAAGTGAACGCTCCACAAGCGCATGCTTTTTTTCAACTGAAATCTTTATGAATTTCTTCCAGCCAAAATACGCGCCAGTAAGCAAAACTGCGAAAACGGCAAATATTGTTGCAATGCGGATAATTACTTTTTCAATAAGCCTTGATTTTATACTTTTTTTCTCTTCCATATTTTTTATTATAACCTTAAAACCTGAATTTTGAAATTTATTTTTCGACTGCAAAATCAACAGAAAAATTACTGGTAAAATCAACGGGAAAACGATCAAAACCGCTTGTTTTTATCTATTATAAGCATTACCTTTTACGAATGAATATTGCAGCAGGCTCAAAAAATAAAACATTATTAAATTCAAATCTTACAGAAATCAAATTTGCAAAAGTTTCGATGAACCTTAACTTAAATGACGAAGGCTTTATCGTTTCATGTAAAAAATCAGATTTATTTTCTATAAAAACAGAACCAAAAAACAGCGAAAAGCTTTCCTCGATTTTTTCTTTTGAACCGTGGAAATTTGACGGCACTTTAACCGATGAAAAATCAGATTCAGTTTTATTTTCAGGAAGCGGCTTTGAAGGCAGAACGCTGCTTTCAGTTTTATTTTCAGAAAGCGATAGTCCATCCAGCCTGCAAGCCAAAAACCGCGCGGCCTTTGCCTTCGCCTGCTCCATCTCCGCCGCCATTATAAAAGGCGTTTCCCTTCCCCAAAGCGGCCCGGGAGGCATTTTATATTCCGAGACGGGCAGCCGTGACGGCATGATTAAGCTTTTGTTTTTGCCGGGCGAGATTTATAATTTTTCCGCCGCAAATTACACCGGAGACAACAAGGCTGCCCTTCAGAATTTATTCAAGGATAAAAACATTTCGGGAAGCAAGCAGCTTGCATTTATCCGGGCCGCAGTTTTATATGCCGCGCTTACAGGCATTCCGCCATTTTCAGCTGAGGAATTATCACAAAGGCAGGCGGACATTCTGGACGCAAACTTCCTTCCGCTGAAAAACCGCATAAACGGAATATCGCCCGAGCTCTCGGATGCCGTATCAATGGCGCTTGAATATAAAAGCTTAAAGAATCAGGCCGATTACGCAACCAAAAAAATACTTGAAGAAAAAACAGGACAATCTGAAAATTGCGAAAGCGACATTATGTTCCCGCTCTCCGCATTGCAGGACGAGCTCGGGCTTGACGCAAAAGGAAATTATACTGAGCCTGTGCGCAAGAAAAGCATGAGCGACAGTGACTTTTCAGCGGAAGCCGCAAAGCTTGAGGCAAAGAAAAAACGCAGCGCCGGAAAGAGCCGTCTTATAAGGCGAAACAAAACCTCGCTTATAATCGCAGCAATTATCGGAGCCTTCATCTCGATTGGCGCGCAGAATGTTTACAAGGACTCCCTTACAAAGGCAACTACAGTTTCACTTACAGCCCGCGAAACGGCAGAAGCGTTTTTTACCGGAATGCACAAAATGAACATCGAGCTGATGTACACGGCTTCCAGCGGACACGAAGTAAAGCCTTTAATCGACATGATAAGTAACCTTTATGTAACAAGCAAGACACGCTCGGCCTTCGATTATAAGGACGGAACTCTTACTCCTGAAGTCTGGCTTTACCGCCACGATCTAAGAGAATACTGGCAGTTCGGAATTACAAATTTTAAAATTGACGACAGCTCTCTTGATTTAATAAGCGGCGAAACCGTTCAAGGCGCTGACTTTGATTCACTTCCAGAAGCAAACAACAGGTTCATTCCGCCTGTAAAAAAAGATAAAAGGCCTGCCATAGAAATCGACGGCGAGCGCAAAGTTTACGACGGTCAGGTCCGCGAAAAGCTTGTTTCTTTCTATAGAGTTAGCTCGGCCGGAGTTTACAAAGTCAGCTTTGAGGGAAACGAAACACCTTCTGAAATTCAGGTAGTTAAGGTGCAGGGAAAAATCACGCTTACCTTCAGGAAAAACACATGGGCTGTTACCGGTATTAAGGATTTGACGGAAGAAGAAACGCTTTATGATGCAGTTGAATTTGAAAATGATTTTTCAGGCGCAATGGAAAAATCCGGCGGGGATGCCATAAAGGCCGTTTCGCTTTTGTACGAAAAATATCCGTGGCTTCCGACACAAAATGAGATGAACAACGCACGGCTTGAAGCGGAAGAAGCAAAGCGCCGTCAATAGCAAAATGACATTATTTCAGAATCTGTCACATTGACAAATAACATACTTTGCTCTATCATTCAATCCGAAATGAAAAATTCCCTGTAAGTTGGGTTTTTAAAGGAGTCATGTACATATATGGAATACAATCTTGAAAAGCAGCATGCAAAAGGAAAGCTTCATGCAATTGAACGCATCAACGCATTGTGCGACAAGGATTCGTTCAAGGAAATTTATTCCGGCGTGCGCCACAACTGCACAAGCTTTGGAATGGAAAAAAAGGATATTCCTTACGACGGCGTAATTACTGGTTTTGGAAAAATCAATGGAAGAAAAGTAGCTGTTTATGCTCAGGATTTTACAGTTCAGGGCGGCTCTCTCGGACTTATGCACGGACAGAAAATTGCACAGATTATCGAGATGGCTGTTGCAGCAAGATGTCCTGTTATCGGAATCAACGATTCGGGTGGAGCACGCATTCAGGAAGGCGTTGACGCTCTTTGCGGTTACGGCGACCTTTTTTACCAGAACGTACGCGCCTCTGGAAGCATTCCGCAGATTTCAATCATTGCCGGACCTTGCGCAGGCGGTGCCGTATATTCACCTGGACTTACTGACTTCATTTTTGCAGTAGACAAAATCTCGCAGCTTTTTATTACAGGTCCTAAAGTTGTAAAATCAGTAATGTTTATGGACATCTCAGCTGAAGATTTGGGCGGCGCTTCAATTCATTCAAAAAAGTCAGGCGTTGCACATTTCCGCTGCGAAACAGAAAACGAATGCTATAAGCAGGTCCGCGATCTTCTTGACTACATCCCGCACTACTACGGCGATGAGCTTGTTAAAAGCGAAAAGTTTAAGTTTGACGCTCACAAAAAAGAAAAGGCAATTCAGGCAATCATTCCTGAGAATCCGCGTCAGGGCTATGACATCCGCGATGTAATCAATTCTGTTGTTGATGACGATTCATTCTACGAAACATCAAAGGAATTTGCCGTTAACTGCGTTACCGGATTTGCAAAAATTGAAGGACGCTCAGTTGGAATCGTTGCAAACAATCCGAGCGGCGTAGGCGGCGTTCTTGACTGCGATGCATCAGACAAAATCGCTAAGTTCGTACGCTACTGCGATTCATTCAATCTTCCGATCGTAACATTCGTTGACGTTCCAGGCTTTATTCCGGGACCGCAGGAAGAGCAGAAGGGAATCATCCGCCATGGTGCAAAAATCATTTATGCATACAGCGAGGCAAGCGTTCCTAAGGTAACAGTAATCACACGCAAGGCTTACGGCGGCGCTTACATTGCAATGTGCTCAAAGCATATCGGTGCCGATTTTGTTTACGCATGGCCAAAGGCTGAAATTGCCGTTATGGGCGCTGAAGGTGCAATTGGAATCCTTTATGCAAAGGAGCTTGCAGATCCAAGCAAGGCAGCTGAAGTTGCACAGAAGTCTGAGGAATACAAGGCTGAGATTATGACTCCGAAGATTGCTGCAAAGCGCGGTTACATTTCAGAAGTAATCGAGCCGCAGGAAACAAGGGCAAGAATCGTTTCAAGCCTTGAAGTTCTTGAAAACAAGACAAATATGGATAAGCCGCTTAAAAAGCACGGAAATGTTCCGATGTAATTCAGGGCATTTTCAAAGTAAAGTGGTTTAAAATATTAAAGGGCTGTTCAATCGTTCGTTGATCAGCCCATTTTTTTTGCCGTTAAGATTTCTTTAAATCATCAGCATACTTTTTCAAAACGCTCGGGTGCGTAAACATAATCTTCGCCGAATTTATTTATTATATAAAGCCAGCCCTTCTGAGGGCCTTCCTCTATTTCGCCGACACAAAGATAAATTCCGTTTGCATCAAGGGCAGAACAGGATTCACCGATATACCGAACTTTTTCTAAAAGGCGCTTTCTTTTATTTATCGGACCCGACATAAAAAACTCCAGCATGAAATTTCCCCTGTAGGTTAATTATCGGCACAACAGAAGAAAATCTTTAGCCGGGTCCGGTTCTGATGGTTTAGTAGCCCAATTCCTGACCGACAAGGATGACCTTTATGCGGTTAGGAACACGGCTTGCACGGGTTACAACAAACTGGCAGCATATCGTGTCACCAAAGCATTCGCCGCATTTTCCTGTCGTGGCACATGGAGTCTTGCAGTCAAGGCGGACGCAATTAGGCGGCGTTGCGATATTGCGTACGCGTCTGATTCCATCCTCTACATTTGAAACAACCTTATTCATGCCAGCAATCACAATCACGCTTTCTGGTCCGTAAATCAAAAAGCTTACGCGATTTCCGCGGCCGTCGATATTAATAAGCTCACCGTCAAGCGTAATTGCATTCGTGCTCATCAAAAAGGCGTCCGCGTTTACCTGAAGCGATTTTAACTGCTTTATCTCTTCCGGAGTCTTGTAATTTTCGCGGACAACAAGCGTATGACCGGCCGCGGTTACTGCTTCTTTAAAACCGTTTTCATCGAGCGTCATCGAGCCGCCGTAAGCAACAGATTTTTTTTCAGGAATTCCTTCACCCGTAACGCTTAAAAGCTCCTGCAATTTTTTCTTTGCTTCCTCAACATCATGGCAATAATAACCTTCCATCTTCCGCTTGTTCAGGTTCTTGATTATCGTTGCCGCCTGATTTTCGTAAGATTTCTCCTTCGGTGTCATAAGTTCTCCCATATTTTATCTTCAATTATTTTATATTGTAGCGCAATTTTTCTGTAGTTGCATTAAAAAAAAAGAGTCCGCAAAACGGACTCCCTCTATGGGACCGTCCAAAAAGAAATGGGCAGCCCCTTTAGCGTTTACCTACCAGTGTCTCGCCAGATTCATCTGGCGGCGAAGCTGGTGTGATAGAACCGCACTACTTATCAAACTAAGCCCTGTGCAATCATTGCATCGGCTACTTTTACGAAACCAGCGATATTTGCACCAGCAACGTAATTAACCCACTTGCCTTCTGTAGCACCAAACTTAACTGCTGTGTTGTAAGCATTGTCATGAATGTTGATCATGATCTGGTGGAGCTTTTCATCAACCTCAGCTGCTGACCATGAAAGGCGCTCTGAGTTCTGAGACATTTCAAGACCAGATGTTGCAACACCACCGGCATTAGAAGCCTTTCCTGGTGCGTAAAGAATTTTTGCATTAAGGAACTTGTTTACAGCATCGATGTTTGAAGGCATGTTAGCACCTTCAGCAACAAGCTTAACTCCGTTCTTAAGAAGCTTTTCTGCATCCTCACCAAGGAGCTCGTTCTGTGTAGCACACGGGAATGCGCAGTCAACCTTTACTTCCCAAACCTTCTTTCCTGCAAAATATTTTGCGCTCGGGAACTTCTTAACGTACTCAGAAATGCGGCCGCGTTTTTCACCCTTAAGCTTCTTAACCCAGTCGAGCTTCTTCTGTGTAATTCCTTCTGCATCGTAAATATATCCGTCTGAGTCAGAAAGTGTAACAACCTTAGCACCAAGCTGAATAAGCTTTTCAGCAGCGTACTGAGCAACGTTTCCTGAACC
>CACYCX010000030.1 GCA_902772975.1 uncultured Spirochaetaceae bacterium
ACTGCCATCTTGTGTAACCAATAGAATAGCCTGCTTCAATCTGTTCCTTGTCAATCGCCTCGTATCCGCCTCTCATTGCCTCTGAGACAAAAGAAGAAAAATTAAGGATTGTCGCAACCAGGTAAAAAAATCCTGCATCCCATTTGTTTATGTTTATTCCAAAAACAGAAAATAATTTTGGAAGTCCGAAGAACACAAGGTAGATTTGAACAAGTCCCGGTGTTCCCCGGAAAAAAGATACAAAAAAAGAAACTATATAATAACCGGCATTTTTTCTGCCGACGCGGACTTTGCAGATTGCGGCGCCCAATATTAATGAAACAATTGTCGGAACGGAAAAGTAGAAAAGCGTTACCGGAATAAATTTTATTAATATTGGAAGTGCCTGAATAAATAGCTCATGTCCGCGCCACATAAAATTTCCTGCAATATATAGTTAAGAACCAGTATTAAATTAGTCCTTCTTAAGGCCGATTGCCTTTGCAACTTCAAAGTTGTTTTCGCCAAAATATTTTTCTGTAAGCTTACCCAATGTGCCTTCAGCAGTAAGCTCTGCAATTGCCTTGTTGATTGCTTCCTGCAATTCCTTGTTTTCCTTGTTGATGAGGAATGCAGTGTCGCGGCCGTCAACACGCTTTGTAATTTTAAGGTCAGTGTATTTTGCTTCAGCAAGAATTGCGTTTGCCTGTTCAGCAGAAAGGTATGCGGCATCAAATACTCCGCTTTCAACCTTTGCAATTTCATCAGCCATTGCACCAGCAGAAGCAAGCGGTGTAAATTCAATGTTTACTTCCGGGTGTGCCTTAAGCCAGTCACGAAGCGCAACAGTGCGTCCGTCTGTTTCTACGATTGAAGCAATGCTTTTTCCGTTCAGGTCTTCGAGCGACTCAATTCCGCTGTCTGCCTTTACAACAAGATTCATAAAGAAATAATTGTATGGAGCTGAAACACGGAAAGCCTGTTCTCTTGCCGGTGTACGGAATTTGCATCCTGAATCCAAATCGTACTTGCCGCTTTTAACGCCAGCCAAAGCTGTTTCGTAATCAAGCACCTGATAGTTGAATGTCCACTCAGGAAGCTTTTCATCGATGAGCTTTAATACATCGTACTCATAGCCGGCTGGCTTTCCTGATTCGTCCTCGTATGTATATGGAGCGTTCTGTGCTTCCAATACGATTTCTGCAACCTTGCCTTTTGCCTGCTTGCCATTGTTACCGCAGCTGAATAAAATAGACGCTGCTGCCAGAGCAATTACTGCTCCCTTGATTGCTGTTGTTTTCTTCATGTTCTTATCTCCTTTAAAAACAAAAGATTTTGATATATGTATTTCCCTAAATACCTATCGGATAAATAGGTTATATATTTTTTTTCGCTTTTGTTCAAATATATTTTTCTGATAGGCGGTTATAGGATAAACCTATAAGTAGAGTAGGTGGAAGCTCTGACGGACGTCTTGTTTTGTGACTTTGCGATTTTTTAAATTTTGTGCATGGTGCATAAAAAAAACAGAAAAATATTTTATGTTTGCACAAATCAAATAAAAAATTTATTCAAAAAATAAAAATAATTTAAAATTCCGATTGCATTCAAAATCCATTCAGTGTAAAAACAAAGCATCCTGGTTTTGGAGGTAAATATGACTGGAAAAGAAATTAGCGAGATGCAGACAAAATATGTTCTGCAGAGTTGGAGCAAGCAGCGCGGACTTAATCCTACTCCTGTTGCACGCTGCGAAGGAATTTATATTTACGATACCGACGGAAAGCGTTATGCGGACATGTCTTCCGAGCAGGTTAATATGAACGCAGGTTACGCGAATAAGGAAATGACTGAGGCAATAAAAGCACAGCTTGATTCCTATGCATATATACAAGGTTCGTTCGGATCGGAGCCGAGGGCAAAGCTTGCAAAGTCAATTGTTGACAGGCTTCCTGACTGCTTTGGAAAAGTTTTCTTTACTAACGGTGGTGCTGATGCAAATGAAAACGCAATCAAAATTGCGCGCATGTATACAGGACGCTTTAAGGTAATGAGCCGTTACCGCTCTTATCACGGTTCGACATTCGGTGCCGGAAACCTTACCGGAGAGCCCAGGCACTTTGCGCTTGAACCGGCGATTCCGGGATTCATTCACTTTTTTGATCCGTATCTTTATCAGGAAAAACTCAAGTTTGCTTCAGAAGAAGAGGCGACTGAATACTACATCAGGCAGCTTCGCGCTCAGGTAATTTACGAAGGCTCTGACCGTGTCGCTGCAATTGTGTGCGAGACAATTACTGGTTCAAACGGTGTAATCATTCCACCGAAGGGATACCTTAAGGGTGTAAGGAAAGTCTGCGATGAATTCGGAATCATGATGATTTGTGATGAAGTAATGGCCGGCTGGTACAGAACAGGAAAGATGTTTGCGTTCATGAATTTTGATGTCGTTCCTGATATCATCACTTTTGCAAAAGGCGTAAACTCAGGCTACATTCCTCTTGGCGGCTGCATCGTAAAAAAAGAAATTGCTGCGTTCTTTGACGATAATTATCTTTCGTGCGGACTTACTTATTCAGGTCACCCTCTTGCATGTGCGGCAGGCGTTGCGTGTCAGGAATTCTATCTTAAAAATGATATCGAAGGTCATGTTCAGAAAGTCGGAAAGCATCTGGGCACAATTCTTGAAGAGTTGAAATCAAAGCATCCGAGTGTCGGTGATGTCCGCTATATCGGATTGTTCAGCGCAGTTGAACTTGTAAAAGATAAGGCGACACGCGAGCCTCTTGTTCCATGGGGAAAGGATCCTGAAAACCTAATGGGCTTTGTAACGAAGGAACTTAAAGCGCGCGGCTTTGTAACGTACTCACACGAAAACTGCATTATGGTGGCTCCTCCTCTTATCATCACGGAAGAACAGCTTGATGAAGAAATGGCAAAGCTTGATGAAGTACTTTCTGTACTGGAGGAAAAGATTGGCCTTTAATTTTACAATGCCGCCTCGTTCTGTAATCGGCGAAGGTGCTTTTGATTCCTCAATTTCATTTATAAAGAAAATGGGATCTAAAGCGCTTATCGTAACTGGAAAAATAATTACAAGGACAGGACTTACAGGTGAGATTCAGAAAAAGCTTAGTGATGCAGGAATTGAATCTGCGGTATTTAATGATTTACCCGGTGAGCCTGATGATAAAATGATTATGAGTGCAGTTGATGCATATCGTAACGAGTCATGTGATTTTATTATCGGGCTTGGTGGCGGTACTCCGCTTGATACCGCAAAAGCTGTTGCTGCGATGTCTGTCCTGAAAGGTGAATTGATTGATTACGCCGGAAAAGAAATGAGCGGAAATTTTCCTCCTCTTGTTTTGATTCCGACAACAGCCGGAACAGGTTCAGAAGCGACAAAGTTTTTTGTCTACACCGATACCAAAACTGACGCAAAGCTTTTGATGAAGGGAGACGCGCTTTTACCGGAGCTTGCAATAGTGGATTTTAATTACACGATGTCAGCTCCGCGCGGAATTACTGTAGCAACCGGAATGGATGCACTTACTCACGCAGTGGAAGCATTCACTTCTAAAAAAGCAAATCCTCTTACGGATTTTTACTGCCTTGATGCAATAGAGCGCATTTTTAAAATGCTTCCGCTTGCGGCCTTTGATGGAGCAAACAGGGAAGCGCGCGAATCGCTTGCTGTTGCAGCATACGAAGCCGGAGTTGCAATTAACAATTCCAGCGTGACAATCGTGCATGGCATGAGCCGTCCAATTGGCGCGCTGTTTCATGTTCCGCACGGAATCTCGAATGCGATGCTGATTACGGAATGCCTTAAGTTCGCGCTTGATGGAGCATCAGACCGCTTTGCCCGGATTGCGCGCAGAATAGGCTCTGCCTCTGAGACGGACGATAATGATGTTGCCAGTCGAAAATTTATCAGCGCGCTTGAATCCCTTACAAAGGTTCTTGAAATTCCGACCTTGCGTGAATATGGAATCAATCTTTCTAAATTTGAAAGCGTTGAGTCTAAGATGGCTAAGGATGCTCTTGCTTCGGGAAGTCCGTCGAATACCAGGAAGGAAGTTACGGAGAACGATGTCTTACGGATTTATAAGGCGCTTCGTGAAATGTAATTATGTAAAAACTTTGTGCATAAAGCACAAGAAAAATATTAAAATTTGTTGAAGAAGAAATATTAATTATTGAAATTTGTGCGTATATTATGCACATCAACAAACACACTGCAATGGCTCAGGATCAGAGGAAACTTTGGTTCTGCTTCTTTTTTTTGGAGGTACACAAATGAACGCAGCTGTTAACGAAAAGGTATTTTTTGATCCGGAAACTGCACCTGTAAAAATTACAGTAAAGAATCTGAGTGTAGTTTACAAGGCAACAGATGATAAGAATCAGACTGTGGCACTTCAGAATGTAAATCTTGACATAAAGAACGGTGAGTTCATTTCTCTTGTCGGACCTTCAGGCTGCGGTAAGACGACTCTCCTCAGGGTTATTTCAGGATTGATTCCGTCAACGCAGGGAAGTGTTTTTATTGACGGGCTTACACCGCAGGAAGCTCGTATTTCAAAGGAATTTGGAATTGTGTTTCAGAGTCCGGTTTTGATGGACTGGCGCACAATCAGACGGAATATTTGTCTTCCGCTTGAGCTTATGCAGATGCCTAAAACTCTGCGGACTGAAACGGTAACTGAAATGCTTGAGCTCGTTGGCTTAAAGGATTTTGGCTATCACTATCCGCGTGAGCTTTCAGGCGGTATGCAGCAGAGGGTCGGAATTGCGCGTGCACTTGCGTTGAACCCGAACGTTCTTTTTATGGACGAGCCGTTCAGTGCGCTTGATGAATTTACAAAGGAAAAGCTTCATGAAGACCTTCTAAGAATCTGGAGGCAGACGCATAAGACAATCATATTTGTTACGCACAGTATTCAGGAAGCAGTTTTCTTAAGCGACAGAGTTGTTGTTTTTTCTCCTCACCCGGGAAGAATAACTTCGATTGTTGACATCGATATACCGAGACCACGCAGTCTTGAATGCAAGAACAGCCAGCATTTTACGGAACTGGTTGCTAAGGTACGAAGCGGTTTTGAAGGAGTCTGATTATGATGAACAAAATTCTTAAGAGTCCTAAGTTCGTTACTTTTGTCTGGGTTCTCGGCCTTGTGATTGTATGGGAGCTCGGAGCGTTTGTGATTGCAGGAACAAAGCGTACTCCTGAAAATGTCCTTCCACATTTATGGCAGATTGCCCAGTCTGTGTTCAGTACAAAAAAAGTTACTGCAAATCAGACTGCATTACAGATTGTGCTTTTGAATGCAGGAATAACTTTGGGACGCGCGGTTGTGGGATTCATAATTGGAGCGCTTTCCGGTTATGTACTTGCTCTTTTGATGAGGCGCTTTTCGGCTATAGAAAAAATTGCGTTCCCATATCTGATGCTCATTCAGTTGATTCCGATTTTGGGAATGGCGCCGGTTGTCCTTGCAATTACGCAGGACATCAATAAGAGCCGCATCGTGATAGCTGCAATCCTTACATTTTATCCGGTTGCGGTAAACACGCTTGCAGGCCTTAAGGCAATCGAAAAAGAAAAGCTGGAGCTGTTTTATTCGTATGCTGCAAAAAGCTACGAGGTCTATCAGAAGCTTATGATTCCGGCAAGCATTCCTTCGCTTTTTACCGGGCTTAAGATTGCAGCTCCTATGGCAGTGACCGCATCAATTCTTGTGGATACGCTTCAGGGCGGCGGCGGTATTGGATGCATGCTCAGTCAGTCTTTGAAGCATGCAATGAGCATATTTGTTTTCTGGCAGATTGTGTTCTTCAGTGCGATTGTCGGAATACTGAGCTTTTACCTTATGGTCATGCTCGAAAAGATTTTTGTTCCCGGCGCCAGAAGCGCAAGGCGTCGTTCATAGGTTTCCCTAAAATTTGGGTTTGATTGGAGTATTGAATATGATGAGAAAAATAAAGATGGAGACGGTTAAGTCAGTTCTGTACCCGGTTTTATTCGGTGCGCTGATTTTTGTACTGTGGCAGTTTCAGATTGTTCACGAATGGTTCGGAGCGGATACTTTTACGCTGCCGCTTCCTTCAAGAATCATTCAGATTCTGTTTGATAATTTCGGGAAGATGACGGGCGATATAAGGGCTACTGTAATTGTAGCACTTTGCGGACTTGTGCTTGGTTCTGCATTAGGTTTTGTCCTTGCCATGATTGCGACAATGATTCCGCATTGGGGTAAGGGCGGACTTTCGCTTGCGACTGCGTTCAATGCAATTCCTATTATTGCGATCGCTCCGATTTTCAATAATCTTACAAAGGATTTCAGTCCGGATCCGAATACAAGATCTATGCTGGCAAAAATGCTTGTCGTAATGATTACCTGTACTGTAAGCATGGCGATAAATGCTTACCGCGGATTTACGGAATTAAAGCCGTTCAGCCTTGACCTGTTCAAGTCGTATGCGGCAAAACCGGCGACGGTGTTCTTTAAACTCAGGCTTCCGAATTGTGTTCCGTATATTTTTACGGCACTCAGAATAAGTGTTCCTGGATGTGTTATCAGTGCAATGGTAAGCGAATATTTTGCGGAATACATAATCGGAGTCGGCCGACAGATTCGTGAGAACATAGTTCTTGCGCAATATGCGACGGCGTGGGCATACATTGTGGTTGCATGTCTTATCGGAATCGTAATGTATGTAATTTTACTTGTGGCAGAAAGCCTTGTTCTTCGGAACAGGATTTCCAAATAAAAAATCATTTTTCTGGAGGTATGGAAATGAAAAAGCATTTGGTTAATTTCACTCTGACGGCGGCACTTGTTGTATTCGCTAGTGTGGCATCAGGCTGTAAGGAAAAGACAGCTTCAAGTGTTGGTTGGAAAAAGGGAACTTCTTCTGCTGTAATCATCAAGGAAGCTGCAGAAGCAGGAAAGGTCGGAAACTGGGGCTTAGGAAATGAATATGAAATTCTTGCCCTTCTTGCAAAATATAATCTTCCGACTTCCTATTTGAGTCAGGCATTTGATATGGATGGCTTTGATGACAATACAATCGCACTTGCATCAGCCATGACTTACAACGAACTCGGACTTGTTCAGAACAGCTATGACGGCGGCTATAAGTACGGCGATTCTGTCGGAACAATCGACATGAACGATGAAGGCGTTGCGATGATGGAAGACAACATCTTTACGACAAAAAGATTTGCTTCTGAAAATCCTAACACTGTAAAGGCATTTCTTGCTGCAAGCGTAAAGGGATGGGAAGCCGCCTGCGCAAATCCGGAAGAGGCTGCTGAAATCTGCTACAAGTACGGTTCTTCAGTTTCTGCAGGACACCAGCTCCACATGGCAAAGGAAGTAAAGAAGCTTTGTGAAACAGATACAAAGGGTGCAAGAGTAACTGACTACTGTTCATTTGATATGGATGCAATGCAGCAGACACTTGATATTGCAAAAAAATATGTAAAGCTCAGCGATGCTGCAGCCGGAGAAAAGTTTGCATTATTCACTTTGTCTGACATTCTTGATCCAAGTTATCTTGAAGCAGCAAAGGCATCTGATTTTGGAAAGCCGGAAAAGAGCAGCGTTAAGATTCAGCTTAAGTGGCTTCCTGATGCACAGTTTATGGGTTACTACGTAGCCCTCGACAAAGGTTACTACAAGGATGCTGGTCTTGATGTAACAATCGTTCCTGGCGGCGGAGATATTGCAGAAACAACTGCTGTATACACAGGTCAGGTTGACTTTGGTGTTACATGGGTTACAAACCTTGCAGTAGCTGATGCAGGCGGAATGGACCTGGTAGAAATTGCTCAGGTATTCCAGAAATCAGGACTCGTGCTCGTTTACAAGTATAAGGACTAATTAAGACAGCCGTTCGTGAATGCAAAAGCGGACGGCATTTAAAGGAAGTGCTTTATGGATCTGATTATAAAGAACGGAACTGTTGTAACATCAAAGGAAATGTTCAAGGCTGATGTCGGCGTTAAGGACGGAAAGATTGTTGCAATCGGTTCTGATTTAAAGGATGAGGGCGCTAAGGTTGTTGACGCATCCGGTAAGCTGATTCTCCCCGGCGCAATCGATGCACATACTCATCTTGCCATGCCATTTGGTGGCACTGTTTCTGCTGACGGATATGGTGCCGGAACAAGAGCGGCTGCCTGTGGCGGCGTTACTACGGTTTTTGATTATCCGATGCAGCGGAAGGGACACGGAATTATCGAGACGGTAGATGCAAAGAAAAAGATTGCAGAAAAAGAAGCATGCTGCGATTTTGCTTTTCACTGCTGCATAACTGATTTGAATGACGGCGCAATTCTTGATGAGTTTAAGGATGCAGTCGATTACGGAGTTTCAAGCTTTAAGTGCTTCTTTGTTTATAAGAAAGAAGGAATGATGGTTGATGACGCGACCTTCGTAAAGATTCTTCTTAAGGCAAAGGAAGTAGGCGCCATTACAAACCTTCATGCAGAAAATCCTGACATGATTGATTTGCGTGTCGCACAGTATCTTAAGGAAGGTAAGACTGACGCCTGGTATCACTATATGAGCCGCCCGGAGTTTGTTGCCGCTGAAGCAGACAAGCGCGCCGTTCACTGGGCACAGAATGCTGATGCTCCTCTTTATATCGTCCATATGTCGGATAAGGAAGGACTTGAAGCAGCCGTTAAGGCAAAGATGGAAGGCGCAAAAATCTTTATCGAGACTTGTCCTCAGTATCTTGAATTTACATGTGATGTTTACAAGCGTCCTGATGGCCGTAATTTTGTCTGTTCGCCTCCGATGAAGGGGGAAGAAAGCCGCGAAGCTTTGTGGCAGGCAATTAAGAACGGTGCGATTGATACAGTCGCAACTGATCACTGTCCGTTCCAGCAGAGCGAAAAGGACTGGGGCATAAATGATTTTACAAAAATTCCTAACGGTTGTGCGGGTGTAGAAAATCTTTATCCTTACATGCTCGGAGCGGCAACAGACGGAAAAATTTCTTATTCGCGCGCAGTAGAGCTTTGTGCGGAAAATCCTGCAAGAATTTTCGGGTGCACACAGAAAGGCTCGCTTGCAATCGGAAAGGATGCAGATATCGTTGTGTACGATCCCAAAAAGGATTTTACAATCAGCGTAAAGAACATGCATTCAGATTATGACCACACAATCTGGGAAGGAACGACCGTGCACGGATATCCGGTTCAGACTTATGTCCGCGGCTCTCTTGTTTACGATAACGGCGAGTACGTCGGAAAACCTGGAGAAGGAAAATTCGTAAAGTGCGCGCCGGTAAAATTTTAGCGCAGCGTTAATCAGGAGGTAACATGGATTTTCAATACGCTTCACAGATAGTAAAAGAATCTGCGGCAGCCTGCCTTCTCTGTAACGGCAAGAACTGTACGGCAGCCTGTAAGAGCGGGGTAGATGCAGCAAAAATATTATATTCCCTCCACTTTGAAAATTACTGCGGTGCATATTCTGCTGCAAAGAAAAATACGGCGTGCCTGAACTGTACTTCAAAGGAATGTGAAGGCGCCTGCCTGAAAGGTAAAATTACGCGGCCTGTTCCTATACAGCAGACTGTAAGCGCGCTCCTTTCGCTTGATGAAAATTCAAGTGAATTAAAGGATGGCGTTGTAACGGAAACTTACGATGAAGTTTTCCTTGATACGCTTTTTTGTGGAGTACGCTGTGAAAATCCATTCTTCCTGTCTTCTTCTGTAGTTGCAAGCAATTACGAAATGATTGCAAAAGCTTTTGACGAAGGCTGGGCAGGCGTTGCATTTAAGACAATCGGCGCTTTTGTCCCGGAAGAAGTTTCGCCGCGCTTTGCAACTCTTCGTAAAGAGAACGACGGTTTTGTCGGATTTAAAAACATCGAGCAGATAAGCGACCATACGCTTGAAGAAAATCTCGGGTTTATAAGGCGCCTTAAATCTGAATATCCGACAAAGGTAATTATAGCAAGCATCATGGGGCGCAATGAGCGCGAGTGGGAAAGCCTTGCGCGGCAGGTTCAGGAAGCAGGCGCGGATATTATCGAATGTAATTTTTCGTGTCCTCATATGGCGACGCACGGGCTTGGCAGCGATGTAGGCCAGAACCCTGAACTGGTGGCATCTTATGTCAAAGCCGTTCGGCGCGGAACAACGATTCCGATTCTGGCAAAGATGACGCCAAATGTCGGCAATATGGAGTTCCCGGCAATTGCAGCCGTTAACGCCGGCGCTGACGGACTTGCGGCAATTAACACGATTAAGTCAATTGTAAATGTTGATCTTGATTCGTTTATTTCCGCGCCTCAGGTAGGCAGCTACACAAGCATAGGCGGCTATTCTGGAAAAGCCGTAAAGCCGATTGCACTCCGCTTTATTCACGATATGCGCAAGTGCATAGAAACCCGTGCTATTCCCGTAAGCGGAATGGGCGGTATCGAATCATGGCGTGATGCGGCTGAATTTATTTCACTTGGTTGCGGAACAATTCAAGTAACGACTGCAGTGATGCAGTACGGCTACGGAATTATTCACGATATGATAGACGGAGTTAAGCGCTATCTTGCAAAGTACGGATATAATTCTGTCCAGCAGATTGTCGGTCAGGCGCTCCCTAAAATTGTGCCCACTGATTTTCTGGACAGGCGTACAAAGCAGTTTCCTAAGTTCATACGCGAAAAATGTGTTGGCTGCGGAAGGTGCATAACTTCGTGTTACGATGGCGGACACCAGGCACTTGATTTGGGAAAGAATGGAAAACCGGTTCTTAACAAAAATTGTGTCGGCTGTCAGCTGTGTGTTTTGGTTTGTCCTGCTCAGGCGATTGTTCCCGGTGTGAGAACTGCGCCTCAAAATGGAAGGGCATAAAGTAAAAAATTATTTTAGAGGTGAACTATGTATACATGTGATATCAAAAGAATGGAAGACAAGATTAAGACATTTTCAAAATTCGGAGATACAGGTCACGGCGGAATTACACGCTTTTCACTTTCTCCCGAAGCCATAATGGCTCGTAACGAAATCAAAGCGCGGATGACAAAGCTTGGTCTTGATTTTAAGACGGACGATATGGGCGATATTTACTGCACTCTTCCAGGAAGTGATCCTGACGCCGGCGTGATTATGAGCGGAAGCCACTGCGACTCAGTTCGTCAGGGCGGAAACTACGACGGTATTCTTGGCGTAATGACTGCGATGGAAGCAATTGAAACTATCGTTACCCAGAATATTCCGCATAAGCATCCGATTCAGCTTGTTGTCTGGACAAACGAGGAAGGTGCGCGCTTTGAACCTGCGATGATGTGTTCAGGTGTTGTAACTGGAAAATTTGATAAAGCCGCAATGCTTGCTTCTGAAGCAAAAGACATTCCGGGGTATACATTCGGTCAGGCTCTTAAGGAATCTGGGTTTGAAGGAAGTGAAGCAAACCGCATTGACCCGAAAAAGACAACAGGCCTTATCGAGCTTCATATCGAGCAGGGGCCTGTACTTGAAGACGGAAAATATGATATCGGTGTTGTAGAAGGTGTTTGCGGAATGATTAACTATGAGTTTACTTTCCGAGGACAGGCAGACCATGCAGGAACATTCCCGATGCCGTATCGTAAGGATGCGCTCTATGCGGCTTCTCAGGCTCTGCTTTACCTTCATACAGAGTTTGATAAGCTTGATAAGAAGCTTGTTTACACGACAGGAAAAATCAGCTGCCATCCGAACATTCATACAATAATTCCTGATGAAATTAAGTTTACGCTTGATGCTCGCCATCAGGATCCAAAGGTAATCGAGCAGTGCCTGAGCATTATCAGGAACATGCCTAAGGAATGGGCAAGATGTACGATGACTTACGAAGAAGCATGGAGCCGCAAGACTGTTCAGTATTATCCTGAGTTCATCGATGATGTTGAAAAATCTGCAAAGGCGCTCGGATATTCTTCACTCAGAATGTATTCAGGCCCTGGACACGATGCCCAGTATCTTTGTGATATAGTACCGACGACTATGATTTTTGTTCCAAGTGAAGGCGGTCACTCTCACTGTGAATTGGAGTATACTCCGGTTGAAAACTGCTGGAAGGGTGCGAACGTTCTTTTGAATACAATTCTTGAAATTGATAAAAAGTAGTGTAAGAAAAATTGACGGATAAAACGGGTACCTCCTTTTATCCGCTTGATTTTGGCGGCGGCTCTGTTTTGTAAGTGTTCAGGGCTTGCCGCCTTTTTTTATTGCGGCTTTTTTATTCTGCAGAATCTATTTCATCAAGCATTGATTTTATGTGGAGCGCGGTCTGTATCTTGTACATCGTCTCTGAATCCTGCAAATCAATTCCGAGTATTTCTGAAATACGATGAATGCGGTAATTTATCGTGTTCCGGTGGGCGGCGTTTTCTTCCGCAGTTTTCTGGATGCGTCCGCCAAAATCAGCATATATTTTTAATGTTGCAAGATAATCGTCGCGTTTTGCCTTTCCAAGTGAATCAAGCTTTCCGAGAATTTCCTGATAAAAATTTTCAAGGATTGCGCGGTTTTTTACTTCGGCAAAAATTTTATAAACGCCAAGCGTGTTGTAGTCGCACAATGTTTTTTCAGAATTGCAGAAGCCAAGTGCAAACTCAGCATGTTCAAATTCAGATTTAATTTCCTTGTAGGAATGGCATACAGAAGAGACTGCAATTTTTGATGTTGCAAAGTGCCTGTCCTTTTTTGCAATCTTATTCATGAGGATTGCAGTGTCGCGTCCGTCCGTATGGAGGATGTAGACGATTTTTCTGTCATTCAAAAACCAGCAGAAATCAAGCGGGCTTAATCCGATTTTTGGATTGAACGAATAATCGATGTAGTGTTCCTGCTGGTCAATATTGTTGTCAAAAATATTTTCAGGAATTTTCATGATGATTACGGAGAAATCAGTTGCGTTTGCAAATGTCGTGTTTGTTAGGCATGAAGCATCAAAGCTTTTGGGCTGAAAAATGGATTCGTAAAAGCACTGCTCGAGAGTTTTCTGTTTTTGATTATCAAGAAGAATTTTATTGCAGACTTCCTGCATCAAATCGATTGTGTGAATTTCCCACGGCATCGTAAAAAGCGGAAACTGTAATCTGTCGCACAAGGCGATTATGCTTGCGGGAATCGTGTTGATGTATTTTCCCGTATTAACGATAAGTCCAGATGCATTGCGGTTAACAAGTTCTGTAATTGTCTCCGATAAAAATTCTACGATGTATTCAGTTGATTTATCGTCAGTGTTTTGCGAGTGGCGGAAAACATTGAGGCCTGTCGTAATTGCAAGTTCACTTCCGCGGATGAATTCAATTGTCTCAGGATCTTCGGTGTAGCACATCCAGCTTACATATTTGTTAAGCCCGTCTTTACCTGCAACAAGCTTGAGGCGGAACAAGTTGATTGTGTAATTGTAAAGATACTGAACGCTTAGCGCCATAATTACCTCCGCATGAATTCCTTGAGCGAAATTATTTTCGAGAGTCTACAAAATAAAAAAAAATTGCGCAATATAAATTTTGCCGTAACTTTAAAAAAATTAAAAAACTGTATTGACACTTTTTTTGAATTTTATTATAAAAGAAACATCGAGTAACAAGGGTGTTACATTCGTTTTCCTTACGAGGGAGCTGGATGTAACACCTTTTTTATTTTGCGCAGAGTAAAGGCAATACAATGCATTGCTTTGCGTTACAGATGGCAATGACGCTACGTTCACTTTTTCACTATCGGGTTTTTTACAAGCTCGCGGATGAAGAAGATTGATTCGTGGCGTTTTTTTTTAAATTAAAAAATATTCTGACTATCACAGGAGGTATCTAATGAGTGAAGTTTGGAGTGTATGGTTTTTGATTGGAGCTGCTCTTGTATTTTTTATGCAGTGCGGCTTCGCAATGGTTGAAACAGGATTTACAAGAGCAAAGAATGCTGGAAAAATAAAAATAAAAAACCTGATGGATTTCTGTATCGGAACACCAATGTTCATGCTTCTTGGTTTTGGTTTGATGATGAGTGAAAACTATCTGTTCGGTGTTATCGGAAAGCCGAACATGCAGCTGTTCACAAACTTTGCTGAAGGCGACTGGTCAGCATTTGTGTTCAATCTGGTATTCTGTGCAACTGCCGCGACAATCGTTTCAGGTTCTATGGCAGAACGCACAAAGTTCAGCGCATACTGTATTTATTCTGCAATCATTTCTGCAGTTGTTTATCCGATTGAAGCAGGCTGGGTTTGGAACTCACAGGGATGGCTTGCACAGCTCGGCTTTGTAGATTTTGCCGGTGGTGCTGCGATTCACTCAGTTGGTGGTACAGCAGCTTTGATTGGTGCAATCTTCCTTGGCCCGCGTATCGGAAAATATGATTATGACAAGAACGGAAAAGTAACAAAGGTTCATGCTATTCCAGGTCACTCACTTACACTTGGTGCACTCGGAACTTTCATCCTTTGGTTCGGCTGGTACGGATTTAACGGTGCTGCTTGTACTCAGCTTTTGGGTGTAGGTGGTCTTGCTGCAGTATTTACAACAACAACAATTGCTCCGGCAGTTGCTGCTGTTACGACAATGATTTTTACTTGGCTTAAAAACGGAAAGCCTGATGTTTCAATGACATTGAACGCTTCGCTTGCAGGTCTTGTTGCAATCACACCGACATGTGCTACAGTAGATGCACTTGGTGCAAGCGTAATCGGAATTGTTGCCGGTATCATCGTAGTTCTTATCATTGAACTTCTTGACCTTAAACTTCACATTGATGACCCGGTTGGTGCCGTAGCAGTTCACCTTGCAAACGGTATCTGGGGAACTTTGTCAGACGGTTTGTTCAATGTTGAAAACGGTGTGTTCTACGGCGGTGGCTTCCATCACTTTGGAGTTCAGACACTCGGTGAGTTCACAATCGTTGCATGGACTGCGGTATGTATGTTAATCACATTTACACTGATTAAAAAGCTCCACGGGCTCAGGGCAAGCCGCGAAGAAGAAGTAATCGGTCTTGATAAGCTTGAGCACGGAATTGATTCAAGCTACGCCGGATTCATCATGGCGCCTCAGGTTCTCGGTGGCGACAACCCTCTTGCAGAAAGCGATGTTCCGGTAGAAAAAGCCGTGCCTGTTGCTAAGGCGACAAAGAAGCCTGGTGCAAAGTTCCATATGGTTACAATCGTCACACGCCAGAGCAAGTTCGACGAACTCAAGGCAGCTATGAACGAAATCAATGTTACTGGTATGACAGTTACAAATGTTTTGGGATGCGGCGTTCAGCACGGCAACGTTCAGAAATACCGCGGCGTTCCGATGGACATGACGCTTCTTCCTAAGATTAAGGTTGATATCGTAGTAAGCGAAGTTCCTGTAGATCTTGTAATCACAGCCGCTAAGGAAGTTCTTTACACAGGCCACATCGGCGACGGAAAGATTTTCGTATACGATGTTGCAAATGTCGTAAAGGTACGCACCGGCGAAGAGGGATATGAAGCTTTGCAGGATTAAGGCGCAAATCGAAGAGCCGTGAAGAACAAACTTGCGACAGTAAGTTTGTTTAGGCTCAACGACAAACCGCCTGGGCGCCGAGACTATGCGAGGCGCAAATTAAAAAACATTTTTTATCCATGAATATTTGCCCGGTGAGTGCCGGGCATTTTTTTTAGCATAAATCTTATAAACCCTTGAAAACATGCAAGCTAAATGCTGGAAATCTTACTGAATAAAAAATCACGGATTAAAGAAGGAATGCCATATTCCAAATCATCTGCAATTTGAAACAGCAGCATTTCTGTGGAGTATAGTTTCCAGTCTGTGTTAGTCTTCTTCAATTCATTTGTCAGTATTTTTACTATATCAAGATAATCGGTGTATTTATCAATTATGTTGTCAAACGGCTTGATTTTAAATTTATCCAGCAAATACGAAAGTTTATATGATTTGCAGATTCTGTTCCGTAATTCAAGTTCTGAAAACTGTATTAATTTGTCTTTGCTTCGTGTAATGAGCAAAAGCCAGTTTAATGTAAAGATAACTCGGGAATCGCAGATAACATATTCTTCTGGTTTTAGAAACGAAAGAACTTTTGAACGGCTTGCAATGTAGTCGCTTTCTGAAATATTCATTTCTACTGAGTCTGATGAATCTATATCTTGGAATATAAGATTTTTTCTTCTAGATTGTTTTACTTCTGAAATACCGCCCCAGGTATTTACAATGTAATTTACAAGTTCAAGTTTTTTCTGATCGGAAATTGTTTTAGAAAAACAGTCTTTCAAGTTTTCTTTTAAAATTTTATTTTGCTTGTATGAATCGCTTTCTGCCTGAATTTTTTTATTCAAACTTTGGCAAAAGTAGGGTAATTCTGGAACTGGAATTTTGTATCTTTCTTCAAGTGGTTTTATACGCAAGAAATCATTCAGGCGTTCAGCTATCTGTTTTATTTGTTTGCCGGAAATTATAATATGCTGTGACATTCAAAGCTCCAGATACGATTTTATCCTAGTCATTTTTATTTGTATAGTATATAAGAATGATGCTCTTTTGTTTGATGCAAAATGTGCTTTTTCAGGAGGAATTGTAAGTTCTGAGTGATTCTCAAAATGAGTTCTTTATGGAAGGTACTACCTTAATCAAGTGTAATCCGAACGTGGTCAATGCAAAGCTTCCTAAGAATATTACCAAGATTGCAAAAGAGGCTTTTAAAGAATGTCTGAGTTTGGAATCAGTTGAACTGCCCGGACAGCTTGAGGAAATAGGCGAAGGCGCATTTGAAGGCTGTAAAAAACTTAAGCTGATAAAAATTCCTTCAAGGATTAAGAATGTCCCAAGGCATGCATTTTATAATTGCGTTGAACTTGAGTCTGTTGATTTACCCGAAGGTCTTACAGAAATCGGTGACAAAGCATTTCACCGCTGCTTCAAACTTACAGAGTTAAAGCTTCCTGATACTCTACAATTGATTGGAATAAAAGCGTTTTCTGCTTCAGGTTTGACAGAACTTGAAGTTCCGGAAAGCGTGCACGAAATATTGTTTGATGCATTTATTATGTGTGCTAGCCTTAAAAAAATTAAGCTTCCCTCAGTCTGTGATTTATGGGGAGAAATGTTCCGGGATTGTTCGTCCCTGGAATCAATTGTCATTCCGCCCCCTGGAAAAGAAAAAGGAATACTTGACGAAAAGGCATTTGATGGCTGTGAAGCCCTTACTTCCGTAGAATTCCTTGAAGGAACAGACATTATTAACGCCCGTCTTTTTCAGGGATTGCATAATTTAAAAACAGTAAAACTTCCGTCTAGCCTTAAATCTGTTTACTCATATGCATTCCAGGGAGACTTCAAAATAGAATCAATTGAGTTGCCGGAAGGTCTTGAACGAATTGACGAAATGGCATTTGGATTGTGCTCTTCCCTCAAAAGCATCACTCTTCCTTCATCAATACGAATACTTGGGAAAAACATTTTTGCTGGATATAGCATTTCGGAAGTGCACTTTAACGGAACTATGACCGAATGGTTAAAATATGTAGAAAAACCTAGAAAAGGTTATCCGTGGATTCGACTGGATGAAGTAATCTGTAAAGACGGAAAGGCTGATGCACATAAAAAAGATTCACGTATAAAAATTGATGGAGCCAAAAAAAAGAGCGAGCCGAAAGCTTAAAGGTATAAGAGTAGAAGTTAAAAATTAAATTAAAATATGAGAGGTGACAAATATGAGAACATTTATTAAATACGTTCTGCTGGCAGCTATATTAGGAGCGCTGATATGCTTTTTAGTAGAGCTTATAGTTAATATGAACATTCCTCCTGCAGGTATGATGCTCCAGTCTGCTATTGGTTTCTGCACATGTTTTACAATTGTTTATGTTTGTAAAAAATTCCTGGCCCTTTCTTTTCGTGGAATATTGCTAGTATTTGGTGCAATTCTTTTGCTGCAGGCCGTTACCTCTAATCAAGGCGTTTATTTAATTAATTTTGGTTCTGATATACTGAATTGGATAATTCTACCGGCAATTTTCTGGTTGTATTACCTGCTTTTGTGTTAGTAATTTCTTCATTTTTTTCCATTAAATTGAACGCAATCTAATTGACATGGGGGAATAAAAGTTATACATTACTAACTGTAAAAGATTGTGTTCAATATAATTTTATACAATGGAGGTATTGAATGAACATTTATGACTTTTCTGTAAAGACTCGTGATGGAAAAGAAGTTTCCCTTAAAGACTATGAGGGCAAGGTTCTTTTGATTGTAAACACTGCTACAGGCTGTGGCTTTACTCCGCAGTATAAGGGACTTCAGGAATTGTATGTAAAGTACAAGGAGCAGGGCTTTGAGATTCTCGATTTCCCTTGCAATCAGTTCTTGAATCAGGCTCCCGGAACTGATGATGAAATTCATACCTTCTGTACAGGCCGCTTTGGAATTACATTCCCGCAGTTTGCAAAGATTGATGTGAACGGAAAAAATGAGGATCCGCTCTATACTTACCTTAAGAGCAAAAAACACGGATTCTGCAATTCAAGAATTAAATGGAATTTTACAAAATTCCTTGTTGCCCGTGATGGAACTGTTCTGGAGCGTTTTGCACCGACTGACACGCCGGAAAAAATTGAAAGCGTTCTTGCTAAATATATTTAGGGCAGTTTCCTTTTAAGCAACGTCCTTTGCGTTTCCGCTTGGCCTTTCAGTATGCGATTTAGTGATGTTCAAGTAAACAAGCGGAAGCCCTATGCAGATTGCTCCGCCGATGATGTTTCCGGTTGTTACAGGAATAAGATTGTCGATAAGGTAAGCGTGCAGGTTCAGCGACTGGATTTTTTCAATTGAAAATCCGTACTGTTCAATTGCTATGTTTACATAAGAAGGATTGAGGCTTGAAAGAAGCCCGGCGGTTATATAGTACATATTTGCAACACAGTGCTCAAAACCTTCTACGACAAAAAGCATGATTACAAAAAATATTGCAGCGAGCTTTCCTGTAACATCCTTAGCGGCTCCTGCCATGATGATTGCGGCACAGACTAGAATGTTGCAGAGAATTCCAGAAATGAGTGCACTTGTAAAAGACAGGTTGACCTTTCCGATTGCGACCTTCATTGAATAGGCGCCAAGAAGTCCTGCTGAATAATCAAACTGGCCGGCTGCAAAAGCTCCAAGCGCTACAAGTGAAGCGCCGATAAAGTTTCCCAAAAATACCGTTGCAAGAACTCTGATTACGCTTAAAATCGACTGCCTTTTCGTCATCCAGCTCATTGCCATAAGGCAGTCACCGGTGAATAATTCGCCGCCGATTAAAACAATCATCATAAGTCCGACAGGGAAAACTACGGCGCTTGCAACGCGGACAAGTCCGACATTAGAAATGGCGTGGGAAGCAACATTTCCGGCGCTCGCACCAAAAGCAATCATTGCTCCGGCTAAAACAGCCTTTAAAAGCATCTTTGGAAAGGAACAGCTGATTTTTCCTTCACATCCCGAAATGTAATCCTCGACTACCTGACCTGCGTTCTTAAAACCTTCCATTTTGAATTTTATCCTTGAAGATGAAAATATTTTAAAATTATTTTTTATGGAGAGTGATTATATGCTAATTTAGAGTTTTATACAAGGGAACCCGCGCGGATATGTACCGTGCGGATATGTACAGCGCGGATATGCATGAAGAACATCACACCTTGAACATGTTTATCTGCGAATTGATTTGTGCAATTGCGTCTCGTACTTCCGTTGAATTTTGCGCAAGGGCAGAACCGCTGTCACCAATCTGATGCGCTCCGGTTGAAATTTCTTCTACGCCCTGACGCATGGTCTGAGTTGATTCCCTGAGCTTCTGCATTTCGTTAAGGATCAATTCGTTGCGGCCGGCAATATCCTTTGAGGCGTTGCGTACTTCGCCTGTATTGTCATTCATTTCGCGGAGGGCGTTGCTGATTTGCATTGAGCCTTCGTTCTGTTCTTCCATTGCGTTCTTGATTTGAGATACAAGCTGCTCGGTCTCTGTAATTTTTTCAGAGACAATTGAAAAGGCGTCGCTTGCTTCCGTGGATGCGACTACAACGCCCGAAATTGAATCCCGAATGTTCTTAAGCTGCTGGCCGATTGTTTTTGACTGCGAGCTTGATGTTTCAGAAAGCTTTCTGATTTCGTCAGCAACAACTGCAAATCCCTTTCCTGCTTCTCCTGCGTGAGCTGATTCGATTGCTGCATTCATCGCAAGAAGGTTTGTCTGACTTGCTATGCTTGCAATTGCGACGTTTGCTTCGTGAAGCATTTTGCTCTGTTCTTCAATCTGCTGAATCCGCTCATTTACATTTTTCTGCTTTGTAACACCCATGTCTGTGTTTTCTGCAAGAAGTGTAAAAGAGCTTGCCATTTTATCAACGGAGCCGTTTACCGAAGAAATGTTTCCAATCATCTCTTCAACTGCACTTGACGCATCTGTTACGCTTGAATACTGCCTCTCAATCATTCCGTCAAGCTGCGAAATATTATTTGCGATTGTATCAACTGCATCAGCCGTCTGATGAACGCCGTTACTCTGTTCGGCAATCTGTACGTTTATGGTGTCAATATTGGATATTATTTCCGTGATTGCGCTTGCAGTTCCTGAAGCATTCTGCGCAAGCGATTCTCCGAGGTTATGCATTCCGCTCGACTGAACCTTGATGTTCGAAATTGCGGTGCGGAGCTTTTCGATAGTGCGGTTAAAATATTCACAAAGATGTGCAATCTCATCGTGGCCTGAAACCGGAAGGCGCGCCGTCAGATCGCCTTCACCTTCAGAGATGTCCTTGAAGTTTGCCGTAATCTTTGAAATAGGGCGGACAAAAATCCTGACGATTACAAATACAAATATTACGCACGCGATTATAATTACAATCAGTCCCATTACAATCTGCTTAATCAGGATTGAATTAAAAAGACTTTCCTGTTCCTTACGCTCAGCGGCAATTGCAATGTCAATGTCGTCAATATAGTTTCCGGTTCCGATTACCCATTTGTATGGCATGTACGGTGCCGTGTACGACCTCTTCGGTTCAGGCTTGTCGCTTCCGAGCTTAGGAAATTTAAAATCCGTAAAGCCGCCGGCGTCCGTCTTTCCGATTTCGATAAAGTCAGCGACCATGTGCTTTCCGTCTTCGTCTGTCCAGTCAAGACGGTTGGTACCTTCAGTAGCCGGTTTCGGCGGAAGAAGAACATTTATACCGTCAAAAGTATCAATCCAGAAATATCCGTCTGTTCCATAGCGGACGCCGCGGATTATTTCCTTTACGCGCGCCTGTCTTTCTTCAATCGGTAAGCCTTCCTTTTCATAAAGCTCATCGTATGTTTTGATTACGGTAATTGCATTCTGAACCTGCCACTGAATCTTTTCATCATAGGCCGAAAGCATTATGCCCTGCTGTTTTTGAAGGGTATATTTTTGAATTGATAAAATGGTCCGCATCGCAAAGCCGGTATAGGAAACAGCCACAGCAAGTAAAATTCCAACAGAAAAAATTCCTATTTTTGCCTTTAAACTTCCAAAAAATCCAAGCTTTTTGATTTCACTCATATAAGACACTCTCCTATATTCATATATTATACAAAAATATTTTCAAGTAAAAAAAATTTTCAATACCCCGGAAACTTAGAGGTAACTTGAATTATACCACAGATTTTTTAGATGTAAATAATTGATTTTTTGACAAACAGGATTCTATAAAATACAATTGTATTTATGAATGATACAGTTAGGATAGTTAGCATCGTAGTCCTTTTTGGACTGGCATTTTTTTGCCTTCAGGTTGGCGTATTCCTTTTGTCAGGTCATAAGTTAAAGGATAACAGCCGCAGGACGTTGATTCTGCTTCAGTTTATTACCGGAGCATTGCTGATATTCGACGCCTGTGCTTATGTCTTCAGGGGAAACAGCGGTCAGATTGGATTTTATATTGTACGCATCAGTAACTTTATGGTTTTTGCATTCAGCTATGTTGCAACATTTTTCTTTTGCTTTTATTCAGCTGAGTTCATCAAGTCGGATCTTTTGGATTTTAAAATTTTCCGATCGCCGCGTCTTGCCGTAAGGAAAGGGATTCCGCCGCATCTTTTTGTTGTTTTTTACATTTGCCTTTTCGGAATCATCCTTACAATAATAAGCCAGTTTACAAATCTTTTTTATTATTTTGATGAAGAAGGTTTTTACCATAGAAGCGCTCTCTATCCCCTGAGCGTTGTGCTGGGACTCCTTCCCGGATTAATTACGCTGATGATGATTTTCCAGTCTAAAAAATTCCTGGAAAAAAATATTTTTATTTCACTCGTTATTTATCCGCTTTTCCCGATAGTCGGAATATTTTTTGCGCTGGTTGTTTACGGAATTTCCTGGATAGATATCGGTTACGGTATTGGCGCGCTTCATCTTTTTTATTCATCACTTAAGCTGATGGAACTTGAATTTTTTTCTGACAAAAGATACGGTGCACGCTTAAGTCCAAGTTATAAGCAGACAAATGTAATTCCTGAAATCAAAAAAAGAATCGCAAGAAATCATTTGTGGCAGGTAATATGTGCTGTCTCTAGCGGGCTTCTGTCAGTGCTTGTCATAATCTCAATTACAGGAATCAATATCCCGGAAAGAAAGCTTGTTATCGATAAGCCTTATTATTTGAACGACAAGACAAAAGCTGTATGCGTTACATTTTTGCGTGATTCAGAAAAAGTATGGTTTGACAATAATGACCTTACAAGATTCGGGGCACAGTACAATGGCGTAATCTACAATAACATGAAGGCGACTGCAATCACTGACTGGAAAATATTTATATACGGCTGTGAAGATTGTGCCATCGATCCGGGACCATGGAACGGAACTTTTTCGCTTTCTGGTAATATGATGAAAATCCGGAAGCCGCAGGAAAAAGACAAATCGAATATACACGGTTCTGATTTCTATACAGTTACGCCGCTTAAAAATCTTGGCTTTGGTTGTATAATGTATGCTCCCAGAAATTTTACGCCGCTGAATTCAACAATTGTTTTTACGTACGAGAGCGTGCTTAAACCGCTGTCATATATTGTTTTTGATGTCTGGCTTGGTTTGCTCTCGGTACTTTTTATAGTCTCAATTACGATTGTATTCACGGAAGGAAAAATTATCCGCGTTGAGGAAGAAAACAGAAAGCTTGAAGATACTGTAAGGGAGCGCACTAAGGAGCTTCAGGAAGAGAAAAATCGTTCTGAGGAATTGCTCTTGAATATTCTGCCGGAAGAAATAGCAAAGCGGCTTGCAATGGATAAGAATGCAAAAATTGCTGACAGAATAGAAACTGCTTCTGTGCTGTTTGCTGACATTGTAGGCTTTACAAAAATAACAAGTACGCTTGATGCTGATACAGTTGTCGGTGCTTTAAATTCACTTTATTCGCGTATTGATGAACGAGCGAAAAGGGAAGGAATTGAAAAAATTAAGACAATCGGAGATTCGTACATGGCGGCCGCCGGCTTATTTGGAAATGAGAGTGCAGGAAAGAATGCGATTGCAATTGTAAATTTTGCACGCGGAATGCTGCAGGATATCGAAGATTTTAATAAATCAAGTGATGTAAAGCTTTTTATGAGAATCGGAATAAACAGCGGAAGCCTTATAGCCGGCGTTATCGGAAAAACAAAATTTGTTTACGATATTTGGGGCGACACGGTTAATGTTGCAAGCCGGATGGAAAGCTCAGGACAGACTTCAAGGATTCATGTTTCGGAATCAACTATGGCGCTTATAAAAGATTCTGCCGGAAATGCTGAGCCTGTCGAAATGGAAATAAAAGGCAAGGGCATCATGAAAACTTACTTTTTACAGTAATTTTATGGTGAATTTCTGAATTCAATGTTATAATTATAGAATGTACTATTCTAGTATTGGCGTCATTGCAACTTTAGTCCTGGTAATCAATGACTTCAACATTTTAAAGAATTCTCTCAAGAAAAATGAAAAGCCCATGCACAGGGCGTACAAAAAATTTCTTTTAAGTGTACTTGCTTATTATTTTGTAGATATTCTTTGGGAGCAAATTTACGAGCTGAATAATCCGACGGCTACAATAATCGAGACGACAGTTTACTTTATCGTTATGGCGTTGTCCGTTGTGTTCTGGACTGAATATGTAATCGTGTATCTTAACAAGCAGGATCGGTTTGCAAAATTTCTTCTGCGTACGGG
>CACYCX010000031.1 GCA_902772975.1 uncultured Spirochaetaceae bacterium
CGGGAATGAAATTTACAGTTTCATCGAGGCGTTCCTCATCGCAAGAAAGCAGAAGGAATGCGGCAAGAATAAGTAAAAAGAATTTAGAAGCGCCAATCTTCATTATATATCCCTTTTTCGGCAATTTTTTCTTCCACAAAACAAAGCGGAATTTTGAGGGAAGCGCGTCGCAATATCGGCATGTACATGCGATCCCATTCTTCATAAATTGCTTTATTTTTATCAAAGTAATGATTCATATAGTTCTTTTGAGAATTGCCACTAGGCAATTTCTTTTCGTATTCCAAGCATTCATAGCGGATTACCTCACCCGTCGCGATGTCTTTCGAGAATGTAATCTCGTTGCAAACATCTTTCCTTGCATCTGGAGCATTTACAATTTCGACAGAGTCTTTCGCGGTGCGACCATTTTGTTTACAAACCATCCGGTAATCCCTTGAAAATGAGATCAAAAACATTTCGAAAAAAACTATTTCTTGGGCAGTCACGTCATTACCGATATTCGAGTGAACTTTTGGAGGCATCCATCCATACTTCAAAATAGATTCTATTTCCTTTCTGAATTCTTTATTTTCATGGGGTTTTGTTCGAGCAGAAGGATAAAATACACTACCATCATCCAGAAAAGAAATACCAGCAGTAACATAAAAATCAAAATCATCCTTGTAATATCGATAAAGCAATCTCTTAAGTTGCCAACCCAGCGAATTTTTCAAAGCTCGTGCAACCCCTGATTTAAGTTCACTCATGTTTATTTTTTCATCAACCTTCACCCCTTTTTTCAAAAAAATTGTATCGACAAATATTTCGACATTTATTTTCGGGAGTGAGGCCTCATGCGGAAACTCATTGACAATTCCACTTATCGGAATATTCCGTTGCTTGAAAAATTCTTTGATTTTAGCGTTCTTTTTCCATCGCCCAACGCCTTGCAGCGAAAGCAAGGCCCCATCATAATCAGATTGAAAATAATCGTACAAGCGCATCCAAAAATTTTCATTTTTCGGGCGAGCGTAATAAAGCAAATGATCAATCAATTCGCCATCTGCGTATAAATTAATCGACAAATTCGGTTCACCAATTCCAACCATTTCTCTTTGCCACGGTTCCGCCTCAGGATATTCCTCATCAAGATAAGACATCTTTGCAAATTCTTCGATTTCATTAAAGTCATGCGTTGCATAGAGCAAACCCTTTTCGCCATAAATATTCATAGAATCTGCAATAGAAAGCGCTTCGTGCAATCGCAATGGTTTACCAGGAATAAATTTGACATTTTGGGCGACATCCTTCAAGTTTTGCAAACCAAAAGACAACAACGCATACCCTCTAGAAGCCTTCAATCGATTTGCCGTAGTATCCACTTGAATACCGATAAATCCCGTATAAAGTTTCAAAGGTATTTTTTCACCCAAATAATTCCATTGAACATCAACAAAAGTTATTCCCTTAGGAATATTATAAAAGTCCAGTTGTTCGTTCCAATTCGTGTGCTTTACATATTTTTCTTCATTCGAGCGATCATCCTTTGTATAAGGCAAGAACCTTGAAATCCAACCGTTAAAAAGAGGATTGCCGCATCCTTCCGGTTTAAAGCTCTTATATATGTTCTTCCAATGTTTTAAATTGATTTTTCCGTCAAAAGTATTGACAAACTCATCCAGTATAGGATTCAGCCCTTTCGACCACCATTTCATATCCAGTTGTTCGGCAAGCCTGTTAAAGGAATCCTTAAGCAACATCCAATCATCCTTGGTACCGTTTATCCTGATTTTGGGGATTCCGCAAAGCGTGTACACATTATACGAATAGTATTGCGACGCAACCGCCATCGTCATAGTGCGAGAAATGTTATAGTCCACCGGGCTTGTCGTCGAGAACTTGATTTTCAAGGGTTCGCCCGTTTCTGGAGGTAGCTTCGCCTGCAAAGAATCAAATAAGTTCGCAATCGTCCAAAACCATTCCTTATGCGTTGATTCAAGAGTCAGCGAATTATCCATAACTGCAATAGAAGTATCCGTTCCCAGAGCAACAAAACGGTCTTTTAATTTTTCGCGATTGTTCTTGACATGGAGGCGAAAGCCATCCAAAATCATAAGCCAAATATCATCTGGATTTATTTCCAAGGAATAATGCTTGGCATAGGCAAGCGCAACGACATCAAAAAAAGACGGACTTTCAGAAGAACCTTTAACAAAGGGGCTTATAGAATCGGAATATGCATAAAAAGCCTTTGAACCGTTCGAGCCCTCATATTTGGCTTTTCTAGAAAAATATTCTGCAAAGCCACCCCTTTTAACAGGCGTTATTTTTTCATTAAACGTGCTATCGTGAACGCTAGTATCCACAACCATGACATACGCGCTCGTATCGCGCACAAAGCCTTCGAAACTTTGCGTTATATTCGAAGACAATTTGATGGTCTGATCGTTTTTTTCCTCTTCGCAAGAGAGCAGAATGCTTGCGGCAAGGACGAAGAAAAAGAATTTATAAAGGCTATGCATACTAACAATATAAAAACATAGCCTTATGGAAATTTTATAACAATAAGTAAATTAATGTACAAAAAGGAGATTC
>CACYCX010000032.1 GCA_902772975.1 uncultured Spirochaetaceae bacterium
CTGCGTAAGCTGATATCCTTTAAGTATTCCACCATACTCAGAATCAGCACAATCTTTGAAAACTAGATAATTGAGCTTATCTATGAGCATTTTCTCAAACTTTTGATATACTTGCTTTTCGACGCAGAATCGTCCACGTTTAAATCCAAAATTCAAGTCTTCAAGTACAATGATGGCGTTATTTTCAATCATTGTTTTAGCAATTTCATGGATAACAAGACTGAGATAGCCTTCTTTGAGTTCCTTGATCTTTCCTATGCTTTGCCAACTTCTTCTTGCGGCATCGCGTTCTTGTTCACGGATGGATAGTTTTTCATGGTAATTTGTATTACCAACAAGATTAAAACTCTTTTGTGCTAGAATTTCTCCTTTCTGGTTGATAAGAGTCATGTAAATCAAGTTGCGTTCACCACGATCTATTCCAATGATATTGACGTCAGAATTGTTCTTTAAGAAATCCTTTACTTGGTCGTTTATATACCTACTGCCATCATCGGCTTTGAAATTAATCGTTATTGGTACATGAAATTCAAACTTGTCTTCGGTGTAGCGCTTGTCTTTAATGATTTCGTGCTTTACATCTTTGACTGTCACAAAATCAAGATATTTTTTTGCTTCATCACTCAAAGATGTTTTTGACGAATTGTTGAAATAACGGAAAAGTTCTCCAAATATTGCATCGGGAATTGGTCTACCATCTTTTGTGATTCGGTTCACCATCTTTTCACCGATTTTGTGAGAGTATGGTTTCTTGATGCTGGAGCGACGATAGAATAGTTCTGCTTCACCATTTAATTTAAATACAATATCCTTTAGATTCTCGGGAGAGAAAGTCGCTTTCCAATATAGTGTGTGTAAATTGGGCTTGCCTTTTGCCCCTGGAGCGAAATCTTTGTTATAGATTTGGAACAAGAATAGCTTTCCTTCGTTGACCCATGTATCGATTTGTGAATCGGGAATGGGGAAGAATGAAAGTTTATAGCCTTGATCAGAAACTTCATTATAAAAAGCACTAATGTCTTCATAGGAACTTGTTTCTGAGAATTTAAAGTTGAAATTTTTCCAGTCTGGATGGTTAGAAATACCTTCCTTAAAAAAGTCTATTAAATGATGGCAGAATTGTTTGTCAAAAGAATCTCCTTTTTTATGTTTTCCTGCTGCATATCCGTCCTGTATTTCTTTGGACGGTTTATAAATTTCTTTTCCTTTAGCAGAGAAGAATACTTTAGGAAGCATTTTGTTTGGGCCAGGAAGAAGCTTATAAACCATTTTGTCGTAATGTGGTTCTTCAGGCTTAACCTTGTAGATGCCAATTTTAGGCTTATCCTTGGCATTCATTATTCCTAAATAAAATTTTTCATTTTTCTTAAGAATTATGGAAGTATTTGCTTCTTCTTTATTTTGATCCCAACCATCTGCAAGTGTAGGATTTTCAAAATTCAACTTAAATTTTTTCGTTGAATCAGAATTTTTTTTGGTTATATAATTTCTAGTCTTATTGTAAAGAGGAATAATATTGGAAAGCTGGTCATAGAGCGGATTCAATTCGTTATAAAAAGAAGGCTCTCCTTGGTCGGAATCCATCATCAGAGGTTTTACTAAATGAAGTATGTTGAGAATAGCGTCCAGAAAATCTTTGAGTTTTTGGACATCGACCTCATTTTCTTTTAAGGGTTTGCTGCTATACTCTGCGGCAAGTAATTCTTCGTAATTTTTCTTCATTTCCCCAGAAAGAATACTCTCTACCTGAGCTGCATAATCATTCCAAAAATCACAGATGTTTATATTTGTTTCGTTAAACTTGAGAATATCGTTCAATTCTTCAATCGAGAAATAGTCTTCCTTTAATTTAGCCTCAATTTTCTTTTTGTTGATTGCTTTTTCGGAAGATCCAATTTTACTTTCCCAATAATTAAATAGGTAGTTATTTAGCGAACTCCAGTTGTCGAATAATTTCTGTGAAATTGAAGACAATGAATCCCTAGAGATAAAAATTTTACCCAAGGAATCATAATTTTTCAAACCAGAAATCAATTCGCCAATTTTTTCTAAAACATTGATTTCTTCCCCATCGATGTTGCATCGGAGAAGATGACGTTCAAAGAAATCCTTGACGCCATTTTGAATGTCGGAATCCTTGTCAAATGATTCCAAAACGAATGACATGGATTCTCTATCGCTTAATATTTGTTTATATAGCGGAATCATTTTTGTTGCAATATGTTTTTTTGCGAATTCTGGATTTTGCTGATGGAATAAATTTGTGGATTTATTTATGCAGCCAATAACCAAGTTAAATGAATCAATACCATCTTGTGTGACTACCTTGTTAAAGTAATTGACTTTGAAGAAGTCAGCCAACACCCTGTTTTTCAAATGTTCTTGAAGCTCTTTTTCTGCCTCAACAAGTACGGAGGGACAGTTCTCTTTTACGTTCTGGAAAACCTGAATGTTTGATAAAAATTTAGGGAAATTGTCGTGAACTATACGGAAAGGGACTCCTGTGCTAATGGCGTCACTCGAATAAATATTCTCTCTATTTTCTTGGAAGCCTTTAAAATACGTTGAAAATTTGGCAAAAGCTTCGATAGCCTCCTGTTTCCCATTCTGTTCAGGTAAAACCTTTTCGAACAGTTCCTTAGGAGTTGTTGCTGTTAACTCCTTAAAATGTTTATGTTCAGATAGCTTCTTTGCAATTTCTTTTCGGAAAGATTCCTGCGTTTTTTCAAGATTCTTTTTGGCTGATGTATTGCGATTCGTTAAATAATCTTCAAAAGCTTTTTGCAAGGGATTCCAATCAAGATTCACATCTTTAAGAGCTTCGCTGATAAAATATTTGTGGTACTTATCAATGATTTGCTTTGCTTCAACATATTTTACAGATTTTTCTTCATCTTGTTTAATAATTTTCTTTTTCTGGATATAATCTAAGGTTTTGCCAATGGGCTTCAATTCAAAGCGAAGGGTTTTGGAAACCGGGTACAGCCCGGTGAACTGAGAGAATATTGTATTTTTAGCCATTTTGACCTCAAAATAGGGTTTTTTCTTAATATACACTCTCCGTGCGACAAATAATGTCATTAGGAAAATTTTTTTGAAAAATGTGCAGAAACGGGTCTTTTTTTTAGGCGCAATAGCCGTCGTAGGCTACAACTTTGTAGTCAATAGGCTTGCCCGCCCTGCTCACAAGAGCTATATTGAGCAGC
>CACYCX010000033.1 GCA_902772975.1 uncultured Spirochaetaceae bacterium
ATGCAGCAGTAAACGCGGCAAGAAAAAAAGGCGCGCGGAAGTCCGTGATATTTTTATGCAGGCTTTTTTTAATATGCGCTGCTTTTTCTGGCACTGTAATTTTAGTGTTTAACGAGATGCGGCTTTTTGCTCTGCTTTTCCTTGGATTGTGTTTTGCCCTATGGAAAATTCTTTCCATAATCATAAAGAGGACTGCAGCGCGCCGATGATTTGCAAATCAAGCCTGATGAGCCGATACGGCCTGCTTTTTATAATTTCCGCCCTGCTCGACTTTTCCCTTTTCGCTTCCACAGAAAAGATAAAGGGAATAGAGGCCGTCCTTGATTTTGACCGCATTCCCCTTATCAACGAGCTTTCAAATTCAGACATTCTGTTCCGCCAGTATTCCGAAGAAGTCCGGGACAATTATATATTGATGCCTAAAAAAATCGCGAAAAGGGAGCTTTTCTCGCAGGGCTTTTATTCTTATGTTCCCAAACAAAACGATACCGTATTTTCAATTGCTTCACGCTGCAACATTCCGTATGAAACAATCGCGTGCATAAATAAAATCGTAAATGCGGATGAGGTTCTGGAAGGACGCACTATAATTCTTCCGACTGCAAGAGGGCTTTTCATTCCTGATCCCGGCCTTTTAAAGACAGAAAAGCCTGAATCTGCGCTGGAAACCTTAATTCAAAAAAACCATAGCGGCGTATTGGAACAACCGGCATACTTATGCTATACTTTATCAAACAGAACGTATTGTTTTATTCCCGACGAAAGGTTTAATCAGACCGAGCGTACTTTTTTTCTGGATGCTTCTATGAGGCTTCCTTTAAACGAATACCAGCTGTCTTCAGGCTTTGGAATGAGGCCGTGCCCGTTTACCGGAAAAGGTCAGTTTCACCGCGGAATTGACATGGCCGCGCCTGTCGGAACCGAAGTTCATGCGTGCAAAAGCGGCCGGATAAAGCAATGCGTCAAAAACAATGCCGTTTTCGGAAATTATATCCTTATTGAGCATTCAAACGGCATTTCAAGCTTCTATGCCCATCTTTCCGAGATTTTCGTAAAGCAGGGAAGCGCGGTAAAGGGCGGAGATATAATCGGACTTGTCGGACAGACAGGCCAGGTTACGGGACCACACCTTCATTTTGAAACGCGGGTTTATGGTCATGCAGCAGATCCGGCATCGTTTTTTAAAGATGCGGTTGAAAACTGAGAAAAAAGTTTGAGGCATTGTCTTTATCAAGGAGAAAGGACATTGAAAAAGTTAATCATTTCACTTTTAACGGCAGCGCTTTTCAGCTCTCTGCATGCAGAAGTTTTCAGAGTCCGCCAGACTGTAATTGTTCCTCTTGATTCTTCTGAGACAAAATATTACGCAGGCGTAAATGATGCAGTCGCTATAATGCTTCCGGAAGACATGACGTTTATTCAGGGACTTGAGGTGAGCATAAAGATTCCGAATGCTGCGGCCGGCTACAAAAATACGATAATCTATTCGCTTTACAATAACATTTCGCCTGTTCCCAGTGACAAGAACATCGATTATTCAGGCGAGGAAATTTACACGGGGCTTTATCCCGGACAGCTTTCGTGGGCAGTCCAGATTCCGCTTGTAAAGGGAAACACAATTAAAAAAAGCCCCTACTCCGATAAAACCTTGATTCCTGATACATCAAGGCGTTTTGTTTTTTTGCGCAATCAGCTTGCGATGAAGGGCGTTCCCCAGAAGGTGATTGACAGCCAGTTTGAGTTAACTGTAAAGCCCATTCTTTCTGAAAAGGGCGCGCTTAAAATCAAGACAAGCGAAACTTCCAGCGAAAAAAATATTTCCGTAACTGTTGACGATAAGCCTGTCGAGATTCCGTCAAACGGACTTATCATGCTGAAAGCCGGCGTCCACAGCGTATCGGTTTCTTCCGAGGATTCGCGCGACGAGTTCAGGACTGTAGTAATCGAGCAGGCAAAAATCAACGAGCTTTTTATTGATTTTAAAAGCGTAAGTCCGCGCGTTCACCTTTCGGTTCCGGAGGGCACAAAGGTTATCCTTGACGGCGAAAAGGAAATGAGCGACAGAAGCTTTGAGATTGAAAGCGGAGAGCATACCATCAGGTTTGAGCTTGGCGGATATTCAGTAACAAAAAACCTTACCGTTCAGGAAGGAAAAACATACCGCATATCGCTCAGCGTAGATGCAGTTATTTCATCAGAATAATTTTTTATAATTTTATAGAGGTTATATTATGAAAAAAATTATCAGCGGAAAAGTCCGCGAAGTTTACGACCTTGAAGACGGCCGTATGGTAATCGTTACAACAGACAGAATTTCTGCGTTTGATGTAATTCTTCCTACAATGATTACAGATAAGGGAAAGGTATTGAATGCCCTTTCTAATTTCTGGTTTGAGCTTACAAAAGACATTACAAAAAATCACATGATTTCAAGCAACCTTAAGGATATGCCTGCTGAGTTCCAGAAGCCGGAATACGAAGGCCGCACTATTCTTGTAAAAAAGCTTAAGATGATTCCTTACGAGGTAATCGTACGCGGTTATATGTTCGGTTCAATGTACGAGGCTTATAAAAAAGGCGAGCCGTTTTTGGGCCACTCATTTACAAAAAAATACGAGCAGGCAGAAAAGCTTGACGAGCCTATCGTAACTCCTTCGACAAAGGCAGCGGAAGGCCACGACGTCAATGTTACGATTGATTACATGAAGGAAGATTTGAACAAGCTCTATCCGGGAAAAGACCTTGGAGCAAAAATCGAAAAAACGGCTCTTGCCATCTATAAAAAATGCTACGAGCATGCATACAAAAACGGCATCATCATTGCTGATACAAAATTTGAGTTCGGACTTGATGAAAACGGAGAGCTTGTTCTTGCTGACGAGGTTCTTACTCCTGATTCAAGCCGCTTCTGGAATCTTTCTACATACAAGACAGGCACAAGTCCTGCAAGCTACGACAAGCAGTTTGTACGCGACTGGCTCAAGGAAAACAACCTTGCAGGAGATCCTTCAATCAAGGAAATTCCTGCCGATGTAGTTACGAAAACATCAGAGCTTTATCATGAGTGCGTAGTAAAAATCACGGGTAAAGACCTGTAATTTTCCTCTTTTCGTCTGTCTGACGGCATATAAAGGCAAAAAAAAAGGCCGGTAAAAACCGGCCAGTGCCATCAGGCATGTCGAAGGCATGGGTGGGAGGGGAAAATGCCCCCGACATTTATATTATCGTCATGGCATTCAAAAATCTTTAACATAAAATTGACAAAAAAGGGTTTATTTTCTACTATAATAGCATGAAAAATTTGAGTTCAAAGAGTATTGCCGTAGTCGCTTTAATTGTTTTATGTACCATAGGGCTTGGCGCAGGCTTAGGACTTGGACTGGCGTATACTCAAAATACAGTTAACACAGAAAATTTTACGGAATTTACAACCGCTTTACCTACAAAAATTCTTGATGTAAACGGCGAGCTCATCACTGAGTTCACTTCGGAAGAAAAACGCGAAATAATCAGCTTAAACGAAATTCCACAGCATATGATTGACGCGCTCATTACGCGTGAAGACAGGATTTTCTACGAGCATAAGGGCTTTTCTGTAAAGGCGCTTTTCCGCGCTGTTATCGGACAGGTTATCAAAAGAAAGCTCGGTGGTGGTTCTACCCTCACACAGCAGGTTTCAGGTACATTGTACTGCGACCGAACAATTAAATCAGCAAAACGAAAGCTCAAGGAATTGTGGTGGGCAATCCAGATGGAAAGGCGCTACTCAAAAAACGAAATCCTTGAAATATATTTGAACAGAATTTATTTTGGCGGCGGAACATACGGCGTAAATGCAGCTTCAAAATATTACTTTGGGCATGACGCACGGATGATCACACCGGCCGAAGCGGCGATTCTTGTAATCCAGCTTTCAAATCCTTCCGCATACAATCCTTTTGAGCATCCTAACACGGCGCTCGACAGGCAGAAGGATGTCCTTAAATCAATGGTTTCCGAAGGCTACATAACGCAGGAACAGGCGGAAGATTCCTTTGACAATTACTGGCTCAATTTTGACTACACGCGCACAAATTCATCGGCGTTCTTTATGAGGGATGATAAGGCGCCGTGGTTCAGCGAATATGTACGCCGCGAGCTTGCGGACATGATTTACGGAGACGCTGACATTTACACAAGCGGCTTTACCGTTAATACGACAGGAAATCTTGCTCATCTTCAGGTAGCAAACCTCCTTATGGAAAAGGCGATTAAAAACGCAAACCTTGAATACAAGGCGGCGCTCAGGCAGAAGCAGACAGGTGCATTCAGTACATACGTTCCGATGAGCGAATTAATTACGCTTGTCTTCAACCTTCAGAATTTAAAGATGTCAAACCAGCTGGTGCAGTCTTCCGCAACAAAAGCGTTTACCGAAAAAGTAAATCCTATGATTGACATCCTTTCGCTTATGTTCGGAATTGACAATCTTAAAGTCGGCATCATCAATAAGGCAACAAGCCTTTCTCAGGAAAAAGCAAAGGCAACTACAATCGAAGGAACGATGGTCAATCTTGAAAACGATACGGGCTACATTACGGCTTTAGTAGGCGGAAGCAAGTTTGATCAGTCAAATCAGTTTATCCGTGCAACTCAGGCGCGAGTACAGCCGGGTTCAAGCTTCAAACCGCTTTATTATTCAGCAGCAATTGACACAAGGGAATGGACTGCCGCAACGAGCATTCTTGATGCGCCATATGAGTTCAAGACTTCTGACGGCTATTCATACCTTCCGAACAACTACGGCGGCGCATGGCGTGGAAATGTCCTTTTATGGCGCGCACTTGCCCTTTCACTTAACATTCCTGCCCTTAAGATTCTTGAAGGCATCGGTTTTGATGCGGCAATTGAGCGGTCTGTAGCACTGCTTGGCATATCAGAAAAAGAGCTTCCGACACGCGCCTTTATTCCGGGCTTCCCGCTTGGATTGGGAACAGTTTCAGTGCGCCCGATTGAAATGGCAAGGGCATATGCAATATTTGCCAACGGCGGAAAAGCAATCAAGCCGGTTGCAATCAGGACAGTTGAAGACAGAAACGGAAATATTTTCCTTGAGCCTTCAAAGGAAGTCCGCGCGGCATTGCGTAATCCAAAGCAGGTTATCACGCCGCAGAACGCCTTTATAATGACTAAGATTCTTGAAAACTCAACTACAATCGGAACTTTGAGGTTCGGTTCACAAAACCGCTCAAGCTTAATCGATCCGTCTTCGGGCGCCCCGACTGATTCAAAATTCAAGTATGTAGATAAGACAACAGGAAAGACATTCGAAATGCCGATGGCCGGAAAAACGGGAACTACACAGAACTGGGGAGATGCCTGGGCAATCGGTTACAGTCCGTATTACACGGCCGCATTCTGGTTCGGTTTTGATACTCCGGGAAATTCAATGGGAATGCGCATGACAGGTGCAAGCCTTGCCGGTCCTCCGTGGGGCGATTTTATGAAGTCAATCCACAAGGATTTGCCTTACAAGGAATTCCCTCAGCCGGAAGAAGGTGTCGTAAAGGTTTCAGTTTGTCCTGAGACAGGTCTTCTTCCGACGGACGGCTGCGGAGACAAGGTGCTTTCGCTCTGGTTCCTTTCCGGAACTGAACCGACAAAGACGTGCAATGTGCATGGGGAATCTGCTGGTGAAAAAGAAGACATGACGCTTGACAGGCTTGAAAAGGCAATGATTATGTCAGGTTATTCTCTTGATAATTTGATAGACGATTCTGACGGCTTGATTCTTAATCTTGACTTAGAACCGGAAAAGTCTGAAAATAAAGAAAGCAAAGATGATTCAAAACCTGAAGCAGCAGCCGAGGATTCTGAATTCTTACTCGATCTGGGAAATTCCCTTTTGGACTAAAATATGCTTGTAAACATTGCGGATATCAAAGTTAAGCGAAGAATACGGAAAGATTTAGGCGACCTGGAATCTTTAAAAGACAGCCTCCGCCGTTATGGTCTTTTGAACCCGATTACACTTAATGGAAAATATGAACTTGTCGCCGGTGAGCGCAGGCTTGAAGCCGCAAAGCAGATTGGCTGGACAAGCATAAATGCAAACATAATTGAAAATCTTTCTGCGGTTTCACAGGTAGAGCTTGAAATTGAAGAAAACAATCAGCGCAAAGAATTTACGGACGAGGAGCTGCTTGAAGGCTACAAGCGTCTTGAGCGGCTGCGTAATCCTAGATTTTTCAGGCGAATATGGAATGCCATTGCCGGATTCTTTATCTGGATTTGGAATACAATAATTTCTTTTTTTAAGAAAAAATGAGTGATTTTGGATTTTACAGGGTAGCAGCCGCAAGCCCGGAATTAAAGGTCGCTGACCCGGAATTTAACGCGACAAAAATTATTACCGCAATCAACCAGGCCGCGCTCAAAGGCGCCTCGCTTGTTGTATTCCCGGAATTGAGCATCACAGGGTATACTTGCGGAGATTTATTTTTCCAGAAAACATTGCTTAAAGAAGCCGTAAGGCAGATTGAAATAATTGCAAAGGAAACTTCTTCCCTTCCGATTGTGAGCGCGGTCGGCGTTCCGATTGAAGACGGCGGTTCGCTATACAATGCCGCAGCGATTTTGTTCAAG
>CACYCX010000034.1 GCA_902772975.1 uncultured Spirochaetaceae bacterium
AACGGCTTCCGGGAATTCAGCGTGATTCACGGAAAGGGAACGGGAGCGCTCCAGCAGGCGATAACCGATTATCTTTCGCACTACCCGGCCGTCCAGTCGTTCAATTTTGCCCCCCCGGAAGACGGCGGCTCCGGCAAGACGTATGTCAAGCTCGATATATAAAATGACAATCGCAGGATATCGCAATTCAATAATCAAGATTCAAGGAGCGCGAGCATAAGGGGCGATCGCACATTCTGCACACACTTGACGCAATCGGTATTTTTATACATTATATATTTATAAATATACATTTTTGTTTTTCGGGATTTACAGGAGTTCAAAGTGAAAGAAAGGGTTTCGCGGCTTAAGGCAATCAGAAAGCTCATAAAATCAAACAGGATCGAAAGTCAGGAAGAACTCCTAAAGCTTTTGACCGATGAAGGCTACGAGGTTACTCAGGCTACCCTTTCGCGCGACCTAAAGCTCCTTAAAGTCGGAAAAATCGCAGACGGCCGTGACGGATACGTTTACACGCTTCCCACAGAAGAAGAGCGTCAGGAAAGCGAGCACATTTTTGTTCAGGATTTTCTCCGCGGCTACATCAGCATTGAATATTCAGGAAACATCGTCGTAATCAAGACATTCCCAGGGCACGCAAATCCAGTCTGCAATGCGCTTGACAACATGAATTTTGACGAAATTCTCGGTACGGTTGCCGGCGACAACTGCATGTTCGCATGCTTACGGGAAGGCGTAACGGGCGAGCAGTTCCTCAAAATTTTAAAGAAGCACATTCCTGAACTTGAAGAATAGTTTGGCTTTATAGAAAATAGTTTACAAACAGTCTTGAAAATCACATTAGAAAATAATAAAATCCATTCTACGGCATGTATTCTGATATTTATCCATAAAAATATCAGGGCATATATAATTCAACATAAAGAGGCATATTTATGATTACTTGGGAAAACCTTGACACGCTTCCTGCATACAAAAAGCTCCTTTCCCTCAAAGGACAGGTTAAGCTTGCAGACGCACTCGGAAATTCAGACGCACCGAACAGAGTTGCATCGTATTCAGTTCCAATGGCAGCAGGTCTTACATATAACTACGCGGCAAAACAGGTAAACGACCAGATTATGAGCGTCCTTTCTGACCTTTCAAGAGAGGCACAGCTTACAGAAAAATTTGAAGCCCTCTACAACGGCGAAATCATCAACACTGGTGAAAAGAGAATGGTTTTGCATCAGCTTACACGCGGACAGCTTGGAAAAGATGTTGTTGCAGAAGGAAAAAACAAGCGTGAATTCTATGTTGAGCAGCAGAAGGCAATTGCTGAATTTGCTGACAAGGTTCACAGCGGAAAGCTCGTAAACGAAAAAGGCGAAAAATATACTACAGTATGTCAGATTGGTATCGGCGGCAGCGACCTTGGTCCTCGCGCAATGTACCTTGCACTTGAAAACTGGGCAAAGGCTGAAGGCAAGTTCAAAATGGAAGCAAAGTTCATCTCGAATGTTGACCCGGATGACGGAGCAGCAGTTATCGCATCGATCGACCTTGCACACACAATCTTTATTCTTGTTTCAAAATCAGGAACAACTCTTGAGACCCTTACAAACGAATCATTCGTAAAAGACTTCATCAAGAAAGAGGACCTTGATCCTTCAAAGCACATGATTGCAGTTACAAGCGAAACAAGTCCGCTTGCACACAACCCGGACTACCTTGCAGCATTCTACATGGATGACTTTATCGGCGGACGCTATTCTTCAACATCAGCTGTTGGCGGCGCAATTCTTTCGCTTGCATTCGGTCCGGATGTATTTGCCGAATTCCTCAACGGCGCTGCTGAAGCTGACGCAACAGCAAAGAACGCTGACATTAAGAAAAATCCTGCAATGCTCGATGCATTAATCGGAATCTACGAGCGCAATGTTCAGGAATATCCTTCAACAGCAATCCTTCCGTACAGCCAGGCTTTGAGCCGCTTCCCTGCGCACCTTCAGCAGCTTGACATGGAATCAAACGGCAAAAGCGTCAACCGCGACGGAAAGAAAATTGATTATGTAACAGGTCCTGTAATTTTTGGTGAGCCGGGAACAAACGGACAGCATTCGTTCTACCAGCTTCTCCATCAGGGAACAAACATCATTCCGCTCCAGTTCATCGCATTCAAGGAAAACCAGACAGGAAAGGATGTTGTAATCGAAGGCTCAACAAGCCAGAAAAAGCTCTGCGCAAACGTTACTGCACAGATCGTAGCTTTTGCCTGCGGAAAGGATAACGAAAACCCGAACAAGTTCTTTGCTGGCGAGCGTCCGTCAAGCCTTATTTACGGTGAGCGCCTTACTCCAAAGACACTCGGAGCACTTCTTGCTCACTACGAAAACAAGGTTATGTTCCAGGGATTTGTATGGAACGTAAACAGCTTTGACCAGGAAGGCGTTCAGCTCGGAAAGACTCTTGCAAAGGCAGTTCTTTCCGGCAGCATGAGCGGCGCCCTCAAGTCATTCGCAGATTTACTTATCAAATAAACAATCACAGGTCAGGCCTAATAGAAAAATCCGGCCTGATTGCACAATCCCGCACTTAAAAAAAAATCGTGGCGTCGAGCCACGATTTTTTTTGCGACGCACCGCTTTTTAAGGAAAGCGGCTTATCTTAAAGATTTTGTATTCCGCCTATCTTAACAAAAAGAGCCGGTCAATATTTTCGTCAACCGTCTTCGATAATTCCTCTACAGAAACATCACGCATATCGGCTACATACTTGTATGTATGCTCAATATTGAGCGGCGTATTCGGACAGCCGCGCAATGGAACCGGCGACAGGTACGGAGCATCTGTTTCAATCAGAATGCGGTCTGATGGTACATAGCGCAAAAGCTCGCGCATCTGTTCGATGTGGCTACGTTTAGTATAAGTAACGCCGCCGCCGAATGAAATAAACCAGCCGCGCTCGAGGAACGCCTTTGCTTCGTCAAGCCCGTAAGAAAAGCAATGGATAATTCCATTGTCATATCCGATGTTCTGTATGCACTCGAGCGTATCAGTAAATGCGTCGCGCGAGTGTACGATAACAGGAAGGCAGAGCTTTTTTGCAAGTTCAAGCTGCATTTCAAAAAGCTCCCTTTCGCCCCTGTAAATCTCTTCATTAAAATCAGCTTCGTCTCTGCCGTCCTCGCCGGCCGGGTTCCAGTGATGGTCAATGCCGCACTCACCCACCGCAATCACTTTCCTGTAAAAATCATTCTTGCTTTCAAGCGAAGCCTTTATGTTAGCTTCAAGCTTTGAAACCTGATTGCTCCTGTCCTTTATTGCCTCAACCGAAGGCCATATTCCTGCTGAAAAATACATGAAAGATTTTACCTTTTCGCGAAGTGACGGTTCAAGCTTATAGATTGCAAGCTCGACAAGCCGCTGCCTTGCAGGTAAATCATCAAAATCAACTCCTATATCAAGCCCGAAATAGCAGGAGTTTTCCAGCATGCCGTTTAAAATTTCTTCTCTAAGAGGATACGCTTCCATATCCAGCTTGTTAAAATGAAAGTGTGTATCGCTGAACATTAATTCATTCTCACCTGTATGCCGTCAAGATTACCGCTGTATTCAGTACCCTTCAACTTGAAAATCAATTCGCCGTTTTCGTTGTTTCCGATTTCGATTTGCGTCTGAACCCAATTGCCGTTGTACATAACCTCAAAGGCAGTATTGAATTCAATATTTGAAATAAAACGCTCTTCTTCCTCGTTTACAATACTGAATTTTCCGTCATACTCATTAAATTTAAGAGTGCCCTGATATTTGTATTCCATTAAGACCTCCCACCAGACACATGGCGCCTGCAACTTTTCTATAATAAAAGATTGACAAAGCATTGTAAAGGTTTTATTCTTTATAAAAAATTATTTTTAAGGGGGAAGCGATATGCCCGACGGCAGTAGTAGTGACTCGTATCCGGGTCAAAGCATAATCAAAAAGTTTCTCCTTTCCAGTCAAAACTAAAATCGGATCAAGCAGAAACTTCAAAGCCACGACCTGTCAATATTAAAAAATCCTTTGCGGATTAAAATCCAAAAATTAAAAAACAGGGATATGATTAAATGACAGAATTGAATGCGACATTTGAAGATACAATAAACCTTCTTCTTGAAGAAAAAAAATATTCATCGATTAAAGACATCCTTTCCACAATGGCGCCTGCTGATGTTGCAACCGTTTTGCAGCGCATGGAAGAAAAAACTTCGCCAATCATTTTCAGGCTGCTTCCAAAAGACAAGGCGGCTGATGCCTTTATCGAAATGGAAAGTGAATTTCAGGAGCTTTTAATAAAGGGCTTTTCTGATTCTGAGCTTACCGCAATCCTTAACGAGCTTTATGCAAACGAGGCCGTAGACCTTGTAGAAGAAATGCCGGCCAATGTCGTAGAGCGCATTCTTTCACATGTTGATTCTGACATGCGAAAGGATATCAACCAGCTTCTTAAATACCCGGAAAATTCAGCCGGTTCCCTTATGACTACCGAATATGTGTCCCTTCGTCTGGGAACGACAGTCGGCGAGGCAATCAACCAGATAAGGAAAAACGGCGTCGATAAAAAATCGTTTTACACCTGCTATGTCACAAAGAACAGAAAATTAATCGGCCGGCTTTCGGTAAAGGATTTGCTTCTTGCAAAAAGCGATGACCTTCTGATTGATACCCTGATGAAGACAAACGTAATTTCTGTAACTACATTAAGCGATCAGGAAGAAGTCGCAAAGCTCTTTTCAAAATACAACTTTATGGCGCTCCCGGTTGTCGACCAGGAAGACCGCATGGTAGGTATCATCGCGTTCGACGACGCCATGGAAGTAATCGAAGACGAGACTACTGAGGATATCGAAATCATGGCCGGTATGACGCCGTCTGACAAGACATACCTCCGCTCATCTCCGTTCAATCTTTTCCGCCACAGGATAGGATGGCTTATGCTGCTTATGGTCTCCGCGACTTTCACTGGCATGATAATAACAGGCTTCGAAAGCGCGCTTGCCGTTCAGGTAGTTCTCACCGCCTTTATCCCCATGCTCATGGACACCGGCGGCAATTCCGGTTCGCAGTCTTCCGTCACGATAATACGCGCGCTTTCTCTCGGCGAGCTTGACTTCCGCGATTTGCCAGTCGTTATCTGGAAGGAAGCGAGAACCGCTTTGCTCTGCGGATTGAGCCTTGCGGCCGCCTGCTTTGTAAAGATGATGGTTGTTGACCGCCTGATTTTTATGAATACTGATGTTACTGTAATGGTAGCGGCCGTCGTATGCCTTACGCTTATGGTTACAGTCCTTGTTGCAAAGCTTGTAGGCTGCTCGCTTCCGCTACTTGCAAAGCGGATCGGATTTGATCCTGCCGTTATGGCAAGCCCTTTTATTACTACAACTGTAGATGCTTTGTCATTAATTGTTTATTTTTCCATTGCAAAGGCTGTTTTATTTTGATATAATGCTAGAACATTCTGCCGAGCTGGTGGAATTGGTAGACACAAGGGACTTAAAATCCCTCGACTGTTAAAAGGTCGTGCCGGTTCGATTCCGGTGCTCGGCATAAAAAAAACCGTTCGGTTCTAATGAACTGGACGGTTTTTTTATCTGAAGGGATTTTTAAGAATGCCTTTTTTCAGAATGTGTTTTTTATTTTACCTGGCTGTATAAATCTGCCATTTCGCCGCGCCATTCGATAGGATTGCTTTTGTCTTCCCATTCAATTATCTTTTCAATCTTAAAATGGCGTGTATCCCTTGGATTTTCAAAAGTAACTACTGCAAAGCGTCCGTTTCCGATGTAAGTCATTGACTGGTTCGCAGTCATGCTTTCGCCCTGCTTGAGCGTTTCAATTACGCAGTCAAAATGCATCGGCTTTCCGGTTGCCTTATCTGCAATTGCACTTGTCATGTCTTCAATCGGCTTACCGCATTTAGGACAGATTACCTCGCGTGCCTTAAATTCGCGGATTGCGTTCTCGCGGTTTGCTGCCTCGCGTGCATTTTCAGGATTAAAATGTCCCCTTGTAAATACTGATTCAGAAGAGCGTGTATTTTCATTGTTTCCGTTAAAATTGTTCCAGTTACGCTTTCCCTGATTTCCTCTATTTCCAGAATTCCTTCGATTACGCCTGTCGTTTCTTCCCATAAAAATTATCTTCCCGTTTTTTAGAATTGCGCATTAAGTCCGAGCAGCACCATTAATTGAATTAAAGGCACTTCGTAATTTACCACGCCTCTTCGACCTGAGAAGCGTATTTATTGAACTTAAGCTCCTTTTGATTATCAACAAGACGCTTACTAAGCACAAGCGCAATCCTTCCGATTGCATTATTAACATAATCATCGTCATGAATTTTTGTGCGCAATTCAAGCACGCGGGGAGATAAAGATTCCACCGATTCCGTATAGCTTTCTGAATAAGACGGAACGGGTTTGACAACAGTAATCATAAGAACTCCGAAAAGGCATTTTCGATGTGATATACGGGTTCCACGCCGGGCATATCAATGACAACAACATCAAATCGTATGATGCTGTTATTATATTTTCGATTGTTTAAAAGAAAATATTTAGCCATTTCTACAATTCTTTTCTGTTTTCTTCTCCCCAGCTCATGCGTAAGCATCTCGCTGTTACCATTTGGAAGTGTCTTGACTTCAACAAAGACAAGAAGCATATCCTTCTGGCATATTATATCAATTTCGCCTCGTTTTGTCCTGTAATTGCGTGAAATAATTGAAAACCCTTTTGCCTCCAGATATTCTGCAGCGCGGTCTTCGCCATTATTTCCAATCTGTTTTTTATTCAATTTCCTCTAATTCTTCGAGCTCTTCGAGTTCCTCAAGCTCATCGTTATCGTTTCCCATTGCCTTGAAGTCAGCGAAAACCTTGATGTTCTGTCCGTCATCTTCCTGAAGGACATGTCCGTTTGTAAGTAAAAAAGGAATTTTCCATCGGCGGAGGGCATCCATGTGATATTTTTTGATTCCATGACCGGCGGCAAGAAACATATTCTTTCCGTCCTCAAAGTAAACCGGCGCAGAAAAGCGCATATTGAGAGACACATCTGAAGGAACAACGCGTTTTAAAAGTTCCATACTCACTCCAAATCAATGACAAATGCAAAAATCTTTGCCACCGCATCCCAGGTTTCTTCGGGAACACACTGCCCGATTTCCTGAACGGAAAGAAAATCAGCAAGGCCTTCGTTTTCTACTACAGGAATGCCGTTTTCCCTTGCAATTTCCAGAAGACGCTTTGTCTGGTTCCCTGAAGAAATTGCCGTAATAAAAGGCGCCGGTGCACCTTCCGGATATTTAAGGGCTACAAGCTTTTCGTTCATGCAAACCCCCGGACCTTCATTATTGACTGTTCCAGAGTTCCGAACGCAAAAAAGCCGGAATCCTCAATCCATTCTGTCGTGACAGGTTTTCCTTTTCCAAGCATACAGGAGAGCAGCTCGATTTTCTGCCGGACAGAATCATCTATATCTGTGTCACCAAGGTTGTACGCAAGGTGACTGCATTTACCGTCATTAAAGTATACAGCAAAACTCCATTTATTTGTGCCAAAATTGAACTTTATTGTAAGTTTTTCTGTTTTTTTCTCATGCAAATTTACAAATACTCTAAATACTCCATTTCCTCCACCCGCACTTATTTTTGAGCTTTTAAAGGTGAAGGGAACCGTTATCCAGCGCTTTGCACCACCCGGCCGCGCATTGCGGTTTTTGCTTCCTGCATACTGATTGAAAAACGGAAGAAGCTCAGCAT
>CACYCX010000035.1 GCA_902772975.1 uncultured Spirochaetaceae bacterium
TCCGTGAGATTTACCTGAAGGGATACGAGATTGCGGTTAAGAGCGGATATGCGGATTCGATTATGACTTCTTACGGTTCAGTAAACGGATTGCAGACAGCCGGAAGCTTTGACCTGAACACGACAATCATCCGCGATCAGTGGCATTTTGACGGAATCGTGATGACGGACTGGTGGGCTGAACTCAATACGCGCGCCGAGCCTGCTGACTTGAACAGAACTAATCTTGCTCAAATGGTCCGCTCGCAGAATGATGTTTACATGGTTGTTTCGGACAGCACAAAGTATGACGACAATCTTTTGGCATCGCTGGAAGACGGCTCGCTTCCGAGGGGCGCGCTTGAACGGTGTGCCGCAAACCTCTGCCGCTTTGCAATGAAGTCAGAGGCAATGAAGCGCATGCTTGGTGAAGGAACAAAAGTTACTGTAGTGAACAGACCGGCAGAGGATATCGATGAAGACGCCGGTAATGTTGAATTTGTTTCGGTTACTGACGAGCTTACGATTCCGCTTGATTACAAGGAATCAAAAAAAGGAAGCAACTTTATTCTTGCAATCGAAAACAAAAAGCCTGGAACTTTTGAAGTTACGCTTACAGGAAGCTCGAACGCGGCGTCCCTTGCGCAGATTCCGTGTACTGTGTTCTACACAAGCATTCCTGTCATTTCGTATACATTCAACGGAACTGAAGGCAAGGATGTTTCGATTACAAAGACATTCAAGATGCGCCACCGCTTTAACGTAATGCGCCTTTATGTCGGAGCAAATGGCCTTAAATTGAAGGACATTAAATTCAAGTGGATCAATTCTGATGTAAGCTGGAAAATGGAATAGAATTAAATAATAACGGAATTATCCCAATATGTACTTCATGAAATCAGTCGAGTTTTTCGGCTGATTTTTTTTTACTTTTTTAGAAACTTTACGGCAGTTAGCACCTATAATATAAAGCATAAAAAGGACGTCGTTCCTTGCTACGAATTGTAGTGAATAAAAAATCCTAAGGCATACCGTAAGGGTCTAGTAGAAAACTAAAATCAACTTTTTCTAGGAGACCTTTTATGAAAACAACAAAAAACATTTTCCGAGTAATTCTTGGAACTTCACTTCTTATTTTCTTTGCAAGTTGTGCAACAAACAATTCACTTGCATCAAACAAACGAATCATCAATCTTGATGAAAATCCAAATGCAGAAATAGCAATCGTTAGAAACTGGTGCAACGAGAAAGTTAAAATTACTTGTCTGGATAGCCAGTGGGACAATGATAAAAATGACAGAACATATAATGTTTTATGGGAAGGTGAACTTAATCCAAAAGAAACGCTTAGTCTTGGATTTAATACTTTTATCCGAAATACAGATGAAGACAAAAATGCAGATAAAGGTAAAAGGTTTGTTCCTGGATATCGAAGAAGTAAAATCACTATTCGAACACAATCAGACGGTTGGGCACAAAATTATACATACTGTAAAGATACAATAGTACAGTACCGCTTGGTCGATTCAGGAAATCTTATCCCATTAAAAGACGGAAAGTTTAAGAGCGAGTAAACGATATTTTTTAGGAGATGTGAAAAATGGGTGCAGTTATTGATATCTTGACAGGTATTTTTGTAAATGTTATTTGTGGTTGTTTTGGTAAAAGACAAAAAATTAACTGTAATTACTACGAGCATTTACCAGAATCTAGAAGTGAGTTTGGATCTATACCTCACTTTCTTTACAAAAATGAGCAAGGAAAAGATGACATAATTTCTTACAAAATTGTAAAGGACATTGCAGGGAGAGAACTAGCTTTAGCAATTGATTCGAAATCTATTTTTCTTATAAGGAAAATTGACAGTAATGTCCTTTCTAAAGAAATTTGGGTTTATAAAGACTTAAAAAAACTTAAAAAAGATTTTTATTTACCTTAAGAGTCCATGAAACTTTTTTGTTGCAAAAATAAAGTCGAAATTCCTGCTATGTTATAATAATAGCGTAGTAGGATTTTTTTTACTTTTTTAGAAACTTTACAGCATAAAATACCTATATTATTAGTGTACGAGGAGGTAGAAAAAATGCTTAACTTTGATGAATGGGAAAAGACAAACTTCATATTCTATGATAAGGGGCGAACCACAGGAGAACTTCGAATTTGGTCAAGAAAATCAAAACTGCATTTTTCTGATAGCGAAGTTTTAACTTTCTCTGAAGCTTTTGAGCTGGCAAAAGAGCATGGTAAGTGTTTTAATGCATCAGAACATCTTTCAAGTATAAAGATTTACCTTGAAATACAAAAGGAGCTGCATAGACCTGTCAGAGATTATGTTTATCTTTCTATTATGAATTGGGATTCAAAAGAGAAACTTATTTGTCCGAATAATACGGATGAAGCACTTGTACAACAATACAATCTTGCTAATGCTATTCTTGGCTACGGCGATGCATATGAACTCCTTTCAGATCGCCAAAAAGAGCATTTTATTACCTGTAAGGAATGGGTAGAAGGTATTATTAATCGAGGTTTTTAATAAAACTTGGTACTCCTATCTTCTTTTCTTTATCCATATCAACCCAGCGTGCATATTTTCGATATGTTGGTTTAACACCAGTGTTTATATCGTGCATTTCTGCAAAATGATAACAATAATTAGCGAAAAGTGTTAAAACTCTTCGTCTTTTTTCTGGGGCTAAATGTTCTTGTTCAACTCTTTTTTTGAATTTAGCCATAAACTTTCCAAGCGAATCGCCTTCAAAATAATCATTTTCAATTCCGTCACGATTTATCTCTCGGTTAAACCGTTTTACTGTATTTGTATTATCTAATTCACTTGCAAGTTCTTTTTCGTCGGAATCCCAATTTACAGCATCAAGTCCTTGATTCAATAACCATTCAAAATAACCTTCGGCAGTTTCTTCTGTTAAAACTTGCTTATACAAAAGCAAATCTAACATTTCAGAAAAAGTTGACTTTAAATCTTTGCCTTTAGATATTTTTGAAACTCTCACATTCTTGCTCCTATAATTCAAATTAGTTAATTAAAGTACTTCAGGGGATAATTCCGTTATACAATAAAAAAATCTACTTTTTTCAAAAAAGTCTCAGTCTCTTATGTAACTTTTCTATATTGTCATGCATGACATTTTTTCAATTACAAAACAATTTCAAAACTGAACTGGACGCCATCACCTTCTTTATAAAAATCCGATATCCTCATGGCGTTGTCTGTCCGCATTGTAAAACATCACACCAAATTTCACAGCGGTCTGACCGGCCTAAAAATTATAACTGCAGCATCTGCCACAATACATTTTCAGTTTTTAAAAACACGATTTTTGAAAAATCCAGCGTAGAACTTCGTAAATGGTTTTATGCAATAAATGCCTGCCTGAATTCAAAAAAAGGAATTTCTGCCTGCCAGCTGCAACGGGAAATTGGTGTAACATATAAAACCGCCTGGCGCATGCTTTATAAAATTCGTTCCGCTATGGGAAAAGAAAACCTTAAGGATTCTTTTGATTCGATTGTTGAAGTAGATGAAACTTATATCGGCGGTAAACCTCGAAAGTCAAATTTCAATTCAGAAACAAAAAGACGTTATTACAAAAAGGGGCGAGGTACAAGAAAGACCCCGGTAATCGGAGTAAGAGAAAGACAAACAGGTCGGGTTTATGCAAAAGTCGCCTTTCCGGATTACAACAGCAGAAGGCTTACAGGCCGTCAGCTTCTATCGGTCATCGAAAATGTTACGACTGAAAATTCAACTGTAATTTCTGACGATTATAAAAGCTATAGCATTCTCAATCATCCGGACAAAAATCTTAAAAATTACAAGCATCTGACTGTCAACCATTCAGTAGGTCAGTATTCAGCGGGTGACGGAATTCATACAAACGGAATTGAAGGCTTCTGGTCAATCGTAAAGCGTTCAGTTTACGGAACTTATCACCATATTTCAGTCCGTTACATGCAGAGTTACATAAACGAATGCTGCTTTAAGCAAAACAACAAAAACGAAGATGCGTTTGAAAAACTGCTGCGATTGGGAATTGCGTAAAGCTAATCCACAGCAAAAATCAGTGTATTTTTTTCTCTGCAGCAATTGTTACTATGTTTTTGCTCGTGATTCAAACGACAAGCCTTACGATATCGAAATACAGAAAATTTCTGATTGAAAAAGCAGAAAATGGTTATTATCTGCCGGTAAACAGATCGAATCGTAGGTTGCGAAATATTTTTTCAGCGAAGGTTCCCTGAACGATAGACATATATTCATCCAGTTTTTTCTGTCGAATACAGTTCATCGATTTTTCTGAAAGTGGTTTTGGATATGCCATGTTGTCCTCCTAGAACTCAACGTCCTTTAAATACCGCTTGAGCAAAAACGCACAGAAATATGGGAATGTATGAATATTTTTTTCAAATCCGACATTTCCATGAATCAGCTTTATTCCTGTCGTAATATCTGGATATGAATCACTTTTTATAAGTGTAGAAAGTGATTTTGCTTTTCCGTTAGTTGATTTTACTTCGACAGGCACAAGAGACTTTTTGGTACGAACAAAGAAATCCTGTTCGAGAGTTGAACTCTCCTTTTTATAATAGAACAGTTCATACCCCTGCTTGCAAAGAGCCTCTGCGATAACATTTTCATACAAAGCTCCTTTGTAAACATTCATGTTTTTATTTGCCCGTAAATCATCCTGAGATTCTTCATCAAGATTAGCAACCAAAAGTCCTGTATCACGGAAATAGATCTTGTATTTGCCCTCTTCGTAGTTTCCCTTCAAAGGCAAATCCGGAGTATGAAGACAGTAGCAGAGATTTATCATGCCGGCATCATTGAGCCATTCTATACAGCCCCAGTAATCTTTGAACTTGGCACCACTTGCAACCTTTGAAATCTGGAACTTTTTATTTTCTTTAGCAAGCTGAACTGGAATATGATTAAACACATTTAAAACTCGTGTCTTATCAATGCCTTCTACATACTTCTTGATATCTTCCCTATAATCAGCAATAAGTTCTTGCTGAAGTTCAAGACTTCCTTCAAAAGTTCCTTTTTCAATATAATTAGAAACAACCCTCGGCATTCCGCCTAAAATACAGTAATCAAGGAACAGGTCATTAAAAACATTCATCGTTGTCTGGTTGAATGCGGTGCCGGATTTCATGTGAGAAAGCAAATCTTCCACCGTTTCATCGCCATAACCTTTTGCCCATAAGAACTCTTCAAAATCCAGAGACTGCATTGAAAACTCTGATTTGTATCCGACGCTGTTGCTCTGTATTTTTTTATAATTGATTCCAAGCATAGAGCCACTGCAGATAACATCAAATCTGCCATCGATACAGAAGGATTTTAAACTTGCTGCAATTTCCGGGAAGTCCTGAATCTCATCAAAAAGAATAAGAGTCTTTCCTGCTTCAAATTTCTTTGATGGATCAATTCGTGAAATGTTTTTAATAATCGAATCAACATCGAAACCATCTTCGCAGATTGTCTGGAATTTTGTTTCGAGTGCAAAATTTATGCTCACATAGTTTTCATAGCTTTCAGCAAAATGATCAATGGATTTTGTTTTTCCAATCTGTCTTGCACCATTTACAATAAGAGGTTTTTTATCAGACGAACTTTTCCATGAAATTAAAAAATCATCAATCTTTCTTTTTAAGTACATAGTGCACCTCACTGAGGTACATTATAGCACACTTTTACTAAAATGTGAGTGAATTTCACAAGAAAATTACCATTTTATGAGTGAATAATACAATTGTACGCCTATTTTATGAGGGAATATTCTTTTATTATTAATATTTTATGGCGTATTTCGGGTTTCAATGAACCTGAAAGATACTCATCAATATCCAAAACCTTGTATCCAGCCTTAATGCAAAGTTCTGCAAATAAACCATGACCAGGGATTTTATTGCCAGAAAAAGTCCTGTCATAAATCTGCTTTATTCCACATGAAGGACTGTGAAAGAAAATAAATTAAGAAGTGATTTTAAGGATGTTCGAATCGTATCTGTAAAAAATATAAACAGATAGGCCTATTCATTACCGTTTAAAAAATCTGCAGTTGCAAAACTGCAGCATCTTTTGTATAAAGGAGCAAATTCTTCTTCGTAAATACCAATAATTTTCCAATCTAAAGTTACTCGTTCATTTATGCTTTTTATCAATTCATCATAAGTTAAAATCTGCATGTCTCTGTCTGAAATAGAAAAATATTTTACGACTTTAAATTTCGGTTCTTTTCTAAAGACCTTTCTCAGAAACTCAACATCTTCAATATTAGGTAGAATCGGATCATGAGACGTTGAGTGATGATAATTACTAGATATGTCCATAATTCTAAGTTTTAATTGTTTTGCAGTCTTTCTAACCTTTTCTACAGGAAGTACACTTAATTTATTCAAAATAAACGCATTAAAAATAGCTTCATCAATCTCTTTTATTTCTTGATTGTGCCACAGTTTTTTATACCATTTTATATTTGTTTTATCAGTCATTACGGAATGATAGTATTTTTTACCGTCATACCACATAAAATGGGTAGCACCACCACCGAACTTTTTAGGAACTCTGAAAATATGTACATTCTTTGGGTCTTTGATTTTTGCCTTTATTGCTTCAAATAAACAATTACTGTACATTTATTGTTCCTCCTGCATATATTATAGGTGCTAACTGCCGTAAAGTTTCTAAAAAAGTAAAAAAAATCAGCCGAAAAAATCGACTGATTTCATGAAGTACATATTGGGATAATTCCGTTATTAGCACACCTCTTTTAAAAATTCCCTTACAAAAAGGCGGCCGGCAAGAACTTCATCAGCACCAAGTGCAAAGGCGACGGCTGCATCTTCTTCATCCCTTATTCCGCCGTCAACCCAGATTTTGTCGCAGTAATTTTTTAATTCCTTAATATTCGCCGCCAGAAATTCCGCCGTGCTTTCCCTGTGATTATCAACACGACCGCCGTGATTTGAAATAAAAATTATTTCGGGCTTAAGCTCCTTTACAAGCTCAATGTCGCTTTGTGTAAAAACGCCCTTAACGGCAAACGGAACCTTTGCTGCACGGCGGACTTCGTTCAACAAAGCGGCGGTCTTTTTTTCAAGATGAACCTTGTTCCGCATCGTAACGATATTGTAGGCGTCGATATCGATTCCAAAAACAGAAGCGACATGGCGGCTCCATTCGATTCGCTCAAAAATTTTTTCGTTGGGATAAGGCTTTAAAAATACAGCGCAGGAAAAATCACTTACAGCCTCTGCTGCTTTTATTCCATATAAAAGCTTTTCGTCCGGACAACCGTCCCCAATCGAAAGCGGCGAACCTAATGACTTTACAAAACGGAAAAACGGTTCGTAAAAGCCCTGCTCATCAGGCCAACCGATATTTTCCTGCGCGCCCGTCATCGGAGCAAGGCGGATTTTTTTGAAGAAATTCCCGCCGCGATATTGTTCACTGCCGCGAGATTTTTCACCGCGGCAAAATTTCTCGCCACCACAAGATTTCTCTCCATCGGATAATTTTTCGCCGCCACTCAGTTCTTCAATAAATGGAGCGGCCTTTTGCTTCAATTCAGGATTTTCAAGAAGCTTTTTCCATCCGGCGCAATTAGCCTTAAAATTAAAGCCGCCGTCAACGCCGCCCATTCCGGGAAGCTCGTCGCCACAGCCCATTCCAAGGCATTTTGCGCAGATTCTGCATTTGTAATTTGATTTCACGATAATCTTCTATATGTTTGCGGATATTAGCAGTAGTAGCAATCAATCGCCAAAGCAGGTGCCCAGATTACGGCCTGCCTGAATCATCGGATGATCAAGCGGAACTGTCCTTACAATTCCAGCCACATCTTCAAGCGGAACGCCTACCATTTTTCCGTTCTGCAATGCTACAAGCTTGCCAAACTCGCCGCGTGCCAGAAAATCGGCGGCGGCTACACCATACTGACTGGCTAGTACACGGTCATAAGGGCTTGGAGTACCGCCCCGCTGAAGGTATCCCAGAACAGAAACGCGCGACTCAAGCTTGGTTTCTTCCTCAAGCTCCTTTGCTACACGGTATCCGATTGAGTACGGCATATTTAAGCGCGCTTTCTTGAACTCCTTTTTATCAAGCTTAGCCTCTTCCTTTGAGAGGGCGCCTTCAGCGACGATTACGATAGAAAATTCTTTTCCAGCATCACGCCGCGCCTTTACGGCACGAGCCACGCTTTTGATATCGTAAGGGATTTCCGGAATAAGGATTACATCGCCGCCGCCTGCGATGCCGCTGTATAAGCCGAGCCAGCCTGCTTTATGACCCATCACTTCGATTATCATAATACGGCTGTGACTGTGCGCTGTCGTATGAATTCTGTCAATCGCTTCGGTTGCCACATCAAGCGCCGTATGAAATCCAAAGGTCATATCGGTATGAGCAATATCGTTGTCAATTGTTTTAGGAAGCCCGATTACATTAAGGCCGACCTTTGAAAGCTGGCTTGCAGTTGTATTTGTTCCGTTTCCGCCGAGGCAGACAAGAGCATCAAGTCCCCATTTCTTGTAATTTTTGCGGATTGCCTCAACAGGCATAAGTCCGGTTTCAGGATCAGGCTCCTTTGCCTTAAAAGGCTTTTCTCGAGATGTTCCCAAAAATGTGCCGCCTTCCGTTAAAAGACCGGTCAAGTCCTTTGTTTCAAGCGGAATGCAGTTTCCCTGAATCAAGCCGCGGTAACCATTTTTGATTCCTACGACTTTCATGCCATATTCAATAATACCTGCGCGGCATACAGCCCGTATTGCGGCGTTCAGTCCAGGGGCATCACCTCCTGAAGTAAGAATGCCGAATTTCTTTACAACTGACTCTTTCATAAATTCGATTATACCACACAAATTTTCACTCTACAATGTAAAAATGCTAGGGTTGTTTTTCAAGGGGCCATTTTTGCTCCGCAAAAACCGCGCTATCCACGGTTCCGCCTCTCGGCTCCATTCTTCCGCTTTTGCTCCAGAACGGCTCCGCCGCCGTTACTATCGCTTGTCCGTTATCCGATTGCATCGAATCTGATGTGCTTTAGCTGAATCTGCAATTTGAACTTTATAGGCCATATTTTTCCTTTATTTCAGAAATCGAATCGTCCACATCAGAAACTCTTCCGGCTTTCAAGTCTCGGATAGGTATAATCTGTGGTATATTAGCACTCCTATATGGCTTTATTATGTCACGGATTTTTTTTTGATATCTATAAAATTGAAGTCCAGTTCCATCATAATATTAACTTTTTCCAGCATGAAAATAGGACTTAAGAGCAAAAAAATACACCGCCCAAAACTAAAGATTCAAAGTAAAACATACAAGTTTTTTTAGATGTAGATAAATTTATATCGAGCTTCAGGCTATATTACAGCATTGCAACTTTAAGCTGCTTTCCGAATACAGAAGCTACTTTCTGCAAAGTTGAAAGTCTAATATCCTCAGAATGATTTTCCATTCTTGAGATAACGCTTTTTTTCGTATCAAGTTTTTCTGCAAGCTGCTCTTGTGTCATTCCATTTTCAAGACGCATTTCTTTTATCATCATTCCGATTTTGAATTCTTCATAACCGACATCGAATCCAGCTGCAAATTCAGAATCTTTTTCTTTTCTCTGATTAATATAATCATCTAAATCAAATGTTCCTTTTTTCATTTTTTTGTACCCCTACTTAAAAGTTCTTTCATGCGCTCTTTGCAAATTTCAATTTCATTTGCAGGAGTTTTCTGTGTTTTCTTTTGAAAACCGTTTGTAAGAATTACGATATTTCCGTTATGGAAAAATCCCAAAAACCTGTAAATATTTCCACTAACCTCGATTCTGACTTCATAGAAATCCGTATCTGTTATTTTCTTAAAGTATGTTTTTGGAATCTTTTCCAATTCCTGAACAGCTTTAAGAACCCATGCGATTTTCTGAGCAACTTTTGATGGCTGAGAATCTATAAATTCTGCAACAGGACATTTCCCGTCTAGAGTTTTATAGAATGTAACTTTTCTGTACATAATTATATGTTAGCATTTATGCTAACTTTTTGTCAAATAAAAATCCAGACAAGTTTGACTTGGCTGGATTTTTAAATTTTCAAACAGATATTACATTTGAATGTTTTTATCAGAATTCAATTTTTCTAGATTTCTTCTAATCTCAGTAATTTGAGCAATAAATCCAAAAGTTATCACATTTATAATTAATGTGTGCAATTAGAACGCCAATAATAATAAATCCAATAAACAGTAAAGCTTCATAATCATAAAGAATATGATAACCAATAAAGTATCCGATTATTCCACCTAAAACACAGAAGATGATATAGTTCACTCCTGCACAAATTGAACACATTTTTTCAAATGTTTTAGCAAATGTTTCTAACATAAACCCCTCCAAGATTTTATTATTTTTGAAAAATGACGGAAGATTTATCTTACTAACAGCAAGTGGCGCTGTGCACCATCAACCGCGCAATAGAACGCGCCTCCCAGCCTTTCGCCATAGATGCTCTTAAGATTTCTAAGTCCCTTAATGTTTCGCTCGAATATCTGCTTGATTTACCGGAAACTAAAAATAGCAGTAAAGTTTCTGCCGAAGAAGAATCTCATCAAATTGAACTGTTCAAAAAATATCATTCTACTATTGAAGCATTAGAAAATTTATCTCAGGACGAGCAAAAAAAAGCTGTTGAAATCGTAAAGCAAATTCTTGAATTCAGAAAATAAACGCCTTTTTTCATCTTGCACACTCACTATAAAAACCGCTAAATTCCTTTTTTTGAATGCCGATAATATAAGCGGATTATACTCTTTATGGTGAGCTATGAAAAAATATAATTTTTATTCAAAAATAACAGGGGCATTGCTTTTTATTCTGTCAATGTTCTTTACAATATCACTTCTCGTATCGCTGTTTGACTTTGGAACAAACACAGGGTTTGCGTACAGTCTGATTGCAGGAACTGGCCGCATGCTGAGGAATGCCTATGGCTTCTGCAGTATCCTTGTACCGGTTTATCTTCTTGCATCAGCCTTTACATGCCTTGCGTCAACTTTTTCTTTCAGAAAATGCGTTTATCTGAGCTTCAGTCTGGTGCCATTTTTTACGGCTGTTGTAATAGAAAAAATTTATCACTCGATGGCAAAAATCTTTTCTATCATGAACGCGGACGGAACATATTATTCGGTGATGACTCCGTTTACAGTTTTACGTATTGTCCTTACGATTACGATTGCAGCCCTTATAATGCTGATTGAATATCTGATTGCGGGAATCGTTGCAGAAAAAATCCGCTTTGGAAAAGAAGATTCAGTTTCTCACAACAACTTAAATGAATTAAAATATACGTTTACAAAAAAAGAAAGCGACGGACAATTCCCGCTTCTGGATAAAGATGAAATTGAAAGCGAAATTAACGCTAACCTAAAAGACAATGCAATCGAAAATGCAGAAAACGACGAAACAGATAACGCCACAGATATCGGAATAGGCAGCGGAATAAAAAATCAAATTGCAAAAGATGAAGAGGATAAAGACGACATTCCCGTACAAGAAAATACCTTCTCTGAAATTCCGCCATCTGAAAATTTAAATTCAGATGATCTGGAAATTACAAAAGACAACTGGAAGGAAGTTACTCCAAAAATCATCGAAAACGAATATGCCCACGCCTTTGATTCACTTAATCTTGAGGCTGTAAAAACTCAGGCAGAAAAGCAGCGCGAGGAAGATGAAAAAATCGTTGTGCCGCGCAAATTCAAAATGTACACAGATCTGACTCAGAATCCGCCTGAAGCAAAATCAATAGAGCTTCCTGAAGAAGATGAGGACAGCAGTGTTGTGCCCGGACTGTACCAGAAAAGAAACGACAATTATCTTTTGAATTCAAACGAAAGTGAGATGCACCGTCTTTCTGCGTTTAACGAAGCGCGTGAAGCAGAAAAAATTCTTGATCAGGAAAAAAAGAAAAAAGAGGAAGAAGAAAAAGCCGCTTTAAAAAAAGAAGACCCGGTTGATGAATCATTTTACGGTTTGACTTCAGAGGAACTGGAAGCAGAAAATCAGGACCTCGAAATTTCTGATGAAAAGCCAGCAGCCCAGCCTAAAAATTTTGACGAAGTATTCAACATTGATTCATACAAATCATCGGCAATTCAGGAAGACATTCTCGAAGACGATGACCTTATAATTCAGTCGCGCCAGGTTAAGTTTACGCCTGACACAGACGACAGCTTCCAGGAATTTGACGACAGCGACATCGACGGAGATTTAACAGGACTTGATGAATCAATTCATTACGAAGACGATCTTCTTGACCCGTCTACAATCGATGCGTCAGAGCTTTCAGAAAAGACTTCCATTTCAAGTGAATTAAGCGATGATTTTGCAGAACCGCAGATTGAAGACGAAATCGAAATTCCTGACTTTACAGAAAACGAAGCCACAGTCGGCGAAGAAGTTTCTGACGAAGAATTTGTTCCGGAAGAATACATCGAAAATCAGGATGAATTTGAAGATGAAGAACAGCCTTATGATGAATCAAATGACTCATACGAAAGTTCATCTGAAGAATCTTCTTTTGATGAAATTGAAAATGATGCGGATGAAAATTCAGAAGATGAATTTGACGAATCTGAATTAGACGCGGAATCGGAATCCAATGAAGAAGATTTTGACATCAGCATTGACGGTGACGAAATCATTTCTGATGACGAAGATTCCGGCATGTATGACGACGACGAAAACCGAAACGACGCTGTAGTTAAGCTCGACGAAAAATTCAACGACTACGAAAACACACGCACGCTCGTTGCAAAAAACAGCCGCCACGAATCAGCGTCTTCCACAAAACCAGCGGACGAACCCGAAATCCCTGCAGCGCCTAAACGCCCTGTGAAAAAGGGCCCGTACATTATCCCGACCGACATCCTTGAGCAGTACGCCGACCAGCAGTACTGGATTATTGACGACGAAACAAAACAGGCCGGCGTTGACTTAAAAAAGACGCTCAACGAATTTGGAATCGAAGCTGAAGTTACAGGAATCAGAAAGGGCCCTGTAGTTACAATGTTTGAAATTCTTCCAGCTCCCGGAGTCCGTCTGAATAAAATTGTGGCGCTGCAGGACAATATCGCACTAAGCCTTGCCGCAAGCTCAATCCGTATCGTAGCTCCTATTCCGGGAAAGCACGCAATGGGAATCGAAGTCCCGAATAAAAAGCGCGCTGTAGTAAGCTTCCGCGAAATAATCGAGATGAACCTTCCTGCATTCAACAAAATGTCAATTCCGGTAATTTTGGGAAAAGACATTTCAGGCGATCCGCAGGTTATCGATCTTGCAAAAACACCGCACCTTCTTATCGCAGGTTCTACTGGTGCCGGAAAATCTGTCTGCGTAAACTCTATGCTGCTTTCAATTCTCTATAAGCGCTCACCGCAGCAGGTTAAGCTTGTTCTGATTGACCCGAAGGTTGTTGAACTCAAGCTTTATAACGACATTCCGCATCTTCTTACGCCTGTCATTACAGAACCAAAACGCGCGCTACAGGCATTGCAGTATTGTTTGTGCGAAATGGAACGCCGCTATGCGCTCCTCGACAGAATGAGTGTGCGTGACATTATTTCGTACAACAACAGAATTCAGGAGCGCAATATTGCAGCGGAAAAGCTTCCGTATATCATCGTGATAATCGACGAGTTTGCCGATTTGATGGCAACAACAGGCAAAGAACTGGAATCGACTATCGCGCGTTTAGCTGCTATGAGCCGCGCTGTCGGAATCCATCTTGTTCTGGCAACGCAGCGTCCGTCTGTTAATGTAATTACCGGTTTGATTAAAGCAAACATTCCGAGCCGAATTGCGTTCATGGTTGCAAGCCGTCAGGATTCTGGAATCATCATCGATAAGACAGGCGCCGAAAAGCTTTTGGGCAAAGGCGACATGCTTTACTCAAGCGCTGCAGATCCGTTCCCAAAACGAATTCAGGGAACGCTTGTAACTGATAATGAAGTTGAAAATGTCGTAAATGAGGTTAAGCAATTCGGCGAACCTGAATACATAGACGACGAGATTTTTGTTGAGGACGATGATGTGGAAGACGCAGAGCCAAGCCTTTTTGATGGCGGCGACGACCCTCTTTACTCAAAGGCGCTTAATATTGTGGTTGAGGCCGGTAAAGCATCTGCGTCGTATATTCAGCGCAGGCTGAAAATCGGATATAACCGCGCGGCGCGGCTTGTTGAGGAAATGGAAGAAAGGGGCATTGTAGGCCCTGCAAATGGTTCAAAGCCTCGCGAAATCATTCACTTGCCGTAATCTGACACAATTTATAGTAAATTTTCTACTTGCCGATTGCTTCTTTTATTATTAGATTTAAACCAAAGTCTAATATAAAAGAGGCATTTTAATATGGCAAAACATCAGTTTCAGACAGAAGTCAATCAGCTTCTCAAACTCATCATCCATTCAATGTATTCAAATAAGGATATTTTCCTGCGCGAAATCGTTTCTAACGCGTCAGATGCATTGGACAAACTGAAATATCTTACAGTTTCTGATGAAGCATACAAAAGCATAACTTTTACGCCAAAAATCGACATCACTTTTGACGAAAAAAATCAGATTCTTACTGTTCAGGACAGCGGTATCGGTATGAACGAGGAAGACCTCAACAACAACCTCGGAACAATCGCACGCTCTGGAACAAAGGCCTTTATCGAAAAATTAAGCGAGACAGACGCAAAGGATTCATCACTTATCGGTCAGTTCGGCGTAGGCTTCTATTCAGCATTTATGGCCGCAAAGCAGATTGATGTTTACACACGCCGCGCAGGTGATCCGGACAAAAAGATTTATCACTGGACAAGCGACGGAACAAATTCTTACGACATCGAAGAAATTACGGCAGACAATGTTGCTGCAAAAAAATACGGCTTTAACAACGCAGACCTTACTGGTTCAGCAATTGAAATGCACTTGAACGACGAAAGTAAAGAATACGCAAGCCGCTGGAAAATTGAAGAGCTCATCAAGCGCTATTCAGATCACATTGCATTCCCGATTTACCTTCACTATGACCAGAATAAATATGACGACAAGGGAAATGTTACTTCAACTGAAAACAAGGTTGATCAGGTTAACTCAGCAAGTGCGCTTTGGAAGAGAGCAAAGACTGACCTTAAGGAAAAAGATTACAACGATTTCTATCAGACAATCAGCCACGACGGAACAGACCCGCTTACTTACATTCACACACACGCGGAAGGTTCGCAGGAATACACAACGCTTTTCTACATTCCGCAGCAGGCTCCGTTCGACATGTATCAGGCAGATTACAAAAGCGGCGTAAAGCTTTATGTTAAGCGTGTATTCATTACAGATGATGACCGCGAGCTGCTTCCGGCATATTTAAGATTTGTCCGCGGTATCATCGATTCAGAAGACCTTCCGCTTAACGTAAGCCGCGAAATTCTTCAGCAGAACAGAATCCTTTCTACAATCAAAACTGCTTCAGTTAAAAAGCTTCTTTCTGAATTCAAGAGGATGGGAGAAGCCGCAGACAAGGCACGCAAGACAGAGGAATCTAAGCGCTCTGATGATGAAAAGAAAGCAATTGAAAAATGGAATAAGTTTGTTCAGAACTTCAACCGCCCGATGAAGGAAGGCCTTTACGGTGACTATGCAAACCGCGATGAGATTGCAGAAATCATCAGGTTCAAATCAACTGACGCAAGCGGAACTGGAACAGACAACTGGACAAGCCTTGCAGATTATGTTCAGCGCATGAAGCCGGATCAGAAATCAATTTACTACATCACTGGAACTGACGAAAAGAATCTCCGCGAAAATCCGCTTCTTAAAGCATACACAGCAAAGGGATTTGAAGTTCTCGTAATGGCAGATGACATTGATGAAATTGTTTTCCCGAGCTACGGAAAGTACAAGGACTTTGAGCTTAAGGCTGTAAACCGCGCAGGAAGTGACGAGGACCTCGGCGGCGATAAGGAAGAAGCAAAAAAGAAGGAAGAAGAATTCAAGCCTGTTGTTGAGAAAATCAAGAAGGCACTTGGAGAACGCGTAAAGGACGTTAAGCTTTCTAAAACATTGAGCGGCGAAAATCCTTCATGCATCGTTGTTGACGAAAACGATCCGAGCTACCAGATGGAACGCATGATGAAGGCAATGGGTCAGGGCAATTTTGCTGAGACAAAACCGATTCTTGAAATCAACGGCGACCATCCGATTGTAAACAAAATCAAGGAATCTGATGATGAAGCCATGATTGCTGATGTTTCAGAAGTTCTTTTAAGCCAGGCGCTTTTGATTGCAGGCGTTGAGCTTAAAGAGCCTGCCGTATTCATTAAGCACCTGAACAATTTGCTGAGCAAATAACGGATTTGTAAATTAAAACAAAAGCCGTCCGATTGTGAAATGCAATTTGCGTTTCGCGCACCGGGCGGCTTTTTTTGATTTGCGCCTGCTTGATTGAAGCTACTTGCGCTTGTTTTCGATAATGTCGCGCATATCGTCTGTAAGGCGCTTGGCGGCAATCTGCGGAGCGAGCCCGTCATACTTATGTATATCAATCTGCTGCAATACGGTAAACTCGTAGCGGTACGGACCATCGTGAGGCGCCCAGGTCATTGGCTCGTATTTTCCAAGACCATATTTTATGCCTCCACCAATATGCATCGGCTGAACATTTGCGCCGGCGGCAAGTGCAATTCGTGCCGCGCCTTTTTTATACGGATTTGGTTCACCGTGATAGGGCGAGCGTGTTCCTTCCGGGAATATAATAAGATTGCTTCCTTCCTTCAAGCAGCGCACGCATTCTTCCTGCATTACGTCAAAATCAACATTGTTTGAAATATAAAGATTTTTTACTACGCCGCTGACCCAGCTTTTATTCAAGTCGGCCTTTACAATGCAGTCTGCATTACGGTTAAAGGTGAATGTGTAGATAACATCAAGCAAGGACGGATGGTTTGCAACAATTACGCATCCTTTTAAATTCCGCATGCGCTGCAAATCATCAATTTGGTAAAGCGAAATGCCTATCCACTTCATTACATGAACATAAAAATCAAGCGTCAGTGAAATAAAATGATGTCCGGCTTTTCTGAAATTTTCGCGTCCGTGAGCAAACAGCCTGATAAACGGAAAGCACAGCGCAACAACAATTACTGTTCCCAATCCAAAAAATCCTACAACAAAAAGCTTACGCACTACGCGGAATGCATACAGAATCGGATTGTCAATCGGCGGATAATTTTCCGGAATATATCTTGGGTCTCGTATCTGCTTCATATCAGTTTCCCCTACTTTTTATTTATTTACGAACATTACAGTTCTTTTAAAATCTCTCTCAAAAATATTACAGGACTTTCAGAAATTTTTCTATCGTCTATCATCACGCTGCTGTTTTCTTTTTGCAAAGATATTATCATCGCAAAAGCAAGCGGAATGTTTTCTTCCGGCAAAAATCCCTGATATGCGTCCGGAACAAGCTCGTCGGCATATACAAGAGCAATCTGCTTTTCTGCACCAGAAAGGACAGGCGCACTGGCGGCAAGGAAGCCCTGCTTAAAATCGCCTTTAGATGGATAAATGGCGCTGTAACCGCCTGTAAGCTTTTCTGCAATTGAAGCAAGCGCAATCGGCGTATTAAATGTAGAAAGCGAGAATGATGCCGGAAGAATTTCGTTATCTTCGATTAAAGTTTTGTTTACTTTGAATTCGCGCTCTATCTCGCCGCGCCGTGAAATAAAAACTACTTTTGTGCGCCTGTCCGTTCCGGATTGGGCAAACAGGTCGTGAATTACCTGAACGGTCATTTTTGAAATCTGACTCAATCTTCGCCGGAATGTAGCTTCGGTAAATTCAAGTGCAGGAGCTGTCCGTTCCAAAAGAATTTGCTTTTTTCCGGCTGCCCAGTCTTTCCAATCCTGTTCACCTTCAATTCCCGGAGCCCAGGCACAAATTTTATTCACAAATAAATTCATATTATTTCTTTCTGAAAACAAGCAGTGAATAGCAGTTTGAACCAAGATTGTGATGGGCGCACTTAAGCGCAAATCCGGCCTGCTCTATCGCATCCTTTAATTCGCCATAACGGTACATTTTGCTGTTTCCGTTTGCCATACATGTAAAATAAAGTGATGTTGCCTGAAGCGCATAGCTTTCGGCTTCAAATCTCTGCTGATCCCAAAGCGGCTCTAAAACATACACATCAGTCTCCGGCTTTGCGGCCGCATGGACTTTCTTTAATATTTTCGTTACCTGTTGAAGCGAAAAGCAGTCAAGGAACTGGCTCATCCACACTGCATCCGGGCCATCAGGAAGCTTTGTAGTTTCGGCAAGGATGTTTCCGGCGTATGTACTGATTCTGTCAGCAAAGCCGGCTTCGCGGGCATTCTTTTCTGCAACTGCGGTCTGGCCCGGTAAATCGATAATCTTTACTTTTACATCAGGATCATACTTGCAGCTTGCAATCGCCCATTTTGCAGTATTTCCGCCTATATCAAACAGAACCTTTGGTTTTTCCGCATACACAATCGGGAGCGCCTCAGGGAATGCAATGTCAGAATAGAAATGGTCAAAATCAAACCAGCTTTTTTTCTCGCGCTCTGGAAGCGTAGAAAGCGCTTCGTAAATCGTTGTCCACTTGTCGCCAAAAACCTTTAATCCTTCCGGCTTTCCGTTTTTAACTGAATCAAGCAAATCAAAAGCGCCCTTGTAGCAGATATCATTTGTAAAATTGAAATTGACTTTTGTAAGGTTGTCTTCAAGCAGGAACCAGCCTGTTTTTCCCATATAAAGCCGCTCTTTTCCATCGATAACGCGCAGCTTAAGAACATACATTCCCACTGCCATTTCGGAAAGGACTTTTATTCCATATTCAGAAACGCCTGTCTTTTTTACAAGCTCGTCGACTGTAATTCCATCTTCGCCGGCTTCATTGATTGCCTGCATGATTCCCAGTTCGAGCAAGGCGCGTACTGCCTGAAACGAAAGCGGCGCAAAAGCAATTTTCTGAGCCTCAAATTTTGCATCTATCGCATGAATTTTATCTTCTGCGAACTTCTCCATATCAAAAGCAGAATTTTTCTTCATAATAGAAAAATCTTACACATTTGCGCTGATAAAATCAACGAGGCCGGAATTTCACCTTGGGCGGAACAGTGGCAAAATACTCTGCGCATTGTTCATTTTCGTAGAATCAATCTGTTTGTTCTAGATTTTAATATGTGATATAATATAAATGAAAAGTGCTTTTATGTAATACAGAGTAAATTTTACATGGGATGATAAAACTAGTGTTTGGATTGCACAAAGTGATGATATTCCTAGTCTCGTGCTTGAAGGCGGTTCTCTTGATGCCTTATTTGAATGTGTTCGCTTTGCAGCTCCAGAACTTATTGAATTGAATACATAATTATGTCCTTGAAGAATCGCTTGTTTAGAATAAAAGATACTGTCTTATCCTCAGAAAAAAAAGATTCACTAAAGTCTGATAATCCTTCCGTAAAAGCAATAGTTGAACTTAATAATCACATATCGAATCTTCTTTCTTCGGATTCATACATTGCAAAGAGTGAATAATATGGAGGCTCCCAGTTATGTCAGCCTTCGTCTGTCATAACTGGTCGGGCTATTCCAGGTTCCGCTATCGCTCCAGCCTCTTCACTTCGTTGCGGCGGCCGGCTCGCCGCCCTACATATCCCTAGCCCGAGAGATTTTGAATCATTTTTCTTTCCACTCAGAAATTAATTTACACAGAAGGTTTTTTGCGTTATCGGGAATTGCATTAAGTTCTTGGATTGTAGAATAGTATTTTTTACAGAGTTTCAAGTCGAATTCGGGAAGTTCAGGAGCAATTCTTTTTACATTTTTATCAGCTTCGTTACCAGTAACAAGATATTCCGTTGTAACACCCAGAGCTTTTGCAATTTTAACAGCATTTTCTACAGTAGGCTGACTTTCATTTTCACGAAGGTAATTGTCGAGAGTACGACGGCTTATTCCTGATAGAATTGCAAGTTCTTTTATCATCATTCCTCTGCAATCAAGTTCGTATTTTACATTTTCCTTAAAACTCATAATTTGATGATTACTTAAAAATACTGATTAGTATTCAATATTACTCATTTACACAGATAATTGTTTATGATTAAATGTAAGTAATTTATGTTTTTGCTTAAATTTAAGGATTAAGAATCATGTCACGGGAAAACATCTTCACTTATACTGAAAACCTTTTGTCGGAAGAAAAAACATTCTGCTCGTCGGACGGAAAATTGCTCCGTTCCGCTGTTCTTGAAGCGGCAGAAAAAATGAATCCGTCTCTGATTGAAATTCTGATAAAGAATGAAAAAACAAAAACGGCTTTTTTTGTTGATGTGAACGGAACTCTTGTGTTTGATAAAGTTAAATTTTGTCGGATTTTGCAGAATAAGTCCTTCTTGCCTGACAGTTACACAATGTACAAAAACAAAATCGGTCTGACAGATTCAAACGGCAATTTTGTTTCGTCGAAGAATGATGTCGAACTTGTTTTTCCTCATAAAGACTGCATTCTTGAAGGTGGTCAGACGAAAGA
>CACYCX010000036.1 GCA_902772975.1 uncultured Spirochaetaceae bacterium
TCTTTAACCGCCGCTTTTATTATTTTAAAGGCCTGCTTTATTTAACTACGATATTTACAAGCTTGTTCGGAACGCAGACTACCTTTACGATTGACTTACCTTCCATGAATTTTTTTGCACCGTCTGTATCAAATGCAAGCTTTTTAAGCTCTTCCTCGTTTGTATCAGGCGCGGCTTCAAACTTATCACGGAGCTTGCCGTTAATCATTACGACGATTGTCTTCTTGTCGTCTGCCGCAAATTTTTCATCAAATGACGGCCACTTTTCGTAAGCAATCGTATTTGTATTTCCAAGCTTTTCCCAAAGCTCTTCGCCAAGATGCGGCGCGTATACAGAAAGCAGCTTTACAAAATCGCTCCACATTGCGCGCGGAATTTCGTTAAGCTTTGCGACTGTATTTATAAAAATCATCATCTGGCTTATCGCAGTGTTGAAGTTAAGAGAAGCTGTATCTTCCGTTACCTTCTGTACTGTTTTTGCAAATACCTTGCGTGTTTCCTGCAATGCCGGATCTGAAATCGAGCCTGTTATGTCAATGTCGCAAAGCGGCTTTTCGCTGACAGTCCAGACCTTTTCAAGGAAGCGGTGAATTCCGACGATTCCCTGTGTGCTCCAAGGCTTTGACATTGTAAGCGGTCCCATAAACATTTCGTACATGCGGACGCTGTCTGCGCCATATTTTTTGATTTCTTCATCAGGATTTACGACATTCTTGAGCGACTTGGACATCTTTGCTACAACCTGCTCAAGCTTTTCGCCCGTGGCTTTTTCTACAAACACGCCCGGCTCTTTTTCTTCAACTTCATCTGTAGGAACAAGAGTTTTGTTCTGCCTCTGGTATGCAAATGAAGTAATCATTCCCTGATTGATAAGGCGCTGGAACGGTTCCTTTGTGTTTACTACGCCAAGGTCGAAAAGTACCTTATGCCAGAATCTTGAATAGAGAAGGTGAAGTACGGCATGCTCTGCGCCACCAACATAAAGGTCAACAGGCATCCAGTATTCGATTGCCTTTTTATCAGCAAATTCCTTGTCGTTTACAGCATCAAGATAGCGGAGGTAATACCAGCAGCTTCCTGCCCACTGAGGCATTGTATTTGTCTCGCGCTTTGCATCTTCTCCACAAACCGGACACTTGCAGTTAACCCATTCGTCAATTCCTGCAAGCGGAGATTCGCCCGTACCTGTCGGCTGATATGTCTTTACATTCGGAAGCTCAAGCGGAAGCTCTGATTCCGGAACAGGTACAGTACCGCACTTTGGACAATGTACAAGCGGAATAGGCTCGCCCCAATATCTCTGACGGCTGAAAACCCAGTCACGGAGCTTGTAGTTTATAGCCTTCTTGCCGATTCCTTTTTCACCGAGCCATTTAATCATGCCCGGAATTGTTTCTTTTGTTGGAAGTCCCGTAAACTGCTCTGAATTGATTGCATATCCGTCTTTTGCAGAAGTACATTCAGAGGCAATTCCGAATACATCAGGATGAGACGCAACGAGCTTTTTGTATTCATCAGGATTTTTCGCAGCTTCGCGCAAAAGCTCTGCGCCTTTCTTTTCATCTCCGTCTGCAAGCGAAGCGATTTCTTCTTTTGTCGCAACAACCTTGATTATCGGAAGATTAAATTTCTTTGCAAAATCCCAGTCGCGTTCATCATGCGCCGGAACTGCCATAATCGCGCCTGTACCGTACGAAGTCAAAACATAATCTGAAATCCAGATTGGTATGAGCGCGCCGTTTACCGGGTCAATGCCGTAGCTTCCTGTAAATACACCGGTCTTGTTTTTAGCAAGGTCCGTTCTTTCCAGATCGCTTTTTTTTGCGGCTGCCTCAATATAGGCTTCTACCTCTGATTTGTGCTCGTCTGTAGTAAGGCGCGCAACAAGAGCGTGTTCCGGCGCAATTACCATATATGTTGCTCCGAAAAGTGTATCGGCACGGGTAGTGTAAACAGTAAGCTTGTCTTCTGTTGGCTTACCGTCTTTATCAGCGATTGCAAAA